>PMBG01000127.1 GCA_003153755.1 Chloroflexota bacterium | reverse complement strand
CGCCGCCGCCGGTTCGGGCGCCGCCGACTCGGCGGCCGCCGAGGTCGAGCGTCTCTACGCCCTCGCCGAGCCCAACTTCGCGCGCTACCAGCTCGTCGCCGACGTGATCGACGAGTGCATCGATCTCACCCTCGACTACCGTCAAAGCGGACACCCGGGAGGATCGCGGTCGAAGGTCCACATGCTCCTCGCGCTGCTCCTGTCCGGTGCGATGCGCTGGGACATCCGCCGGCCNNCGGCCGTGGCTCCGCTTCGGCGACCGCTTCGTACTGTCCGCCGGCCACACCGTGCCGCTCGTCTACGCCACGCTCGCCGTACTCAACGAGGCGCTCCGCGCCCGCTTCGAACGCTCCGGAGATCCGCGCTTCGCCTTCCCCGAGGACGGCCGCTTCGCGCTCACGTGGGAGAACCTGCTCACGCTGCGGCATCGCGGCGGTCTGCCCGGCCACGCCGAAATGGCCGGACGGACGCTCTTCTTCAAGGCCAACACGGGTCCGTCCGGCCACGGCATGCCGATCGCCGCGGGCGAGGCGCTTGCGCTCAAGGCAGCAGGGGCCGGCGAGGTCCGTGTCTTCGTCGTGGAGGGCGAGGGCGGGCTCACTCCCGGTGCCGCGCACGAGACCAAGAATTCAGCCTGGGGCCTGGGTCTGTCCAATCTCGTGTTCCTCGTCGACTGGAACGACTTCGGCATCGACGAGCGCGCCCACTCGGCGGTCGTTCACGGCACACCCGCGGATTGGTTCGCCCCGTACGGCTGGCGCGTCACCGGGACCGAGAACGGCATGGAGTGGCCGGACGTGACCCGCGCCGTCCTGGACGCGTCGCGCGGCCCCAACCCCGCGGCCACCCCGAGCGTCGCGTGGTTCCGCACCCGCAAGGGCCGCGGCTACGGCAAGTTCGACGCCGCCAGTCACGGCACGCCGCACAAGCAGCATTCGCCGGAGTTCTGGGCCGTCCGCCACGCCTTCATGGACCGCTACGACGTGGACTACCAGGGCACCGATCAGCCGGCGCCGTCGGAACCGGCCGCGCTGCGGGTCGAAGGCAACGCCAACTTCGCGACCGCGATGAGCGTCCTGCGCCGCGATCCGGCACTGATCGACTGGCTGTCGGATCGTCTGCTCGAAATCGCCGCGTCGGTGCCGGCGGAAGTGCCGGGCATCCGTCTGAGCGGCAGGCGCGCCAACCCAACCACGGATCCCCGCCTGTTCGATGCCGAGAGCTACCCGCCGGAGATGTGGCGCGCGCCCGGCGATCGCCAGCCGAACCGCGCCGCCCTGGGAGTGTGGGGCTCGTACGTGAACGCCGTGGCAAAACGCGATTACGGCCGGCCGCTCTTCATCGCCTGCTCCGCGGACCTCGCCGAGTCCACGAACATCTCCGGTTTCGCCAAGCCGTTCGGGGAGATGCCGGGCTTCGGCTGGTACGAGCGCGACAAGAACCCAACGGGCGCGCTGCTGCCCACCGAGATCACCGAATTCGCCAACGCGGGCATGATGGCCGGCCTCGCGAGCGTCAACTTCGCCGACGATCCATTCACCGACTGGGATGGCTTCTGGGGTGCATGCTCCACCTACGGCTCGTTCAGCTACCTCAAGTACGGGCCGCTCCGCCTGTTCAGCCAGATGGCCCAGGACTGCGACCTGCGCACGGGCAAGGTCCTGTACGTCGCCGGCCACTCCGGTCCGGAGACGGCCGAGGATTCCCGGACGCACTTCGGGATCTTCGAGCCCGGCGTGATGCAGCTCTTCCCGGAAGGCCACGTCCTGGACCTGCACCCCTGGGAGTACAACGAGGTACCGGTGATGCTCGCGGCGGCATGCGCCACGGACGTGCCGGTGATCGCGCTCCATCTCACGCGGCCACCGGTGGAAGTGCCGGATCGCGCCGCGCTCGGGATGCCGAGCCATTTCGCGGCGGCGCGCGGCGCCTACGTGATGCGGCCGTTCCGCGGAGACGCGCCGAAGGCCGGCACGGTCTTTGTCCGGGGAAGCATCTCCACCGCGAACCTTGTGCGGGTGCTCCCCGAGTTGGACGCGCGCGGGCTCAACGTCAAGGTGGTCGCGACCGTCAGCCCGCAGCTCTTCGCCAGACAGGACGCCGCGTACCGGGCGGCCACGGTGGAGCCGGCGGATCGCCTGGATTCGATGGTAATCACGACCGGCGCATACAAGCTGATGCGCGACTGGGCCGACGACCCGATCGTCCGGGAGTACTCGCTGAGCCCGGACTGGGACGACCGGTGGCGCACCGGCGGATCCGTGGACGAGGTCGCCGAGGAGGCGCACCTGGACAGCGCGCACGTCCTGGCCGCCATCGAACGATTCGTGCGGGAGCGGCCCGAACGGCTGGGCGTATTGCGCGAACGCATGGAGGCGGCCGAACGCAGGTAGCCGCCCGAGCGGACCGTCACGCGGTCTCGGCGGGCGGCAACGCGACGGATGCAGCTTCCGTCGTTGCGGAGCGTGGCCAAACGGCGCCGCCCGCACCCCTGCCGTGATGGCTTTCGCGCTTCGTCGACTACCATGCCAGCGTGACTGAGTTCTACAACCTCCACGAGGCCAACGCCCGGCTCCCCGAACTGCGTGAGACGATGCTGCGCCTCATCGAACTGCGCGGCGACGTGGTCAAGCTTCGCGATCGGATTCTCGAACTCGACGCTCCCGCCCTCGCCAACGGTCCCATCACGCTGGGGGGCCCGGTGCCGGCCGCCCGCACGGCGCTGCCACCCGCGGACGCAAGCTCCGAAGAGGCCCAGCGCCTCATGCTGCGCATGAAGGGCCTGATCGATCAGATGGAGGCGGCCGTCGCGCAAATCGATGGATGGAACATCCAGCTACGCGAGATCGGCACCGGCCTGGTGGACTTCCCGGCTTTGGTCTCCGGACGGCCCGTGTGGCTGTGCTGGCGGCTGGGCGAGGACAAGATCGAATGGTGGCACGAGTTCACCGAAGGCTTCGACACCCGCAAACGCATCGAGGACCTGGTCTGACGGACGA
Source organism: Chloroflexota bacterium (assembly GCA_003153755.1). Lineage (GTDB taxonomy): Bacteria > Chloroflexota > Limnocylindria > Limnocylindrales > CSP1-4 > Fen-1039. The sequence goes on along the minus strand of PMBG01000127.1, from coordinate 17,071 downwards.
ATCGATCGCGTCCGATCGAACAGCCGAGCCGCGGTCCCAGCCGGCCGCGACGGTGATGCAGGGCGACCGCCGCAAGGCCTACCGGCCCATTCCCACTGAGGAGAGATGCGCCGCCCTCGAGGCGGGCCTCGAGGCGTACGGGCGCGGCGACTTCTTCCAGGCCCACGAGCTGCTCGAACCGGCCTGGATGGGGACGTCCGACCCGGCCGAACGAGCGCTGTACCAGGGGGTCATCAAGCTGGCCGCGGGATACGTGCACGCGGTCCGCGGCAACCCCATCGGGGTCACGAGGAATCTCCTGGGGGCGCGCGGCCTGCTCATGGATTCGATGGGCGCCGATCCGGGCGTCGCGCAAGGGCTCGGTGTGGATCTGCGCGGGCTGATCGACGCGATCGACGCGCGCTTGGCGGCGGTCCCCAACGCGGCGGCTGGGCTTGCGGGTGGCATGGGGCCCCTCATCGACCTGCTTCCCAGGGCCCCGAAGATCCGCTAGTCGCGCTCCTCCACCGCTTCGGCCACGAGCCGGCGCAGCTTCTCGGCGACGCCGTAGACTTCCGCGCATGATCCCGCCCGAGCCTCCGCCCGTACCCGGTTCGCGCCGCCACCACGGCATCGCCCGCCGGATCGGCATGACGCCGGAGCAGCTCGTCATCGCCGTGGGAATCATGTTCGCGCTTGCCGTGGCCGCGCTCGACAGCACCGTCGTGTCGACCGCCATGCCGACGATCATCGGCAACCTCGGCGGCATCTCCGAGTACAGCTGGGTCTTCACCGCGTACCTTCTGGCCTCGACGGTGACGGTTCCGCTCTACTCCCGCCTCGCCGACATGCACGGCCGCAAGCCGGTCTTCCTCGTGGGACTTGGGCTGTTCGTAGGCGGCTCGATGCTGTGCGGCCTTGCCGGCTCCATGACCACGCTCATCCTTTTCCGCACGATCCAGGGGCTCGGCGCGGGCGCGGTCCAGCCCATCTCGTTCACGATCCTGGGCGACGTCTTCGAAAGCGAGCAGCGCGCCCGAATTCAAGGGCTCTTTTCGGGCGTCTGGGGGTTCTGCGCGGTGATCGGGCCGCTGCTCGGCAGCGTCATCACCACCACGATCGGCTGGCGCTGGGTCTTCTTCGTCAACGCGCCGGTAGGCCTGATCGCCGCTCTCCTGATCGGACTGAACCTGCACGAACGAGTGGAGCACCACCGCCACAAGCTCGATCTCACCGGCGCCGGCATTCTGACGCTCGGGCTGGTATCGCTTTTGTTCGCAGCCACCGAGGGCGGCCAGTTGTGGGGATGGACTTCGCCGATCACGCTCGGCCTAGTGACGGCGGCCCTGGCGCTGCTCGTCCTGTTCGTCGCGTGGGAGCGGCATGTCGCGGAACCGCTGATCGATCTGACGCTGCTGGGCGTGCCGGTGATCAGGGCCGGTCTGGCGATCGGCGCGCTGTCCGGCATCGTCATGTTCAGTCTGTCCACGTACGTACCGCCACTCGTGCAGGGGGTCATGGGCGGGAACGCACTGCAAGCCGGAGTAGCCGTCGCCGCCATGTCCATCGGCTGGCCGGTCGGCTCGATCGTGGGCGGGCGCGCCCTGCTTCGATTCGGGGCGCGGCCGCTGGTCCTGTTCGGAACCGTGATGCTTGTCGCGGGCACGCTCGTGGTCACTCAGGCAACGCGGCCGGGTTCGCTCGGCGGCGGGCTTCTCGTGGCGGCACTCGGCGAGGCGATCACGGGGCTCGGGATGGGCTTCTCGGCCACCACGATCCTCGTCATGGTCCAGGGAGCCGTGCCCTGGCAGCGCCGCGCGGTTGCCACAGGGCTGGTGCAGTTCAGCAGGACGATCGGCGGCGCGGTGGGCGTGGGGTTGCTCGGAGGCATCGTGACGGCCTCGGTTGGCGCGTCCTCCGCGATAATCCTGGATCCGATCGGACGCGCCACGATATCTGCGGACCGGCTGGACGCGATGCGCTCGTCGCTTTCGGGCGGCCTGGAGTGGGTCTTCGTGTTGCTGGCGTTGGATGCGCTGATCGTGGCGGCCGTGGCGGTCAGGTTCATGCCCGCGGTGCGCATCGAGCGACGGGACGCTCGCTAGGCGGGATCCTTCCGCGGCGGGCGCTTCTTACCCTTGGCGCCCGCGCATATCCGTCGCGTGGCCGCTATTTCGGATCGAATGTCGAGTCTGTCCTCCGTTACGCCATCGAGCCGGCGTTCGACTTCATCGCAGACTGACAGCGCCTCGTCTTATCTACCCAGCCGAACCACGCCACCGCTCAGCCCCCCAGGTTCAGCCGGCGTCGATTGCCCGCCGCAGTGCTTCCTTGTCGCCCAGGTCCACGAGCGCAACCATGCTTCGGGACGTCCACGCGTCGCGCGGTGTCTTCGTCGCCGATTGCCGAATAGCCGCGGCCAGAAGCTCCGACACGACGGAGTCCAGTGAACTGCCCGTCAGAGTCCTGCGGCGCTGGAGTTCCTGGACCATCGCCGAGTCTAGATCTACCGTGATCCGTGCCATGCCGGCGATGCTGGCAGACCGTCGTGGTCTGCCGGGCGCATGCCCGCGAGTCGCTCAAGCGGACATCTCCGGCTCGCCGGCGAGTACCTCGGCGACGATGCCGCCGAGTTCCTCGACATAGACCGGGCGCCACTGCCGCGTGGGGTACGGCAGCAAGTGGATCGGCAGTTCGAGCAGACCCGCCTCGTCCGCGGCTTCCTGCACGGCCGGCGCGATGCGGCGCAGCACCACCACGATCCGCTCGGGCCGCAACTCCTGCAGCGTGGCCGCCAGCCGGGCGATCGCCGCGTCGACGGCCGCGGGCTGCTGGGCCGCGGGAATCTCGTCGAACGGGCAATCCGACAGATCCACGAGCCAGCATCCGAGATCGCGGAACCACTCCAGGAACGGCGCCTCGAGCCGCGCGCCCAATCCGCGCTCGAACCCGTCGCGAGTAGCGCGAAACAGCTGCGAGTTGCCGCGATAGAAATGCGTCTCCCCCGCCGGCGACGATTCCCCCACGAACAGCACGCGAACCACATCGGGCCGGTATCGGGCCGTGAGTTCAGCCGCCTCGCCGACGGTCTTGGGGCCGTCGCCGGAGGCGGGCTCAGACAGACGTCCTGGTTCGATCCGGAGGCCTTCGGTCGCGTTCATAGTTTCTGATCCCTCATCGGCTATTCGTCAACGCGCCGATGAAATCAGACACGGCTTACGCGGCGCTTATGCGGCGCTCACATGCCCATCTCGATGGCTTCCCAGTTCTTCGTCCTGTTGCAATTGCCGCAGATATCGCGGCCGGGGCCCTCGCCGTTGAGTTCGTCCTCCGGGTCGCCTTCGAGAATGCGGCCGCACCAGCTGCAAAGATGCAGAGCGTCGGCGTCGTCGAAATCGTCGCCATCGACGGCGCTGCCGGCTGCGGGAACCCGGACGGGATCGTCTGCGCGCTTCGTCCACTTCATAAGCGCCAGTGTGCGCCGTGGCAGTGACACCTAGCGTGTCGCGCGACCGCACGAGCCTCCGGAACGTGGTGTTAATCATGCTGTGTCATCCTGGGACCGGCGCGCGGGAGAACGAACACTGCGGCCGGACAGGGGATTGCTATGAAACTCGAGCTGGCGCCGCGAAAGCGCATCGGGCTCGTCGCTCACGACAACAAGAAGCAGGACCTCATCGAGTGGGCCCGGTACAACCGCGGGATGCTCGAAGCGCACGACCTGGTCGCCACCGGGACCACGGGCCAGATGCTCGCGCGCGAGCTCGAACTGCCAGTCACGATGCTCCAGTCGGGGCCGCTCGGAGGCGACCTCCAGATCGGCGCCATGATCGCCGACGGAAGCATCGACTTTCTCGTGTTCTTCTGGGATCCGCTCGAGCCGCAGCCGCACGACACGGACGTCAAGTCGCTTCTCCGAATTGCGGTCGTATGGAACATCCCGGTCGCATGCGACCGCGCCTCGGCGGACTTCATGATCAGCTCGCCGCTGATGACGGGCTCGTATGAGCGCCGCGTCCCGGACTACACCGCCCACAACGAGCGCGACGTTCCCGGCTCGGAAACCGTCGAGGGCGCGATTCCCGTTCGTTTCGGCGACTGACCTGCGTTCAGGACTCCTCCGGGCGTCGGCGTTGCGGTAGGCTCCGAGTAGACACGCGCAGCCGCCCGGACGGCGCCCGCCGAGGCGCCCGCACCCCCGCGGAGGCCCCAGCGCCGGAATCGCCGCCGGCGGACGAAGCCGCCGGCTAAGCCACCCTCAGTCCAGCGAGGCGCCGCACCTCGAGCAAATCGTGCCGGCCGCAACGAGTGCCTTGCCGCGCTCCGTGTCGTCGGCGCAGACGAAACCGATCGCGCCGCGATGCAGGATGGTTGTGCAGCGGTGGACCATGGGCGACGCGGTGACCGTCTTGCCGCAGACGATGCAATCGCCGGTGGCGCCGTTCATCGTGGCCTGCATGGCCTCGTTGCCACCCAGGAGCTTGCAACCCATCGAGCAGTACGGCTCGTCCAGGAATCCACGCCACTCCATCAGGTCTCCTCCGTCCGGCCCGCGAACCTGCGTCGCCTCGTCAGCCCGAAGGATACGGGTGTTCCCGCGATGCCGGCTGAGCGCTCGCGGTAACCGCCCTATTCGCCGACGACCTCGACGCCTTCGCCCCCCAGCCGCCGAACCATCACCGCCACCGCGTCGGGGTTCGAGTCCACCAGCAGGAACCGCCGGCCCAGTTCAACGGCTGCGGCCCCCGCCGTCCCCGATCCCGCGAAGAAGTCCGCCACAACGCCCCCAACCGGGCACGACGCCGAAACGATTCGCCTTAGCACCGCTACCGGCTTCTGCGTGGGGTAACCGGTCCGCTCCTTGCCGCCGGGCGGCACGATCGTCTGCCACCACGTGTCTGTGGGGAGCTTGCCGCGAGCCGCCTTCTCCGGGCCTACCAGACCCGGTGCCATGTAGGGGATCCGCTCCACGGCCTCGCCGTCGAACCAGTAGCGTCCGGGATCCTTCACGTACACCAGGATGTTGTCGTGTTTGGCGGGCCAGCGCGTCCGGGCCCGGGCGCCGTAGTCGTAGGCCCAGATCACCTCGTTGAGGAAGCACTCTCGCCCGAAGATCGCGTCGCAGAGCACCTTCGCGTAGTGCACCTCGCGGTAGTCGAGATGCAGGTAGAACGAGCCCGTGGGCCGAAGCGCGCGACGGATCTCCACGAGTCGCGGCTCCAGGAAGTCCAGGTAATCGTCGTGCACGTCGAGGTAGCTCTGCGCGCCCAGTTGGATCGACCGGTAGCGCCGCCCGCCGAAGCCGGTCCGGTCACCCGATTCGTCGTCGCGAACCGTACGGAGCCGCCGGAGCGTCTGCCGCTTGCCGGTGTTGAACGGCGGGTCGACGTAGACGAGATCGATCGAGTCATCCGGCAGCGACGCCAGCACAGTCAGGTTGTCCCCGAGCACGATCCGCCCGGCCGCACCGCCCAGAACGTCGATCTCTCCCACGGGTGGAGCGTATCAGCCGAACGAAAAGGCGCGCACCTTGCGGCACGCGCCTCTTCACTGGACGACGGGGGCTACATCTCGAAATCGAATGGGAGGTACGGGACGGGAAGCATCAGGAGATATGCCGTGACGCGAGCCTGATACCGGAGGGTGAGGCCCACGACCTTGATGGCGATCTCCGGATAGCGCCCGTTGATCAGGACGGGGATCCACACGAAGGCGGCGATGAACTGCGTGACCGTGCCGAGAACTCCCAGCACTACCAGGTGCGGGATGAGCACGACGAAACGCGCGAAGGCACCGAAGAACGGGATGCCCCACAGGCGATTGATGCTGGTGTCGCCCGCCTTGATCTGGACTTCGAGCGGACCCGCCTCGCCCGCGCCAAGAGCGGGGTAGTCGCCGGGGAACAGATACAGGAAGTAGGCGCTCACTCGCGCCGACCGGGTGATGATCTCGGTCCCGAGCCGGCACCAGAGCGTCGGCACACGTCCAAACAGCAGGATGGGGATCCACACGATCAGCGACCCGAGCATGACGGCGATTCCCAGTGCAATGAGCACCAGGAGATGCGGAATGCATAGCAGGAATCGGGCTACCTGGCCGAGGCCGAAGAGGCCCCACCAGCGATTGATCTCACGCCCTTCCGGCAGCGCGAGTTGGATTGGATAGTCGGGACTCGAAGTCTGCACTGTCTCTCCTCACTCGATGAAGCCGCGCCCTCTCCGGCGCCTTCGACCCGTTGCCGCTTGCGGCGCGGCGCTATCGCGGGTAGCGGCGGGTCAGCTTCTTGAAGATGCGGTGCGGCGCATGGAAAGCGGGCGTTCCCGGCATGAACATGTACGGGCACAGCCCCTTGACGGCACTGATCCCCTTCTCCGTCGCGAGCGCTACGGACGTGTCGGTAGCCGAGCCGGGCGCCATGCCGCCGTAGAACCAGACATGCTTGATGCCGGCGTCGGCGCAGTCGCGGACGATCTGGTCCGTCTCCTTCTTGGAGGTCATGATCAGCACGCCTTCCACCGGCGGCTGGATGTCCTTGACGCTGGCGTAGCAGCGCTGACCGTCGATCTCGGAGACCTCGCGGTTGACGGGGATGGCGTCGTAGCGGCGCTGCCGGAACTCCTGCCACATGACGTTGCCGAAGCCCTTTGCGTCGCGATTAACGCCGACGACGGCGATGCGCTTGAGAGCCAGGAAATCCTCGACCTGCTGGAGTGTCGTCATGGGAACCTCTCACTGCCTGCCACCTGTGCCCGCGAGTCTGCCATCGAGTCGGCCGCAATCGAAGGGCTGTACGGCACGATGATGAAGCCCGATCGAACGGCCGAAGTCATCCTCGCGGCCGACCGGCGGTCGACCGCCCGGACGATGGCGGCGTATCCTCGAGACGCGAAGCTTGCGGGGCGCCGCCTTCGGCGCGAGTCATGGAGGTCATGTGTCGAACGCCATCGTTGTCTACCGCAGCCACTCCGGCGTGACCCGCAGATACGGTGAGGCGATCGCCGCCCACCTCGTTGCTCGCGGTGTGGACGCTCGGGTCGTATCGGTGGGCGAATGCGACATGTCGACGCTCGCCGGCGCGGATTACCTGCTGCTCGGCTGCTGGACGAGCGGTATGTTCGTCGTTCTCCAGCACCCCGACGAGCCGTGGCTGGCGTTCGTCCGCGACATGCCGGCGCTGGCCGGCGGCGCGTCGCCCAGGACCGCGCTCTTCACGACCTACAAGCTGCGGACCGGCACTCAGTTCCCCAGGATGCGCGCCGCCCTTGCCGGAAAGGCCCTGCCGCCGGCACTCGAACTCAAGTCCCGCGACGGGCGTCTCTCGCCGGCGGACGAGCGGGCGCTGGACGAATTCATCGCCTGAGACACCGGTGCGGCAGGTGCGTGCTATTGCCGTTGATAGGATTGGCCAAACGGAGCAAGCCGCAGCCAGGTTGGAACAGCGCCTGACGACCGCCGCGGCTTCTTCGAGGGGTAATCGGCCGCCGTCATTGCGGGGAGGGTTGAGTGGCTCGATCAAAGACGACGGTTCGGGTCTTCGCCTGGCAAGGTGATGTCGCAGCGGTCACGGATGCCTGGGCAGTGGATCTGGGCTTCGAACGAGGGCCGTCGGATGACGGCGTTCTCGAGTATTGGGGGCAAGTCCAGGGGACCAAGGAGACCCAAGTCGGCGGGTGCTATGTCACTGCCACACAGAAGGAAGGTCAGGTCGAACTGCGGTTCGCGATCGTGACGATTGGGCTGACCTCGATGTTCACTCGCCGCCCATCCTGGTTCGGAATCGAGTCGGGTGGCTTCCTTTGGTTCCTCCATCGTCGTCGTGCGCGAGTGGCTGCGAATGATCTCCTCGCGCGCTTTGGTCAGCCACCCGTCACCTGAAGCTGCATCAACAGTCCATCAGCACTCCCTGGACGGATTCATCGCCTGAGACATAGTTCGCCGCCGCGCTGCGAGAGTCGTGCAGCGCGGCGGCGAGAGTGACGCCGGGCCTGGACGGGACGACGGGCGGGGTCCGCCGCCAGGTGGCCTGCGTCGGGACTATCGAGTTGCGATGCTCAGACCGTGGGTGTCGCGGTGGGAGCCGGGGTCATCGTGGGAGCCGGGGTCACGACCGGAGTGGACGTGGCCTTGGGAGCCCCTTCCTTGAGTTCTCGCTCGGCCCAGAAAGCTGCCCATCTGGCGAGCGATACGTCCCACTGAGCCGTAGCGAGCGTCTTTCGGACGGAGTCGAGCGTCGTCTTGGCGGAGCCGTTGGCGAGCTGGGCAGGCGTGATCGCCAGCAGAGTCGCCGGCAGCGGAGCCGCAAGGGCCTGGGCCGCGTCGGCCGAGGTCTTCATGTCGGCCAGGAATGTCTGGGCATCGATCTTCTCGGGAGAGTCGGGTGCTGCGGCGATGTCCGCGGCAACCTTGTTCTCGAGAGTCACGAGCTTAGGTCCGGTGGCGATGACGTTCTCGGCGCCGACGATGAGTCGAACCCAGGTGCCCACGGTGTTGTAGGTGGCGGTCTTGCCACCCAGCGTGACCAGGTCTGCCTGGAGATCCGCGAGTGTCGTCTCGGCGTCGACCTTGACCTTGAGAGCCTTCAGATCGGCGATCAGCGAGTTGATCTCGCCGGTCACGACGGCCTGGTCGGAGGCGCCAAGACCGGACTTGCCTACCTGAGTGTCAAGCACCTGAAGATGTGCGACACGCGATGTGATCTGCTTGTCGAGCGCGGCTCGGAGCAGGTCGACCGTGCATGCCACCTTCTTGAGGTCGGCATCGAAGCGCTTCTGCAGACCCGGCGATAGCTTCATCCAGGCGAATTGGGTATCCGGCATCGCCGCGTGCATGAAGCCGACGATCTTGTCGTCCGCACCGGCGGCGACGCCTGTGGGAGCGGCCGTTCCCGTGGGAGTCACGACCGGGACGCACAGCGTGCCCGGCTGCTTGGGCGAACCGGCCGGTTCCGGCTTCTTGGACGGATCCGGCTTCTTTGACGGCACCGCCACGGGAGGCTTCGCCGTATGGATGTCATCGGACGGCCAGGCCCAACCCGACGGAAGCGGCTTGGCCGATGTGCCGGGGAAGCCCGGGCCGGGGTGCCCGGGGCCGTGGGCGAGCGCGGTGCCGGTGAAGCCGGCGAGTGCCAGCACGCTTGCGGCAAGCAGCGCGGTCACCAGGTTCCTTGAACGGTGTTGCATTTGTAGCTCCTTCCAAATCCCTTGGCCGCTCGTGCGAGTGGCCGCGGTGTTTGCGGTCCCGTACGTCGTGCGACGACGGCGGGCTTGGCGCAGGACCTTCCCGCTACGGGAGCAAGGCCACAGCCGTGACCTGGCTCCCATCAGGGGCTCGACCGGTGGCTGCCAGAGCGCCCCCATGTGGGGCGAGCGACAGGCCGTCGATCGAGACGATCCCGTTCAGGTGCAGCTGCTCGAGCGTCCCGTCGGACTTCAGCAGCATAGGTGGCCGGCCATCGGCGAAGTACTCGACCACGTCGCCGCGGCGAGAGACATCGATCGAACCGCCGGCCGCGAAACGCCCGTCCGCAATGGAGTTGCCGCCCTGCCATCGCAGAACGACGCCTCCCTTTCCGGAGGTAACCAGCGTCCCGTCGCCCAGCCACCCGCCGTCGCCAACCTGCTTGGCCGATCCCCTGGAGAGGTCGACTAGCACGCCGGAAACGAGGAGGCTCTGGCCGTCGGGGCTGAATTGGACGTCCGGCTCGTAACCCGGGCCGTCGCCCGATGCGGTCACGCGCACGGTTGTGTGTGTGAATGAAGCCAGAGTGGCGAGCCCGGGCGAGGAAACGAGTTCGAGCCAGCCAGAGGTACCGCCCGAGGGGCCGGACGGGTGCATCACCGCAATCTCTCGGCCGTCCCGGGAGAATGCGATCGGCACTCCGGCGTGTGGCGACCCTGTACGAGTACCGTCCCACAGCACGAATGACGACTCCACGAGCCCCCAGTTTCCTTGCGTGGCGATCGCCAGATAGCCCGTGCCGCTACCCAGAAGCGTTGCGCCGCCGAACGCGGCGCCGCCTACGCTCGAGTTACCCGGCACTGTTCCAATCACCCGGCCGCGCACGTCGATCAGGCTGATCGTTGCGTGAGTGGTGGCGCCCGGACCGGGCCCGTGGCTCCCGGGGCCGGCCGTCGGCGAGTGAGTCGTGGCAGCGATTCTTGTCGAGTCCAGCCACACGGCGCTGTCCGCCGTGAACGAGCCGGTGGAGCGGCCGCTCGAGTCGGAAATCACGACCTGGCGCGACCTCGTCCAGCCGGTGCCGCCGGCGATCATGAAGTGTCCACCATCCGGAGCCCATGCCACCGGCCACCCACCGATGGACGTGACGGCGAGGGGCGTGACGGCGATGGACGCCCCGGCCACGGACGTTGCCGTCGCGTGCGGCGTTGGGGCGGGCGTGGCAGCCGGCGGGGCGCCGCCGGGCTTGCCGGTGGGAGTTGGTGCCGGGGATTCGTCCGAGATCGCGGTGCTGGTGGCGCCGGACGTTGGAGTGGCCGGAACGCTCGGGCGGGATTCGGTGGGGAGTGGGTGACTGGCGCTTGCCGCGGGCGCCGACGGCACAAGCATGGGCAGCAGCACGCCGAACCCAACGACGATCGACAGGCACGCGGCAAGTGCGACGGGCACGAACACGCGTGAGCCGAACGCCGCGGCGGCGCCTTCTACGAGGCCGGCCAGACGATCACCGTGAGGCCTCTCGTCGAGGGCATCCAGCGTGGCGACGGGAATCGACGCCTGCCGCCAGCCGGAGGCGAGAAGCCGGTCGGCCAGGCGGTAGCCTTCGTATAGATCCTTGCAGCGGCCGCAGGACCCGATGTGGCGCTGCTCGTCGGCCCGCAGGAATTCGACGCTGGCATGCTGGGCGGCCTGTCCGATCCGGTCGGAGGCAACGTGGCCGAATGAGATGGCGCTCATCGCGAATCCCCTCGATCCGCGTGATTGGCAAGCCGCTCTGCGAGGTGCCGGCGTGCCCGATGCAGCAGGGTGGCAACGGTGCCCCGTGTCACGTCCATCACCTGGGCGGCTTCTTCCTGCTCGTAACCGAGGCCGTAGACGAGGACCACCGCCACGCGTTCACGCTGGGGCAGGCGAGTGATCGCGGCCGAGACGTCGATGGAGATGGAGGGATCGACGGGAAGGAATGCCTGAACGGGCTCTTCGGACGCGATGTGCTTCTGCCGACGCAGGTATTCGAAGGTGCGGCGTGCAGCGATCCTGCGAAGCCACGGCCCGAGCTTCGACTCGTCACGAAGCTGCCCACGGCGATCTCGCGCATGAAGGAGCGACTCCTGCGCGATGTCCTCGGCGCTGTGACCGGCGCCCAGCGCGCGGCAGAGCTCCGTGAGATCCCGAAAGTGCTTCGTATATTCAGCATCAAGTGTGTCCCATGCCTCCACCAGCAGGCTGGCTCCCTTCACACTTATGAGAGGGGTCGAACCACCTCTCGTGTTGACAGACCGGCTCGATGTTTCGGAAACGGCAGGTTTCGTGTCGCCGGAACCAGTATGTGGTTGCCGGTCTACCCGCTAACCGACCTAATTCTCCGGCTGGTGATCCTCGCGGTGGACGGCCGACCGCATTGGCACCGGCACACCCAGCCACGACGTCGACGGGGTGGCCCAGTACGACGCCATCGCGTTGAGGTGCATCGCGTAGTCGGAGCGGACGGCCTCGAACTCACGCCACGACCGGCCGGCCGGCGCGAGCCTGTATCCGGCCGCGGCGAGCCTGACTCGGGCGGCGTCGAAGGCCGCCCGATCGAGACCCGGGCGATGCACGCGATCGGTTCCTGCGAGATGGGAAACGTCCTCGGCGAGGTGCGCCCCCACACGCCTGAGCAGTTCGGCCTCGCCACAGGGCAGACCCTTGACCGTTGTCAGAACCAGGCTGGCGGCGTCCAGCACCGTGCCGAGCGCGCTGATCCACGAGAGGTTGTCGTGGCTCGATCGGAAGTAGCCGAGGAGCGGGTACGCCACGTGGGTGTCCAGAACCTCGGCCGCCCAGCGTTCCCACTCCGAGAACAGGCCGGGAAGCCGGTCGGTCAACTCGAGTCGAGCATAGGTCTCGAGCAGCGTCACGGCCGACGGCGGCGCGCCTGCAGCGGCCTGAAGCGACACAACGAGGATCTCGCGACGCTGGTACGAACCGTAGAGCGAGAAGAGGAAAGTCACGACGAGGGCAACGACCCCAAGGCCGCTGGCCGCACCGAACACGACCACCGCCCGCGCCGCGGGCCCGACGGCGAGCGTGTCATTCGATCCCAGGGTCAGGATTGAGGTTGCCGCGTAGTACAGAGTCGCGCCGAGGTCGTGCGGGTCCGGTCGCAGATCGCCGTGAAGCGCCAGGAAGACCAGGCCGTACCCGACGACCAGGACGCCGAGCCAGACCGCCAGAAGCATCAGGGTCGCGGCCGGCGCGAACAGCCCGAGGAACCCGTCGCGGGTCGTGCCGTCCCTGTGACGCCCCAACGCCCGGATCGCCGCCCACGAACTCCGGATGGCGTATCGCGAGATCCGCACTCGACTGTGCGTGGGGCGCGGGACGACGATCGATTCGAACACGTCCCAGAGGACGAGCGCGATCAGCGCGATGCCCAGAGCCAGGTAGACGACTTCCATGGCTCCGATGATCGCACCTGGGACCCCTGCGTCCGGCCGCCCGGAGCGGGTCACTCATGCAGTGGGCCGCCCGGGCCAAATCCGGGTCTCTCGGCGTTGGTCATCGTTCCCTGACCCGCCCGTGTCAACTGACGGACACGTCCTTGCCCGTAGCCTCTCCCGGGTCTAGCATCGCCGACGCGCCCTCATCGATCCGGTACGCGCCACCGACCGGACCGTCCCCTATCGAGGAGCGCGGGTCCCGCACGGGGGAACGTGATGGCCCACGGGTCAGCGTCTGCCGGCAGAGAACGGACGCATCGGGCATCCGGCGAGAACGACTCGCCGGGACCCGCGCAGATTTCGCCGCCCGAGCGCCCTCAGCTCGTCCGCTCGAAGGTCCACATCCCGCGCCTCGAATCGATGGGCCGCGACCGGCTGGACCGCCTCATCGGAGATGAGTGGCCGCACGGCCTGACCCTTGTCATCGCCCCGGCGGGGTCGGGCAAGACGACTCTGCTCGCACGCTGGGCCGTTTCGGCCAGATCGTCCGGGAGCATAGTGGCCTGGTATCGCGCCGAGAGTACGGACGCCACGGCATCGGCACTCCTCGCATACCTGCAACTCGCGTTCGACGAGGCCCTCACCGCCGGCGGCGAGCCACGTGAAGGCACGGGCCGGCCCTGGCGGACCGTCGACGAAGCCTCGGCCTGGGTGGAAAGCCGCTCGAGCGGTAGGTTCCTGGTCGTCATCGACGACCTGCACACCATCGCCGGGACCGATGCCGAGGCGGCTCTCGAACGGTTCGCGAAGCTGACCTCCGAGCACGTCCGCACGGTGGTAGGCAGCCGCAGCGTGCCGTCGTTCAACGTTTCTCGCTGGCGGTTGTCCGGAGAGCTGCAGGAGATCAACGGCGACGACCTCCGCTTCCGATCGTGGGAGGTGGAGCGGCTCTTCCGCGAGCACTACGGCGAGACGCTGCGCGGTGACGAGCTCGGCCGTCTCGCGCGCAGGACCGAGGGCTGGGCCGCCGGATTGCAGCTCTACCACCTCGCCACGCGGGGCAAGTCGCCGGCCGAGCGCGCTCACCTTCTGCAGGAGCTGGGGGGCAGCAGCCGCCTCATTCGCGAATACCTGGCACGGAACGTCCTGGACGAACTGCCCGAAGAACTCGGACGCTTCCTGGTCACGACGAGTCCGCTACGACGCCTGTCCGGCCCGCTCTGCGACACGTTTCTGGGACGGCCGGGCAGCACCGCGATGCTCGAGGAGCTGGAGCGGCATCAGGTGTTCACGGTGTCCCTCGACGACGGCACGTACAGGTACCACGAGGTCCTGCAGAGCTTCCTGGAGCAGATCCTCACCGAGACGCTCGGCGAGGCGGCGGCACGGGCCGAATTCGCGCGGGCGGCGGAGCTTCTGGAATCGCACGGCGCGCCGGCCGATGCCCTTTCGGCGTATGGGCGCGCGGATCGCTGGGCGGACGTGGCGCGCGTCCTCGGCAACGGCGGCGAGCGGCTGCGCCACGACGGTCGCAATGACTGGATCGACGAAGTCGCCCCGGCCGTGATCCGAAATGACCCGTGGCTCCGCCTGGGGAACGCCAGACGGCTGCGCGCCGAGGGCCACTGGAGCCGGGCAGTCGAGGAATTCGCGACGGCCGAGTCGGCATTCGGAACGGCCGATGCCGCCGCGATCTGCCGTACCGAGCGGCTTGCCCTCGCCGCATTCATGGACCCGACAGGCCGGCCACCCGCAACCTGGACGGGAACCTTGCGGTCGGCGCTGCGACGCGATCCACTGGGGAGGAACCCTGGGGTCGCCGACGCCGGAGGGGCAGCTTCTGGTGACGAGCCGACGGATCGGCTGGCGTACGGACTCGCATGCCTCGTCGCGGGACAAGTCCGGATCAGCCGCTCGATCCTCGCAGACGTAGCCGACGATGCGACCGTCGATCCGGTGATTGCCGCCGTTGCCACGATCGGGGCCGGAACGGCCGGCGCGCTGTCCGGCGACGAGCGGGCGGCCGCCGATATCGAACGCGGCGCCGCCATGGCCGAGCGAGGAGGCCAGGTCTGGCTGTCGCGACTTGCCCGGGTCGCGCTGCTGCTGGCCCGGCCTGATCCTGCGCCGCAGCAGATCGCGGAACTCCGCACTTTCCGCCAGGTCGCCGCGCTGGATGGAGACGGCTGGGGCGAAGTGCTCTCCGCGCTCGTCGAGGGCTGGGCGCTTCAGGGCGATCCGGAGGAGGCGCTCCCGCCGCTGGAACTGGCCGCGGCCGGCGCGCGGCGGCTCGGGGGTGGGGCCCTGGAGGCGTGGGCCCGCGGCCTTGAGGCTCTTGCTTCCGCGCGGCTCGGGCTGCCGGACGCGCAGGGTACCGCGCTCCGAGCCGAAGGCATGGCGCGCGCCACGGGCGTTTCCGGGGCGCGGGTCGCAGTTTACGCAGCCCTCGCCGAATGCGATCCGGACCGCGCGGACGAGCACAGGGCCCTCGTCGAGGCAGTCTCACGCGAGACGGGCCTCGCGCCACGCTGGGCGCTGCCGGTGCCTGAGGTCGCGTCCATCGAAGAACTCGGCGATGCGCGAGGAACAGCCGGCGGCGATCGTTCAGTACCTGTCGAGATCACGCTGCTGGGCGGGTTCACTATGAGCGTCGCGGGACGGCCGCTGGATCTTGCGACACTGAAGCCGCGTCCACGTGCCATGCTGCGTTTCATGGCCTTGAACGCCGGCAAGCCGGTTCATCGGGAGATACTCGAGACCACGTTCTGGCCGGACGCGGACGCCGCGACGGCGGCGCGGAACGTACACGTGGCGCTATCCGGATTGCGGCGGCTTCTGTGCCCTGGAGCCCGGGACTGCCCGCTACTGGTTCGCGAAGGAGAAGCCTACCGCCTCGTGATTCCGCCGGGGGGCCGGGTGGATCTGCTTGCCGTGGATGAGGCGCTGGCGGCTGCCCGGACTGCCCGTTCCCGACACGACCGAGAGGCCGAACTCGACGGCTACCGCCAGGCGGTCCGGCTGGGTGGTGGCGACCTCCTGCCCGAGGACGGACCGGCCGATTGGGTCGTTTACCGGCGCGACGAGATTCGAATCGAGATCGCCGGTGCCGCGCGGGCAGTGGCCGAACTCATTCTGAGCGATGACCCCGACGGCGCCGCGGACGCGTGTGCGGCAGGACTGCGTCTGGACCCTCACCACGACGGGCTGTGGCGGCTGCTCATTGCGGCGCGCGAACGTGCCGGCGATCAGGCGGCAGCGGTTACCGCTCGCCAGGGATACGAGCGGATGCTCGGCCGCCTGGGCGTAATGGTCGAACCGCGGGCCGAAGCGCCCACGACGCCCGTCGGCTGAGGATCGCGCCCCGGACCAGAACGGTTGTAAGTGTCGGGGCGAAAGGAATAGAGCCCGCTACAACGCAATCCTCAAGGCGACCGTGACCTGCGGCCGTCCTCGCTGAAGACCCACCCCTTTCAACCGCTCCTTCGCTGGGAGCGAAAGGGCGTCCTGGTCGGGCGGGAAAATGAGTCACGTTTCAGAGGTCAACCATCGTCAGGTTCGGACTCCGGGTCGTCGTGGTCGTTCGACACGGTCGCATAGTCATGCGTTGCAAGCCACTTCCTTGCTGAAACGATCGCATCACTGGAGCGGTCGAAGCGGTGCCGAGTGATACGCCCAAGGCTGAGAGCCGCCCCGAACGCCGTGTCGCCGTCGGTCTCGGTGTCGAGGATGAGACGGGCCAGATAGGGTATGGCTTGCTTGGCTCGCATTTCACCGAGCGCCCCAATCAGCGAGTCACGCGCAGTCGTGTCCCTCTCCGCTTCAAGAGCTGCGACGACTTCCGGCACGACCGTGTCGAAGTAGCCGCCAATTCCGCCCAGAACGCCACCCGCGTCTTCGCGCTCCTCCGCCTTCGCGCTCCGAAGCATCTTCATCGCGAGGGGAATGGCGTCGACACCATTCGCTATGAGACCCCACGTAGCCTTCGCTCGCGTAGGGAAATCCACCCAGCCCTCGTAGTAGCCCTTCTGGTACATCTCGTAGTAGTAGATCGGTGGATGCCAGAAATCACGGCTCGACAGATCCGGTCCACCCTTCTGCCGTATCTCAGCGATCTGCTCTGGCGACAGCTTGGTTTGCCACCGAGGGTCGGGCTTCTCCTCCACCGGGCCTAGAATTTGATCGCAGATCTCAGCGATCCGTCTCAGCACCACTCTCGCTCCTTGGTGGCGCAGGTGGCTTTGTCGTCCACTTCTCAGCCTCTACGCCTCGGCAGGTTACTCGGCCCGTGCGCGCGTTGGGTCGTCACCCTTTGCGACTTAGCTACGTCCGCTTGCGGAACTCGAGCTCGGTGATGGAGACGTTCTTGCCCTTCACCGATTCGTAGACGCTCAGGACCGTCACGGTGATGGAGGCTGCTCCCTTCGCGTCCACGTCCAGGGTCTGGAAATCCTTGGTGTCCACCAGGTCGTACTGCTTGGTGAAGACAACCTTCC
>PMBG01000130.1 GCA_003153755.1 Chloroflexota bacterium | reverse complement strand
AACATGCGGTTCCAGGGCAGGCATGGCGTCCTGCCCGATGAGCGCGAGAACGCCCAGTCGTTCGAAGTCGACGTGGAGCTGTACCTGGATCTCTCGCCCGCCGGCAGGAGCGACGACCTGTCCAAGACCGTCGACTATCGCGAGGTCTTCGGCATCGTTGAGGGAATCGTCCAGGGTCCGAGCTTCCAGCTGATCGAGGCCATCGCCGAGACGATCGCGAGCCGCTTGCTTGCCGAGTTCTCGGGCACGGGCCTGACCGAGGTTCTCGTCCGTGTTCGGAAGCCTCAGGCGGCGCTGCCGGGCGTCCACGACGGGTCCGAAGTCCAGATCCGCCGCCGCGCCTGAACTGAAGCCTCAGCCCACCGACGCCGGCCGTGTGCCCAGAGTGACCCGCAGGGTCAGGTACGTGCCCTCGCGGTAGAGCTCCAGGCTCACGGTACGGCCCGGGGCGTACTTGACGAGAAGATCCTCCAGCGGATGCTCGGGATCGATCGTGTCGCCCTCGATCTTCGTGATGATGTCGCCGGTCTTGACGCCGGCCTTCTCCCCGGGGCTGCCTGCCACCACAGCCTCAACTGATTTGCCGTTCGCGTCTTCCTTGTGAACCCAGGCCCCGGCCTCCAGCGGGAGGTTGTAGTGCTGCTTGAGGCCCTTGTCGATGATGTCGTACGAGACGCCGATGAACGGACGNNGGGATCGCGAAGCCGATGCCCTGGCCCGCGGCAGCCTGAGCCGTCGTAATGCCGATCACGCGGCCGTCCGAGTCGACGAGCGGACCGCCACTGTTGCCGGGGTTGATCGCGGCATCCGTTTGGATCAAGCCGTGCAGGCTGCTGGACGCCGTGGTGGCGTCGCCGGCCACGCTGATCTGGCGGCCGAGTGCCGAGACGATTCCGCCGGTGACAGTGTTGGGATAGGCGAGGCCCAGCGGACTCCCGATTGCGATTGCCATCTGCCCAACCTGGAGCGACGAGGACTCGCCCAGCGTGGCCGCGGTCAGACTCGACACCCCGTCAATCTTCACGATTGCCAGATCGGTCAGGGTGTCGGTGCCGTAGACGGACGCGGTGGCATGCCGGTTGTCGGCCAGCCGGACCGTGATCGTCTGCGCGCCGGCCACGACGTGCTTGTTCGTCAGGATCCAGCCACGCGCGTCGTAGATCGTGCCGGCGCCAACGGCGTTGTTGCCCGCCCCGTCGTCCGCCACGATCTGTACGACGGCCGGGGCCACCTTGCGAATGGCGGCGATCACCGTCGACGAGTCGGATTCGATGAATACGTTTGGACTCAACGTGGTGGCCTGGGCGGTAGCCGGCGCCAGCGCGCCCGTCGACTGCAGGACCACATAGGTGCCCGCGGCGCCGCCGATCGCGGCCATGACCGAGGTAGTGAGGATCAGGGCCACGAATCTCCGCCCGATCGGGCTCGCTCCGGTCCGGGTCTGGGTCCCCGCCCTTGGATCGGGCTCGAACCAGCGCTCGGGGGTCTGCGGTTCGGGGAATGCGCGGGCGCCGATCACGGCCTTCCAGCGAGCGTGCTGGTCCGGTTCGGGCTCGAACCTCTGCATTTCGGGGATTCCGGGTTCCGAAGAGGGTTCTGTGGCGCTGGGGTCTGACATCTGGAGTGGCGATTCCGGTAACGGGTGTCGGGCCGAATGCTAAGGAATGGCGAGGATTCGCGCCGGACGCGCTTCCGGCAGCGTGGACTCCACCACTGGTACCAGCTTGGACCTGCGCTTGTTCAGGTACGAGGGGGCGGACGATGAAGAATCCGCCACCGATCGAGTGGGTGTTTGAGGTTCAGCTTCTGCCCGACACGCCCTGCTCCTTGCCCGATCCGGAGTCTGGCGCTTCCGTAGCGGCCTGAGCCGGCCTGGCCTTGCGCGCCGCCGGCTGTTCGCCGTCCTTGGCGGTCGCCGTCTTGGCCTCGCTCCCGGACGAACCGGCGCGACTCCCGTTTCCACCGCTGGTTGCGCTGCCGCCGGCCGCCGCGACGGCCGCGTTGGCGACGGCGGCCCCGAGGGCTCCGGGCGTCGTCGAGCTGCCGGGATCGAGCTCGGGGGCGGTCCGGGGATCTGCCGGCAGCACCACCGTGAACGTAGTTCCCGCCCCCACGCGGCTCTCCACCTTGATCCGTCCGCGATGCATGTCGACAACGGAGCGCACGATGGCAAGGCCGAGTCCGCTGCCGCTGCCGCGAGCCTCGTTCGCGCGCGAACCGCGGTAGAAGCGCTCGAAGATATGCGGCAGCTCGCCCGGGTCGATACCCACGCCTGTGTCCACCACGGAGACGGCGGCGCCGCGACCGCTCGGGGTCAACGCTACCCGAACCGAACCCCCGCGAGGCGTGAACTTGAGAGCGTTGCCGATGAGATTCACCATGACCTGCCCGAATCGCTGGGGATCGTGGCGGGTGACGAGCGGTTCGTCGGGCAACTCGGCGGTCAGCTGGATCCCGCGCCTCGTCGCGGACACCTGGGCCTGTTCCACCGCCGAGAGGATCGTTGCCCGGAGATCGTCGGGCCGCAGATCGAGACGGATCAGGCCCGAATCGAGCTTGGAGAGCTCGAGGAGGTTCTGGGCAAGCCAGTCGAGCCGTTCGATCTGCTGGGCGCTCGCCTCCAGGAACTCCGTTCGCGCGGCGACATCGTCCCCGGCCTTGGCCTGCAGCAACTCGTTGAAGGTCCGCAGGGCGGCCAGCGGCGTCCGGAGCTCGTGTGAGACGTCGGCGAGGAACTCGCGCCCAACGTCACGATCCCGGCGTATGACCTCCATCGTCTCCTCGACCTGTTCCGCCATCGTGTTGAACTGGCGCGACAGCTCGGTGATCTCGGCCGCCCCGGTTCTCGCTTGATCCGTTGGAACTCGGCGGGCGAGGTCGCCATCTGCCAGCGCCCGAGCGGCCTCGGTCAGCCTGCGCAGCGGCATGGTGAAGCGCGTGGCCAGCACGCGAGCCATCACAATGGAACCCACAAGCGCACCGAGCGAAACGATGAGAAGGAAGCCCACGACCGTGGCGATCGTGCTGTTGCGGGTCGTGTATGGATGCGAGAGGCTGACCTCGAGGTACCAGGTGGGCTTGACGCCGGCGGGATCGGCGAAGGCGAAGCGTTCTGAATAGCTGATCTCATCGCGAGCCTGGCCCCGTCCCGGCTGAGCCGTCAGCTGCGCGCCGAAGGTGGACGCCGGCACGGCCGGGATGAATTCCACCCTGCCGGACGTGTACGTTCCCAACCCGAACCTGAGCTGGAGATCCGCCTGGGCAACGTTGTTGGCGTAGTCGGAGAGCGTGGACGACTGACCGATCGCCTCACTCACACTGTCGTTGAGCACGCCGCTCGCCGAGACCACATAGTCATTCGCCGACTGCGACGCCGCCGTCTCCGCTCTGACCTTGACGACAACCGCCACGGCATTCGTGCGAGCTTCGAGATTCGTCTCCTCCTGGCCCCGCAAGTCGGCGTTCAGGACCCAGATCGTGAGTATCGACACCATGCCCACGGCGAGCGCGAACACCAGGACGAAGGCGACGGTGAGCCTTCCCTGGAAAGTCCGCGGCAACAGGATGGAGAAGGCCTGCCGAGGGCTTGCCCGTCTCGGTTGCTTAGGTGGGGCGGGCGCCTTGACCCGCACGATCTGTTGGGTCTTCGGCGGACTCGGGCGCTCCTTCTTCTTGCGATTCCGCCGCGACGCCACGTCAGCGCTCCGCGAACGCGTATCCAGCGCCGCGGACGGTCAGCACGAACCGCGGACTCGAGGGATCGTCCTCGAGCTTCTCGCGCAGGTGGCTGATGTGGACGTTGATNNTCGTCCTGGTCCAGCGCCTCGTAGTCGCGTATGAGCTCCAGCAGCTCGCGGCGTGCGTAGACACGGCCGGGCTTGCTAGCGAGATGGCGCAGGATCTCGAACTCGGTGGCAGTTAGCGCGATGCGGCGGTCGCCGCGCTGGACACGACGCCGTTCGAGGTCGATCAGCAGATCGCCGTGGCGAAGCAGCCGCCCGCCGCCGGCGTCGGCGAGGTCTCCGTATGCTCGCCGGAGCAAAGCCTTGATGCGGCTCATCAGCTCGCGCAGACCGAAGGGTTTCGTCACGTAGTCGTCCGCGCCGAGTTCGAGACCGATGACCTTGTCCATCTCCTCGTCGCGGGCCGTGAGAATCAGGACCGGCGCCTTCGATCCGTTGATTCGCATCCGGCGGAGCACCTCGAACCCGTCGATACCCGGCAGGCGTACGTCCAGGACGACGAGATCGGGCGCCTCGCGCATGGCGAACTCGAGCCCCTCTTCGCCCGACCGCGCCACGGCTACCTGGTAGCCCTCTTGCTGCAGCGCGTACTGAATGCCGCGAGCGACGGCGTATTCGTC
>PMBG01000087.1 GCA_003153755.1 Chloroflexota bacterium | reverse complement strand
GCCCGCACGCCGGCCGCGGTAGAGCGCGCCGTGCGCCTGGCAGGCATCCTCGACGACCGTGAGACCGTGGCGATCCGCGATCGCCTGGATCGCGTCCATGTCGGCGACCATGCCGAACAGGCTCACCGGGCAGATCGCTCGGGTTCGAGGAGTGATGGCGGCTTCGATTCGGCCGGCGTCCATGAGGTACGTGTCCGACTCGATGTCGACGAAGACGGGGCTGGCGCCGGTGAACAGGATTGAGCTGACCGTGGCGTTGAACGTATGCGCGACCGTGATCACCTCGTCGCCGGGCCCCAGTCCCAGACCGGCGAAGATCGACATAAGTGCCACCGTGCCGTTCGACAGCGCGATGGCATGCTTGGCGCCGCAGTACGCGGCCCATCGTTCCTCGAGCTCAGCGACCTTCTTGCCCTGGGCGATCATGCCGCTCTCGAGGACTTCGGTTACGGCTGCGATCTCCTCGGGACCGAGATCCGGGCGAGCAGGAGGGATCATTCTTTGACTCCTGTAGTGCTGCTATGCGGGCCGCTCGACCAGCGAGCCGCTCGAAGGGTTGAAATCGTAGATGCGCCCGCATAGCGGGCAGGCGACAGGTGCGGCGGCGCCGCCCTGGGCCGTGGCCGGGTCGGGCAGGCGTGTTCCGCAGGCGCACACCCAGCCGATGCGGCGGGCCGGATTCCCCGCCATGAGCGCGTATTCGGGCACGTCTCGGGTCACGACGGCGCCCGCCCCCACGAGCGCGTAGCGACCCACGACCGTACCTGCGACGACGATTGCCCCGGCACCGATGGAGCAGCCGTCGCGGAGTTCGATCGGGCTGACGACCCAGTCGTCGCCCCGCGCCAGCTCACCCGTTGCCGTGATCGCGCGCGGGTAGCGATCGTTGGTGAGAATGGCGCCTGGTCCTATGAAGACCCCGTTCCCGACGGTGACGCCGTGATACACGAGCGCCCCGTTCTGCACCTTCACCCGGTCACCCAGGTGGACGCCCTCGTCGATGAACGCGTCGCGACCGATGATGCAATCGGCCCCGAGAACCGCCCCCCTTCGCAGGACGGCACGATTCCAGACGCTGGTCCGTGGACCAATGCTGACATCGGACTCGGTCTCTGCGGACGCATGAACCCGCGCCGTTGGGTCGATCACAAAGGGGCTCCTGTGGCGATGCGGATGCGGCTAAGGGGTCCTCGCGACGCCGCCGAGCCGGTTCCGAAGTATACCGGACGACCTACCTGCGGGCCGCCGGGCCTAGGTCAGGAGTGCTTGCGGCCTCGAACGAGCGCCGCGACCACGACGAGGGACGCCCCAATGGCAAGAGCCCCCCGCCAATCGAGCGCTACTCGGAGGTTCCCGTCCACCTTGCGCGCCACCACGATGAGCGCTCCGGCCTGCTCCTTGAACGTGACGTTGGCGGCCACGACGGACATGGCCCCGCCCTGGCTGATCGTGACGTCCCGTGCCAGGATCGTCCGCGCGCCGCCTTGATGCATCGTTACCGTTCCGCCCACGGCGAGTCCCACGCCGCCCATCTCCACGGACAGGCGGTCTGCCTTCGCGATGCCGACGGCGCCCATCTTCACGGCGATCTCGTCCGCCTGAGCGCGTCCGATTCCGCCCACGGTGACGGAGATGTCATCGGCCGACGCGGCGCCGATCCCGCCCTGGGTCACGGTGACCGACTCGGCCTCAACCTCTGCCGCGCCACCCTGGGTGATGGTGACGTGCGTGGCTTCGACCCTGCCGGCAGCCGAACGATCCTCGTCGAGCGCCTGCGGATGCACCTCGAGGCTCGCGACTCCGGGCGCTGCCTGCGGCGCCGCGGCGGCCTTGGCGCCGGACTTTCGGGCTCTCGCAACCGGCCGAGCGGCGAGTTTGCCGCCCTGCTCCTCGGTCATAGTCGGTCCCTCTTTCGTAATCGTGGTTCGTTGGTACTTGCCATCCGCTGCGGCACGTGTCAAAGACTACAGCGGGCAGCGGGACGCGGCCATCGAGATATGAGGTCCGCCGCGGGCGAGACCGTCAGCGGTAGTAGCCCATGATGTCCACGACGACCTGAGTCGTGGGTGTCGTGGATGGGCCGCCGTAAGTCACCGAAAGCACGCCGTTGGGTCCAAGCATGGACACGAACCCGTTGGCCAGGTTCTGAGTGGCGGGGAAGTTGAGCGTGGACGTGGCCTTCGTGGGCGTCGGCGCGGCGTTGAGCCACCCGGCACTCTGCTGAGCGGTCACGGTGAGGTTGCCCACGACCGCGATCGCCGGCGATTTCACCGAGACCTGGCCGCGGACGGCGAACGAGCCAGAAGCCGTCATGCGGAGCGGACCCGAGAGGCCCTGGCCGCTGCGGCTGTCCACCACTCGGCCCGGCGTGAGCGGTACGAATGTGGCTCCGCTCATACCCTGCACGAAATAGCCGGTGACATCGAATATGAAGTGCGTGGATTGCCCCGTGGCTCCCCAGTACTCGACCTGGATGTTGTGGTTGGTGATCGGAACGATGACGTTGTTTGCCCTGGTGTCGCCGGGTACGAAGTTGAGCGTGGATCCCGGCGGCTGACCGGGCGCGATCGATCCGGCCAGGAAGACGAAACCGACGCCCTTGCTTGTCTGGTTCACCACCGTGGCGTTTCCGGTCACTGCGACCGCGTTGGAGGGAATCCCCAGAGTCGCCGGCTTCCCGTCCATGTCGGTGGCCTGGAAGGTATACACGTGCTGGGCCAGGAGGGGACCAGTGGCGATGCCCTGGGAAAGTCGCGTGTCAACGAGTCGCGTGGGGGTTATGGGCACGAAGGTGGCGCCGTTGGCGTCGCGGACGAAGTACCCGGACAGATCAAACACCAGATGTACAGAGCCGCTCGCGGCCGGGGTTCGATACACAGCCGAGAGCGTGCCATCGGCGGCCAGGCCCAGGGTCACGCCGTTGGCTCGGTTGTCGGTCGCCGCGAAATTGATAGTGGATGAGATGGTTGCCGTGGACGGGCCGAGCGTGACGAAGCCGACGGCTGTGGGCTGCGTAACGGTGAGGTTGCCCGTCACGGCGATGGCGTTGGCCGGGACGCCGTTGTGTCCGGCGATCGCGAACGATCGGATCTGGTCCTTGCCAAACGCTCCCGACAGGCCGGTTCCGATCCGGGTGTCAAGGATCCGAGTGGGCGCCATCGGGTAGAAGGTGCCGCTCGGTGTGGTGTCCAGGAACACCCCGAATGATGTCCAGGCGGCCGCGTCGAAGGGGGCCATGCCGGGCCCGTAGTAGGTCGATGAGCCCACCACCGCCGCGACCTGCAGCAGATACTGCCCGTCGGGAAGGTGGGCGGGGCTGCCGTCCACGTTCCCGTTCCATGCGAGCGTCTGCGGGCCGGCCGGCTGACTGCCGAGCGCGATGCTCCCTGCCAGCGTGCCGTCCGTCCTGTAGGCGTTGATCGTTACCGAGTCGGCCGCATATTCGTTGGTCCAGCTCACCGGCAGCGTGTCGCGGATACCGTCGCCATCCGGCGAGAACGTTCTGCCCACGGTGATGCCGGCGGCGGTGGGCGTTCCGGCCATGCCGACCGAGAAGTTGGCGACCGGAGCGGACACTACAGTGCTGTTGGGCGGCGTGGTGGGCGTCATGAAGTTGGTCGTGCCGTCGGTGACGGCGATCCAGCATCCCGGGAACGGAGGCGTAACCGGGCTGACCTCATTGATCGGACCGGTCACCTGATACCAGGTGTATCCGTCGGCCGAGACCGGACCGTCGATGAGCTTGAAGACGGTGCCGGTGGGCGCGGTCTTGATGACTGCGGCTGAAGCCGAAGGCTGGCTCCGTTCGTTCAGCGGACCGGTAGCTACGACGGCATACCCGTTGACCGCGAACGTGGGTGCCGACAGGTAGGTAGTGGCTACATCCCATGGGCCGACATTGCCCACACCGTCGGTGGCGCGGACACGGAACGAGTAGGTGTGTCCGCTGTTGCCGTTGTACGAGGAACTCGTGGCGGTCGTGCCGGAGAGCCATCCGGACCAGCCCCCACCGTCGACTGAGACCTGCACGTCGTAGTTGGCCACGCCGTTCCAGTCGTCTCGACCCGTCCAACCTACGGTGAAGCTCTCCGTGACCTCCGTTGCCGGCAGATTCACGATTCCGGCAACGGGCGGGTTCTTGTCGGTCAGGAACTTGTCGGCAAGCAGCTGGTTCAGTTCGGGGAACCCGGTGTCGTAGCCCAGAACCCAGATTCCGACGCCGCCGAGGCCCCAGTAGTTGACTCGGTCATAGCGGGCTCCCAGGGCCTGGACGTCGTCGTAGTAGAGCTCACGCCAGGTAGGAGAGGTACCGCCGTAGGTGCCGTAGTAGGAGACCCAGGCCGAGTTTTCGATCGAGTCGTATTGCTTGAGGTTGGTGAGCGCCAGCGTGGCCGCGGTGTCATACGGCGACATGACGGCGTTGCCATAGGTGGCGCCGCTTACGTTCTGCGCGTAGCGCGTCGTGTCCGGCGTGGAGTAGGCAATCCCGTAGTAAGGCACGCCGAGGAGAATCTTGGACGCGGGAGCAACCGCCTTGTACGAGTTGACGGCGTCCGTAAGGTCGAACACGCGCGGGCTGGTGAGCGGGTCGAGTGAGGCGGCGTAGGGCGAGCTTCCGGTCCGGAAGTCGTAGCCCATGATGAAGACGTTGTCCGCTGCGCCTGCGGCGAGCAGGTTCGCGGGATCGTAGTTGCCCATGTGGCCCGTCGCGCAGAAGGTGATCTCGTAGCCGGCGTGGATCGCGTCGAAGGCCGTTCGCAGCTGGCGCACGAAGGTTACGAAGTTGGGGGACTGGCCGGAGGCGATCGGCTCGAAGTCCAGGTTCACGCCGTCCGCGCCCCTGTCGCGAACCGCAGCCACGATCTGGTTCACCGCGTTCGCGCGCGCCGTCGCGTCGGAGAGCAGCGTGGTCTGGGCCGCGGCGCCGTTGCTGTCCCACGCGAAGCTCTCGATCGTCAGCACCACTCTCGTATGGGCGGCGTGAGCGGCGTTGATCGTGTCCGTCATCGTGGAGCTCGTCCAGCCGCGCCAGCCACGCGTGGGGCTTCCGTCCGAGACGGTCTTGTTCAGGTCGCCGTTCGTGAAAAGGTCCACGCCGAAATAGGCGATCGTGGAGACGACCTCGTAGTTGATGTAGTCACCGACGTTCCAGTAGGGCAGGAAGCCGTACACCTCGCGCCGCAGCGCGTTGCCCGTCACGTTCGGTTTGACCTGGGCGCCGGTTCCGGAGGTGGTCGCCGTCCGCGGGACGACCTGGTAGTCGGATCCTGCGGAGGGGGGCGTCGTCTCACCGGCAGCCCATACCGATCCGAGCGGGCTTGCCGCCATTGCCACGCCCGTCGCACTGCCGGCGGGAAGGGCAACCGGAGCCGCGCCGTCGATGATGGAAGGGTCGCCCGCGCGTGGCGTATACGGGATCGAGACGGCGTCGCCGGGAACGAAGTTGATGGGATCAGAGGCGTGCGCCTGCGCATCGAGGTAGTGGATGGGAGCGTCCTGCTGGTCGCCGGCGGACTTGCCCGTATCTGTGGCCGCGACCGATACGGCCCAGCCGGAGCTGATGGCAAATGCCGCGACGATCGCGACTACAAGCGATCTGCCGATATTGGCTCTTCCCCTGATGGTGTACGGCGCGCTTGCGAATCGCATGACTGCATCTCCCTAGCTCGGCCGGGGCCTGCGGCTCTCCACCGCGGACCGGCGGTCTGGTCGAGCGCGTCACGGAGATTCCCCGCGTCGAATTCGACCATCCGGCACCCGGCACCCACCCTCGCAACTGCCGGCTCCCGGGTCATGGTAGCGTCGGGGCGAGTTCGGTGTGGTCTGGTGGCGCTTTCACACGCCACCAGAGGCCGACTTGGACGCCCTGCTACTGGTAGTAGCCGCAGACGTCCAGCACGAAGTGGACGGTAGAGCCGGGCGTTCCGACGAACAGGAGCTGGAGCTTGCCGTCCGCCGTCAGCGGCGAGATGACGCCGTTCGCCCGGTTGTCGCCGTACACGAAGTTGAGGTTGGAGAACACCGATGAGGCGCTCACGACGGGCCCGATCGACGCGTGGCCGTACGACGTCTGCTGGGTGGCCGTCATGTTCGCCGTGATTGCCAGGGCGCCGCTCGGGACACCGCCGGCACCGGCTACGGTCAGGGTCTGCGGCGCGCCGGTCGAGAAGATCGACGACAGGCCGATCGGGCCCTGGTCCGGCCTCGTGTCAAGGATGCGAGTCGGATTCAGGGTGTGGTACAACGCGCCGCTTCCGGCCACGTAGTAGCCGCTGATATCGATGACAAGGTCAACCGTCTGACCGCCCGTGGGGGAAGCGTAGACCGCGGTGATCGAGCCATCCGGCGCCACCGGCACGATGAAGTTGTTGGCCCGGATGTCACTGCGCGGGAAGTTGATAGTGGACGAGGTAGGCGCTGCGGCCGCCGTGGGGCCCACGAAGACGAATCCGATGCTGGTCGGGGAGACGACGGTCACGTTGCCCGCCACCGCCACGATGCCGCTGGCGGGGAGCCCGAGCTTTCCCGCGAGAGGGATCTTCCTGGGAGTGGCACTGACGAGCGAACCGGTCCCATCGGTGCGCGTGTCGACCATGCGCTGGGGCCCGAACTGCACGTAGCCGTTACCGTCCGAACCGGGCAGGAAGTAGCCCGTTACGTCGATGATGAAGTCCGTCCACATTCCCGGAGGGCCGCCGTAGTAGACGTCCACCGTGCCCTCAGGGGACAGCGGGACAGTGATGCCGTTGGCTCGGTTGTCGCCGCCCGGGAAGTTGATGCTCGAAACGCTCGGCGTCGTACGGAGGTTGGGTCCGACGGCCAGCCAGCCGTAGGTCTGCTGGCCGGTTACCGTCAGGTTGGCCGTGACCGCGATCGCGTTGGCCGGGATGTTCCCGCCGGTGATCTGGAACGTGGAGGCACCGCCCGACGTGAGCCTGGCGTAGGGGCCGGGGCTCGAGTATCGGGTGTCAACCACGCGGGTGATCGGCGTTAGCGGGTAGTAGCTCCCCGACGCACTGGCGAACGGGGCGACCGTGCTGGTCCTTGTCGCGCCGACCTGTGTAGTGGGGATCGAGACCATCGACCTGTAGTAGATGTCGCCGTCGGAGGCGGGCGGTCCTGGATCGATCGATGCGGTATACCCGGCGTTTCTGCCGCTCGCCCAACTGCTCACGTTGTTGTGGTAGGAGAAGCCGGATCTCCAGATCGAATCGATCGTTGTCGCGGCGGGCGAGGTGAAGAGCCCCGCGACCATGTCGTTGATGCTGTAGAGACCCTCGGCGATGACCGCCTTCGCGCCGGCCCGGATGAAGCCCGATGCGTAGTACTCGACCCGGGTCTTCGCGTCCGCGAGCGACGGATTACCGTGACCCGGCTCGCTGTCGCCGGATGCGTAGCAGAGGTGGTTCAGGAATACCACGGCGTTTGGGGCCAGCCCCAGCTGTGCCATGTAGTTCTCGCCGTAATACTTGAGGTTGCTGTCACCGTTGCCGGCGCTTGCGTTGAGGCCCATGCCGCTGTCGCCGTTGGGCTGCCAGTAGCTGAGATACGGGTTGGGGTACCCGCTTCCGTGGCCGATGTACACGAGTATGTTTGCGCCCTTTGCGGCCGCGGAGACCGCGCTCCACGTAGCGTTCGGCGAGTAGATCTTGGTCACGTCGCTGGTGTACTTGAGGAACTCGACTGCCTCAGCGTCCGCGTCGGAGCGATACGAAGAGGTAGTTCCCTGGACTGCGCCAACGACTATGACGACCTTGGCCTGGTAGCTGGCGGCGGCGGCTACGCTCTTCGGCGCGACGCCTGCGACAGATGTGCCTGCCAGCAGCGCGATCGCGAGCGCGACGGTGAGCTTACGCATGGTGGTCTCCCTGTTCGGCCCCAGCGGGAAGCGGGAGCTGGTGCTCTGCGGGTCTCCACGCCCATGCGGCGCGGGTCCATTTGGGCCGAATACTGCTTGTGTACCTAGACTGCGGCCTGACGCGAGCCCGATCAACTACGCCTTGGTCCCAGGCCCGATCGGTTACTTTCGGGCACGCTATTGTGGCCTGCGGTGTACTTAGAGGCGGTTTCGGAACGGGTCTGAAGCCATAATAGATATGCGCTCGCGGGGACCGCCCAGGGGGCGCGTACGCCGCACCTACCGCAGGCTACGTACCAGATCCGCCAGCGTGGGATTCGACAGGTCTCGATCGGAGAGGATCGGGCGCCCATCCGGCGTGCCGGTCAACCCAGGCCACGGCACTCCTACGGCCGGGTCATCCCAGGCAAATCCCAGTTCGTCGGACCCGTCGTACTCGTTCGTCACGAGGTACATGAGCTGGAGCGGCTCCATCGCGAGGAAACCGTGGGCCACGCCGGTTGGGATCGTGACCGTCTCGCCCACGCCGAGCTCGCGCAGCTCGACAAGCGCATGGGCGGTCTCATCCGCAAGAACAGGCCGGACGTCCACCAGGGCAACCAGAGCACGGCCGCCCACGACGATCCAGTAGTCGAGCTGCCGGCGGTGGTAGTGGAGCCCGCGAAGCACGCCCTGTGCCGATGACGACAGGTTCGCCTGAACGAAGTGAGCGTCCGGCATGCCGGTCATGGCCTCGGTCAGTTCGCCGAAGACGGAGGCGCGCCAGATCTCCATGAAGGATCCACGCCGGTCTCCGTGCCGCGCCAGCCTTCCGTATGCGACGCCCTGCAACTCCGACAGCGACCCATCCTCGCTCACTGGTCAGCCTCCACGCTCTTCGGTAAGGATGTCGAATACTCGGCGAGCGCCGACTGCCACGACCGCAAGGGGCCGAGGGGGAGCGGCGTAGGCCGGAGGACGCCCCACAGCGGCGGCGTCGACGGCCTTGGCCATGTGCTCAGCGGAACGTCCTGCGTCGGAACGTCGATGCCGGCCACTCTCAGGACCTCGCGCGCCCACTCGGCCCGCGAGGCGTATCCGCCGTTGACGATGTGGTGGATCCCGCCGAGACTGCGGTTGGCCGGGCCTTTCGCGGCCTCGATGAGATCGACGATCGCTCTTGCGAGATCGAGGGCGTACGTAGGGCAGCCGATCTCGTCCGAGACGAGGCTGAGTGTCTGGCCGGCCGCTCTGGACTTCTCGGCCGCAGCCAGGATCTTCTGCGGGAAGTCTGCCCCGGGCAGCCCGAAGAGCCATGCGGTGCGCACGATTGCGAGGGCGGGAGGTCGCCTGGAGCCCGCGACGGCATTCCCTGCGGCGGCCTCCGCAAAGTCCCGATCGGTGGCCCCGAAAGCCTCGCGAGCGGCGAGTTCGCCGGCCAGTTTGGCCGCGCCGTAGGGGTTGCCGGGATTGGTAGCGTCGGCAGGGCCGTACGGGATGCCGTCGGTGCGGCGCCCGTCGAATACCTCGTTCGTCGAGATCACGATCAGGGCTGCGCCCATGCTCGCGCAGGCATGCGCCATCTCGCCGGTGGCAAGCCCGTTGCGGCGCATGGCCAGCCTGGGGTCGCGGGCGCACCCGTCTACGTCGGTCCACGCGGCGGCGTGTATCACCACGTCGGGGCGGTTGGCCGATACCAGACGCCCGGCCGATGCCGGGTCGTCCAGGTTGTGCTCGGGCAGGTCCCAAGCGAGGACGCCGCTGACACCGGGACGGCTCCGCAGCAGTGCGGTGAGAGCGCTTCCGAGCCGGCCGCCGGATCCTGTGACCGCTACTCGCATCCGGGCAGCAACCTCATCGCTCGGCTTCGGTCGAACCGGCCAGCCGAGTCTCGTACTGACGTCGATAGTAGGCGTCCCACTCGCCGGACTTGATGGGCCGCCACCACTCCTGATTGTCTCGATACCAGTCGATGGTTGCCGCGAGTCCTTCCTCGAACGGCATCCTGTTCGTCCAGCCCAGGGCACGGAGCTTCGATCCGTCCATCGCGTATCGCCGGTCGTGCCCCGGACGATCCTGAACCGTACGGACGAGCGACCACGGTTTCCCGAGCCGTTCCAGAAGCACGGCCACAACGTCGCGGTTGGTTCGCTCGTTCGCGCCGGAGACGTTGTATGTCTCGCCGGCGGCGCCGTTCTCGAGGACGAAGCCGATCGCGCCGGCGTGGTCGGCCACGTAGAGCCAGTCTCGGCGCTGCAGTCCGTCGCCGTACAGCGGCAGCGACTCGTCGTCGATCGCGTTGGTGACGAATAGCGGGATCAGCTTCTCGGGGTGGTGATAGGGGCCGTATGTATTCGATCCGCGGGTGATCACCACGTCGAGGTCATACGTGACGAAATAGGAGCGCGCCAGCAGCTCGCCGCCTGCCTTGGCCGAGGAGTAAGGAGACCTCGGCTCCAGACGATCGTCCTCGCGGCTCTCGCCCGTCTCGACCGAGCCGTACACCTCGTCGGTTGAAACCTGCAGGAACCGGGGAGCGCCACTTCGCTTGCCCGTCCGCGCCTTCTCGGCCTCGACCCGGCACGCCTCGAGGAGTACGTGCACGCCGAGCACATCGGTGCGCAGGAACGCCTCCGGGTCCAGGATGGACCGGTCCACGTGGGACTCCGCGGCGAAATTCACGACGGCGTCGGCCTCCGCCATGAGCGGCCCCACGACGGAGGGGTCGGCGATGTCGCCGATCACGAGCCGGAGCCGGGCGGCCTGTTCGGGGTCCGCTTCGGCGGGCGCGAGATTGGCGCGATTGCCCGCGTATGTCAGCTTGTCGAGGATCGTGATCTGCGTTCCGTCGCGTCGGGCGAGCACGTCGCGAACAAAGCACGAGCCGATGAAGCCCGCGCCCCCGGTCACCAGGAGACGGCGAAAGCGCGGCGTCGATGTTTGAGTCATGCCTACGGCCTCGCCGGCGGGGGATCGAGATGGCCGGCAAGCGACTCCTGTTCTGCCAGCTCGGCGGCACGGATCAGCGAAGTCACCGTGCCCGCATCGGTCCAGAGCCCCTCAAAGCGGCGCGTAAACAGGTTGCCGGGGAGGTAGTGATTGAGCAAGTCGGTAATCTCCAGCTCGCCTCGTCGTGACGGAACGAGGGTCTCGACCACGCCGAATGCGTCGGGCCGGAGGAAGTACACGCCGATCGGGATGAGGTTGCTCTTCGGCTGCGCCGGCTTCTCTTCGAAGGCGATCACGTTGCCGGCCGGATCGAGTTCCGCGACCCCGAAACGCTGTGGGTCGGCAACCTCATAGAGGAGTGTTCCGGCCCCGCATGGACCTTCGTCGAATTCGCGTGCCGCCTGGTCGAGCGGCGGTCCGAGCAGAACGTTGTCTCCCAGGACGCAGCAGAAGGAGTCGTCGCCCACGAAGTCGCGGGCAAGGCCGATGGCGTGGGCGATGCCCATCGCGCCGCGCTGGTAGCGGTACGTCAGGTTCAGCCCGAAGTGCTCACCGTCGGCCAGCAGTTCCACGACGTCACCGACGCTCTTGCCCCCCACCACAACCATCACTTCCCGGATCCCCATTCCGGCGAGCGTGGCGATCGGGTAGTAGATCATCGGCCGGTCATAGATCGGCAGGAGGTGTTTGTTCGTAACGATCGTCAGCGGAAAGAGGCGAGTGGCCGTCCCTCCCGCCAGCACGAGGCCCTTCATTGCGTCTCCGTGAATTGCGAGAACGCGAGGTTAGCAGAAGCGAAGCGCACCCGGCCGAGCGAGGGCGGCTAGTACTTGGGGCTGGCGGTGGGAAGTGGGGTTGGGGTGGCGCCCCCCGGCGCCTTCGCCGAACCGGATGGCTTCGGAGTGGCGGTCGCGTCCGGATTGGCGGTTGGGATGTCGAAGCCGCCCTGATAGTCCAGGATCACGAGAAGGAAGGTCGCGTTCTGCAGGTCGGCGGCGGGCGCGATCGTGGCGGTCTTGAACACCGCGTTGGGATCTTTGGGGACGCTCGTGATCGTGCCGATCAGCAAACCTGGCGGGTACGGCGACCGGTCGTTCGTGCCGGCCAGGGTCTCTCCCGCTGTTACAACGGACTCGCCCACGTCCAGCGTCGCCGTCTTGTTCACGTATGTCATCGTGAGTTCGGCGGCGTTGAGCTCTCCGTGGATCGTACCTGTCGCGCCCGTCTTGACTTCCTTGCCGGCAACCACGGCCGATGGGTCGTTGAGAAGGAGGATCGTGCAGACGGTGTCGCCGCACAGCGAGATCCGGCCGACCAACGCGCCGCCCGCGTCCACCACGCTTTGACCGGGCACGACGCCATCCAAAGTGCCCTTGTTGATGACGATCATCCTGGTGGAGACGCCGATGTCGCGAACGATGACCCGAGCCGTCGTCGTCTTGTATGGGATCGAGAGACCGGCCGCGGTGATCTTGGTCCAGTCGTCGTTCAGCTTGGAGATAGACGGCATGCGGTTCAGCTCTTCTGTGAGCCGCCTGTTCTCGTCGGTGAGTCGCTGGTTCTCGGTGCGGAGCCTGTCGATCTGCGTGAGCGCGGACCAGTAGGACCCGGCGGTGTCGGCGGCTTCGTTGAGCACCGTCTCGGCCGGACTCACCGCCGTGTTCACGGCCGATTGCAGATCGTGCGCCAGCGACGTGTCGGAGACGCCCATCAGACCGACGCTGAGAATCAGCAGCGTGCCCCAGGCGGTCCATTCCCGGCGAATGGTCCGGCGAGTTGCCGTTACCGCGTTCATGCGGCCACCATGGCCTGCCGGCTCCCCGTCAGCGGGACGGGCGGGCGTACGTGTCCGCCACGAGCACTTCTTCCATCAGGTCCAGCTCCTCGAGGACCACGCCTGTGCCTCGGCACACGCACGTCAGCGGATCGTCCGCGACGTGTACCGGCATCTGGGTGGCCTCAGCGACTCGCTTGTCGAGACCGGCGAGAAGCGCGCCGCCACCGGCCAGCACGATTCCCTGATCCATGATGTCGGCCACGAGCTCCGGTGGAGTCTCCTCGATCGTGTCCTTGATCGTATCGACGATCAATTGCAGCGATGGGTCGATCGCCTCGCGGATCTGTTCACCGCCGACCTCCACCGCCCTGGGCAGGCCGGTCAGAAGGTCGCGTCCGCGGAGAGTCACGCGCTGCAGGTCCCACTCGCCGGCGGCGGCGGAGCCGATCGCGATCTTGATGTCCTCGGCCGTGCGCTCGCCCAGGAAGAGGTTGTACTCGCGGCGGGCGTAGGCAACGATATCGGCGTCCATCTCGTCGCCGCCGATGCGGATGCTGCGACTGACAACGATGCCCCCGAGGCTGATGACTGCCACTTCGGTGGTGCCGCCGCCGATGTCGATGATCATGCTGCCGGTGGGCTCGTTGATGGGCAGGCCCGCCCCGATCGCCGCAGCCATCGGCTCTTCGATAAGGCCGGCCCAGCGTGCGCCGGCATTCATTGCCGCGTCGCGAACCGCGCGCTTTTCGACTTCCGTGACGCCCGAGGGAACGCCGAGCAGCATCCGCGGCCGCGGCACCATGCCGATCCNNAAGTCGCTGATGACTCCGTCGCGGAGGGGGCGGACGGCGATGATGCTCGCCGGTGTACGACCGACCATTCGCTTGGCTTCGGCCCCGACGGCGAGGACCTTGTGGGTCTTGGCGTCCATCGCGACCACGCTCGGCTCGCTGATGACGATTCCTCGGTCTCGAACATGGACGAGCGTATTCGCCGTCCCGAGGTCGATTCCGATGTCGCGCGAGAACAGGCCGAGCAGACTGTGCAGGCCAAACATGATGAGTGGCTGTTCCTTCTACGTGGCGCTGGCCGTCCCGACGACGGGGAGGGGTTGGCCAGCCTTGGTAGTCCGGGTGATAGTGGGGTCATGCAAGGCCGCGGATAGCGGCGGCACTTGCCCCAGTCGCGCTTGCGGGACGACCAGCCCCGCGTCTCGATATCCAGACAGGGTGTAAGCAGTATACCCGTCAGGCCCAGCCGGGCTCTCGTAGGAGCCTACTCATCTCAGGCGGGCTGCGGCAGTTTACCCTGCCCGCGCAATCGGATGCGTGCCGGCACTACTTCAGAAGTGCGCGGGCGATCCGGCAGGTACACCGTGAGACGGGCGGTCGAATGAGACTCCGCGGTCGCGAAGCGAGACGAAACCATCCCCCGCGATTATCAAGTGATCGAGCAGCTGTATGTCCAGCAAACGTCCCGCGGCCAGCGCCTCCGCGGTAAGGCGGAGGTCGTCGGGGCTGGGAGTGGCGTCTCCCGATGGGTGGTTGTGCACCAGGATCAGGCCTGTCGCGTTGAGTCGGACGGCGTCGCGAAAGAGCTCGCCCACCCGGACCAGGCTGGACGACACGTTGCCCTGGTAGACGGTGACGAGGCGCAATACTGCGTTGCGAGTGTTGAGCAGGAGGACTCGGAGCTCCTCGCGTTCCAGGCAGCCCATCTGGGGAACGAGGCGCTCGCCCACGTCGCGTGGCGCCCGAACGACCCATCGATCGACGGGCCAGTCCGCGATGAGGCGCCGGCCGAGTTCGAATGCCACAGCGAGCCGGGCCGCCCGCACAGGGCCGACGCCGGGCACGGCCTCGAGTTCCACGTCCGTTGCTCGCGAGAGTCCCATCAGCCCGTCGTGCCGTTGAAGTGCCTCCGAAGCAGCGTCTACGGCAGTGTGCCCGCGCGTGCCGGAGCCCCACAGCACGCCGATCAGCTCGGCCGAGCTCAGCGCCGCGGCACCCAGCGAAGCCAGACGCTCTCGTGGCCGTTCTGCGGGCACCATCGATCCGATCGATGCGGTCGCCACTTCCGCCACTCTCCTCGGCGACCCTGCCTTCCCGGCCACGCCCGCATGACGGCCCACGAATACACCTCTGGTCGCGGCGGGTACTAAGCGTGGACCGCTCCCGGCGCCCGACGACGGAAGCCCGCCGATTCCCCCCGCCATCGGGCCCCAGGAGCCGGACGAGAGTACGTGGCGTCGCTTATTCGCGGACCATCTGGCGCTTATCGGATTTCCGGGCTACGCGTACGAGATGAGTACCAGCAATCCGTTGTACAGGGCATGCATCGAGCCCGACGCCACGATCGAGCGGCGCCTCATGTATAGCCAGGTGATGGCAATCGCAATCGGAACGCGGGCTCCCATATTGAAGATCGCCGCCCGGAACGAGATGTCCGCGTCTGTCGTGGTCACGTTGATCATGTGGATGCCGGCGAAGAAGAGAGCGCCCCGCAAGAGCGCCCCGTTTCTGGTCAGCGAGCGTCCCCAGGCGTTCGTGACGAAGCCACGGAAAAAGATCTCCTCGCCTATGGGGACGATTATCGCGATGGCGATCAGCGCGATGAACCTGTCTGTGATCTGCGTACCGGTGGGTACCGGGGAACTCAGGTCGTAGGCATTGAGCCCCAGGATCGCAAGCAGCAGCCTGATCGTCACGGCGCTTGCGATTGTCATCGGTATGAGCATCACAAGGGCCAGCAGGAAGTCGC
The DNA here is from genome assembly GCA_003153755.1 of Chloroflexota bacterium. Lineage (GTDB taxonomy): Bacteria > Chloroflexota > Limnocylindria > Limnocylindrales > CSP1-4 > Fen-1039. Next base: position 10,260 of record PMBG01000087.1, on the reverse strand, counting down.
CGATGATCCCGCCTGCGACCCGCGATCGGAAAGAACGCGTGCGGCGGCCCCAGGCATCAACCTCGCCGGCGGGCTCGCCGCCGGGGCGCAGTTCGTCCATCGTGGGGGCGAGGTGCCGCGGGAAGATGATGTCGCGCCAGGTCAACGCGCCGGTCCGGACGCCCATGACGTGGACAAGACCCACATAGGAAACCAAGTACATGCTGAGCTTCAGGAGCGTCTCGGTCGTGCCGTCCAGGCCGCTGTTGGAGCCGAGTGCCTCATCGAGCGCCAGTGACAACCCCTCGACAGTCGCGAGGAGCATCCCGGCCACGATCAGCGGCGCGGGTCCCGTGTAGTCGCGCCAGCCGTCGGCTCGGCGCTGCCGCGATTGGGCAAGGCCGGCGGCGCCAAGGCCGAGCACGGTGAGCAGGCACACGGCGCCCACCAGGACACCGCCGGGGATCGCCAGATTTCTGAAACTGAGCCCGGCTCGGGCTCCGATCTCCATAAACAGGAGGGCGGCCACCGCCGGGCCTCCCACGAGCAATCCGAACAGATACATGCCGGGCGACTTCCGGCCCGCAATCGAAACGACGGATCTACGGGAGACACCGGGATGGAACTTGCCGGGGGGCTCAAGGACGGGGGGGACGGGCGGCGGATTGACGTACCCCCACGGAACGTATCCAACGGGCCACGAGATGGGTGCCGCCCAGGCCATCGTTCCCACGGTCGCCGCGGTCTGCGGCCAGCCCTGCTGCGGCCAGCCCTGCTGCGGCCAGACCTGCTGCGGCCACGGTTGCTGGGGCGGTTGAGGCCAGGCTGCCTGGGGTGATTCGGGCCAGGCCTGCCGCGGAGCCTCAGCCCCGGCGGCCGCGTACGAAACCGAGGTGTCCGGACCCGCATCGTGCTGGTCGCGGTCGGTAGGCGGTACTTGCCGGTCGTCGGCCATGAGGCGGGTGCGAGCCTCCGAGGATTAGTCCCTCAGCCGCCAACGGCGGGTCTGCTGCTGATCGTACCGCCCGCGGCCCGTCCGGGTGCGGTGACCCCGTAGCCGTCCTGGACGAACTGGCTGCGAACGACCTCGGTCGCCGTACGCTCCACCGGCATCGGGCGTTCAAAGTCCTTTCCGCACCACGCGCACAGGCTCCAGTCGAGGCCCACCAGACGGTCGCAGTTGGGACAGACTCGGTTGAGCCGGGTTCGGCACCAGGGGCAGATGATCCACTGCTCGTCGACTCGCTTGTCGCAGCCGCGGCACGTCCTGATCGCCTCGACCTCGGCTAGAAGAGCCTCCTCCGCCAGGTTGCGCTCGTAGACCTCCCCGAGCCGTTCGGCCGGACGGATCACCTTGTACACGATCACACCGAAGGGGAAGAAGAACGGCGTGAACATGATTACCAGGCCGGCGGCTACATAGGGCAGGGCCGGGTTCTCGGTCCGATCGTGCATGTCGCGGAAAGCCCAGAACGCAGCCGCGAGCCAGACGACGAACAGGTACCCGACGATCGCGTAAAGGATCAGCTGAACGATCGCGCTCGTATAGAACGCGTTGAAGGCGTTGCCGACCTGGCCGGTCAGGTCACTGGGCATGCGACTCGTTCACTCTCGACTCCACCCCCCGGGTGACACTTGCGGCGGTCCCGCGATGCCTTTGAAGTTTATCAGGGCGCCGTTGCCGGACCGCCGGCGGACCGTCTCTGACGAACCCCGTGACCCCGCGGTGACGATGCGGCGCCGCTATTCCGCCGGATCTTCGTAGAGGGTCGGCCCGAAGTAGAGGGCCGTAGTGGCACCCGCGATCAGCAGGATCGCCCCCAGGACCAGAATGAAGATGCCGGTGCCGTATCCCCATGGCAGTGACCAGTAGAGAAGGGCCACGCCGAGGTACAGGCCGCCGACGACCAGAGGCACGATGAGGTCGGTCACCGTGACGATGATTCGCTTGAAGCGGCGAATGAAGCGATCCGCCTCCGGGTATCCGAGGAATGGCACGACAGCAGGGGCTACTGCGCTGCCGACCAAGAGCACGGAGATGATGAGCATGTATATGCCTGCCGGAGTGTTGAAAGACCATCCGTTCGGCGGCGAGGCGACGGTGGTACCGACTCCGTTTCCGGTGTGTCCGGCCCAGGCCAGGAAGAGACTGAGAAGCCCGACCACGCCGCCCGTGATAACGAGGCCCTTGACTATGAGCTCCGGCACCGTCATGTGAAGAACGCCCGACAACCCGAGTTGCGACGAGGCATCGCGCTCTGCTTGCGGGGCCGGCCCGGCGACCGAGAATGGGATCGAGGGAGCGGTCGTGGCCCGCGGCGCGGCAACCACGGGCGGCGCGATCGGCTGTGCGCCGACAGATCGGAGCGGACTATCGCCCACCCTTGCTCCGGCGGCGAATGAACTCGAAGGCTGGATCGTCCGGCTCGGCGGCGGGGCGGCGATCGGCAGAGGCGACCACGGCTCGGCGGTTGGCACCGGATCCGGAGCGGGCCACGACTGGGCGGCGGCCCATGGCACCGTCTCCCGCTCCGGCACGCGAGCCGGAGCGGGCTCGGGCGGGGGCTCGAGTGCGAGCTCGGGCTCCGGTGCGAGCTCGGGCAGCGTCGCGTCGGAATCGAATCCCAGCGCGGCGAGCCTGGGGTCGATCTCGGGTGCGACGCCGGTCTCTTCATTGATGGGCAGCTCGGCGACGTGCGGGGCCGCCGCTTCCGGCACCGGCTTTGCCGCCAGCCTCGCTCCGCAGCTTGCGCAGAAGGCCTGACCGGGCACTACCGGCAGAGAACAACTCGGGCAGAGTTCGTCTTGGACCACGCGGGGAACCTCCGGCGAGAGCTCGCGAAAGCGCGGCTGCGCTCAGCGAGGATGCCATGGTGGTGCGTGCAGTCAATATCCCCCGATCTGTCGGAGTGCCCGACCGATAGTCCCAGCGGACCTATTCGGGGGCGTCCTGGTTCCGTCCGCAGGCGTCTGCGGTCTCGTAAGTGAAGGCGGCGCTTCTCCCGGCCGAGGCGGCGCCCGCGATTGCGACGGACACGAGCCAGGCGGCCGAGAACACCACGCTCACAACCAGGAAGATCGCGGACCGCAGATCGAGCGAACCCGGTCCGATGGGCACCGGATTCCGGGCGGCTACGAGGCACCAGTCAAATGCAAGAGTCGTGATTCCGATCGCTCCGCCCAGCGCCATCGCGCTGGCGCCGTAGGACAGCACCACAGTCCCGATCGACGTCAGGGGACGAGTAGCCACCTGCACCAGCGACCCGGCCAGCGCATGCCATACGCCGCAGCCGGTGAAAACGAGCCTTCGGACGGCGATAGCCCCGATTACTTCGCCGAGCAGCCAAGCCACGATTACGATCGCAACCGGGATGGCGGCGTGCAGGACGATTCGCAGGAAGAGCGGCGTGGCGATCTCCGAAGGCGTCAGGAACTCGTCGTAGACCGCCGAGTAGACCTGAGGACCGGCCCATGCGATGGCAGCGACGGGTATCAGCAGGCAGACCGTCCGAACGCCGGCCAGGCTGAGCAGATCGGTGGGATCCGAGACCGAATGCGGCTCCCGAACCGCGTCGTCGTCCGTGATGGCAGCCTCGATCAGCCACATGTCGATTTGCGAGCCGAGCACCAGCGCCACGACAAGCCACGCCGCACTCAGCAACGAACCTGCGGCGACGGCCTCGAAGAGCAGCTGCGTGGGCCTTCCGTCGATCGCGAAGAACCCGATACCGGCGGCCGCCGCGAGNNCCGCCGCGCAGCATGAATCCCGCCGCAGCGACGACGACGATGTCGCGATCGCCAACGCCGAACGACCACGCACGGCGCATACGCCGGAGCCAATCGATCGCGTGGCGCCTCGCCGTGGTGGCAGCAGGCACTGCGCTCTCGACGCCCGGAGATACCGAGGCGGCAGCCGGCGCTACCGCCTCGAATCCATCGGCCACGCTACTTGGAGGGAGAAGGAGCCGGAGTGCCGAGAGTGGCCTGGAGCTGTGTCAGCAACTGCCCGACGATGTTCATCTCCTTCTGATAGGTGGCCAGGTCGCCGTTATGGAGAGCGGTTTGGGCGGCCTCGTAGTGGGCGTTGGCCTGCGCGATCAGGTCCTGAGCGGAGCCGCTCAGCGACACGCTCGGCAGCGGGCTGGCCTGCGGCGTCGGTGTCGGCGCGGTCGAGATCGTCGGCGCGGTGGACGGCGGCGGACTGGCCGTGGAGCCCGGCGTTGTCGGACCGCCGGCAATCACGCCCGCACCCGAGTAGATCTGATTGAGCGCCCCGGCGAGTGTGTCGTCCCAAACGACCTGTGACGGCGTGCCAACGATCACCTTCTGGAACGTGGGCAGGCCGTTGGCCTGCGCCTGTATATACACCGGCTCCACATACAGCAGCGAGTCCTGAACCGGGATCACGAGCAGATTGCCGAGGACTACCTTGCTTCCGCTCTGACCCCACAAGGTGAGGTTCTGGCTGATTATCGGGTTCTGGTTGAGTAGAGCCTGAATTTGCTGAGGCCCGTAGACGTTTGAGTCTCGCGGGAAATCGAAGACGCTGACCTGCCCGTAGCTTGTGGGATCGTTGTGAGCGGCCACCCACGCGATCATGTTCTGCTTGCCCTGCGGCACCACCGGCTGCAAGAGCATGAACTCCGGATCGCTTCTGCCGGGCACGCGCATCTGTACGTAGTAGGCCTCCATGCCGAGCTGGAGCGGCCCGTTCGTCACCTGAGCGTCGTCGGTCGGCGGCAGCGACCAGAAGTCGTTGCCCTCGTAGAACGTGCCCGGGTCGGTGATGTGGTACTTGCCGAACTGGGATGTCTGCGCGTTGAACAGATCCTCCGGATATCGGAGGTGCCCCACGGTTGTGGCGTCGCCGCGGATGTCGAGCGGCATCTCGGAAATCGGCTTGAAGAGGCCGGGATAGACGCCGGACCAGGCCTTGATGATCGGGTCGGACGAGTCCGCGATGTAGAAGCTCATCGTCCCGTCATAGGCGTTCATTACTACCTTGACGCTGTTGCGGACGTAGTTGAACGGGCTCCCGGCCAGGCCGTTCTTCTTGGGGTCGTTCGTGCCCGGGTCGTAGGGGTTCGAGTCCGGGAAGGCGTCGCTCGTGGTGTACCCATCGAGAACGTAGCTGAGCCCGCCGTTCGCGTTGACTACCAGGTAAGGATCCTTGTCGTATCGCAGGAACGGCGCGATCTCGTTGACACGTTCCTGGATGGAGCGGTTGTACAGGAGCTGGCTGCTGCCGGTGACCTGGCCGCTGATCAGCATGTTCAGGTCGCCGAACTTGGTGGCGTAGAGCAGCTTGGCGAGCGGCGTATCCAGCTTGATGCCGCCCGTGCCGGTCCAGCTGTTGTACTTGTCGCCGCTGGCGCCGGCCGCCGGGTAGTCGAACTCCTGGCTGGCCGCGTCGACGATCACATAGTTGCTCGTTTGCGTGCCGAAGTAGATTCGCGGCTCCGTGATCGTGGGCACGCCGGCGCTGGAGGCGGGCGGAAGGTTGGAGATCAGCAAGACGGGCTGGCCGTTCTTGGCCACCTCGTTGACTGGGACCATCGCCACGCCCACGCCGTGCGTGTACGTGATGTGCTGGTTTACCCAGCTCTGGTCGCCCTTTGTGAGCTGCGCCAGCTGATCCTCGTTCAGTTCCCGGCCGGCGATCATGACCTGCCTGACGCACGGCGCCGGCAGCGGGTTGCAGAGAGCCGGATCGGTGAGGGTATAGCGGTCCGTATCGACGTCGAAGAACTTGTAGTACTGCCGCAGCGTCTGAATTCCGCTGAGTGTGTCCCCGAGGGGGCGGTAGTCCCAGAGGCGCACGTTCTGGATGGTGGATTTCTCAGTGGAGACGGCGGTACTCGTGACCGTGGCCGTGGGCGTGTATGTGGTGCTCGCCCAGTTGTTGAGGTTGAAGGCCAGTCTGGTCATCGAGATGTTGTTGGAGATGTACTGCGCCTCCTGTGCCTTCTGGTTCGGCTCAACGGAGAAGCGCTGGACGACGGCGGGGTATCCGACGTCGAGAATGCCGAAGGCAACGAACCAGATCAGAAGCGTTGCCGCGAGAGGGGCACGCCAGCGGGTGTAGGCGAACACGAGGACGAAGCACCCCACGAACGCGGTCACGGCCGTGAGCAGGTTCAGGGTGAGCATCTTGGCGTTGGCGTCCGTGAAGCTCACGCCCTGGAAGATGCCGCTGGTGCTGCTGCTGACGAGGCTGTAGCGATCCAGCTGGAAGCCGATCGCCAGAGACCACATCAACAGGGCGACGAGCACGCCAAGGTGCACGCGCGACCGAGTCGGCATGGAGGCGCCGGAGATCACCGCGACCAGATACCGGATACCCACCACCACCAGGGTCGTGAGCACCAGCGAGCTGGCGAGCCCCTGGAGCAGCCGGTAGAACGGCAGATCGAACATGAAGAAGCTGATGTCGAGACCGAATGTGGGATCGGTCTGCCCGAACGGTGCCCGGTGGATGAAGAGCTGGATGGTGTTCCATCCGCTCACAACGGAACCGCCCACGCCCAGGGCGATCAGAGCGGAGATGACGATCAGAGTCCAGAAGACCGGCCGTCCGACGTCTGGGACGGCCACGCTTTCCGACGCCTTCGCGACCGGACGTGGTGCCGGCCTGCCGAAGGGTCCGGTGCCGTATGAGTCGCCGCCCATGTAGCGCTCGACATTGAAGCGTTCCAGGAAGTCATCGAGCGAGAAGCGCCGTAGCTGGCCCTTTGGGATGAACTTGCCGGCAAGCCACAGGTTGATCCACAGGACCAGGAACGTGATAACCGTCCCGCCGGCGAAGAATGCGATCTGGCTTCCTACTCGAGTCCAGAAGACATTGCCGAATCCAACGCTGTTGAACCAGATGGCGTCCGTGGCCACACTCACGAGCAGGAGGTACGCGGCCAGCAGCACGATGATCGCGACGAACACCACGCCCAGGACGATCCAGCCGCGACTTATGTGGAGCTCCGGGAGCTCTCCGTCGAAGGGGCCGCCTCCCCGATTGCCTCGTGGGTAGCCTCTGGGGAAGATCGGCGGGCGCCCGTCATCGTCGTCGTGGCCGGAATCGTCCGAACCTGAACCGTTTGACCTCACCGCTTGCTCCTCCGCTGGACCCTCGTCCTGGGTCCTCTGGCTCTGATCGTCGCCGGGTTCGCCGGACTTGGCGGAACCGCCGGCCTCGCGCGCGGCCTGTCGGCGGCGCAGCTCCTCGAGAAACTCATCGAAAACGTTCGGCATGTGTCGGAGTCTAGCGACCCGGCGGAAATCGAGATACAGGGACGCCTCAGTACGACAGCCGGTGGACGGCCTCCACGAAAGCCTTCAGCACGGTCTGGGCGAGCTCGTTGTCTCGCATGGCGAGAGCGCGCGCCGGCTCGAAACGGAATCCGGCCACGACCGCCAGCGGCGCCTCCCACGGCGCATCCTCATCGGAGGGTGGCTGCGCAAGGCGAAGCCTGAGCTGCTGCCGGCCGCCCTCCTCCATGACGAGACCGGATAGTGCCCCTGAGAGCCCGGGCCCGAGTCTCATCAACGGCGATCCCGGCGGCGTGCCGTAGTCGGGGGCCAGATCGCTGAACACCAGCATCTTGCCGTCCTCCTCGCACCACAGGAGGGCCACCCACCAACCGTCGACCATGGTCTGCGGCCGGCTCAGCCCGGCACTGCGCGGCGATCCCGGCTGCAGCTCGATCGGGCGCAGGTACGAGGGTCCGGGCGCAGCGAGACGTTCGACATTTGTGGGCATGGCGGGAAGGATACAGACGGGCTGTCGTCCGGCTGGTCGGGCGCCCGGCGCAGATGCGCCGGCCGGGCTAAACCTCCGGCTTGGGCGTCGGCTTGGCCGCGGCTTCGGGCGCCACGTCTCGCCCCGCATCCGCCGTGGCACCGGCCTGGGCATCCACGTCCTTGCCGTAGATAGCCTGGCCCGAGGCGATCTCGGCGTCCAGGCGTGCCATCTCGGCGCGGAGTTCCGCGCTCGGCGGCAGGATAGCTGCCAGGTCGCTCGGCTCCGGGACGTCGGTCGTGGCGGGCATCGACTCGTCCTTGAAGACAAGGGACAGAATGCTCGGCTTCTTCGGCTTGGCCCCCAGCTTGTAGGCCCGCAGCTCGGCCGGGACCTCGGTAATGCCGGGTATGGGTGCGGAGTTTTCGGCACGGCCGGAATCGAGTGCCGCGCCGCAGGACGGGCACGTGGTGGCGCGGGCGGGTACCGGGGCCGAGCACCACGTGCAGGTCGTCGGCGCCCCGGCCTTCTTCGATGCCGCGCGCCGGGATGGAGTCGTAGCCGATGTGGCGACCGCGGCGGTAGCGGCCGACTCGGGGACCGTCGGCAACTCCACCGCAACTCCCACCGCGACGAGGTCCGAACCGGCGATCGCGTCCGGCGTCGCTTCCTCGAGGAGCGCGGCCGCCAGGACAAGTGCTCCTGCGCCCACGATGACGGGGATACCGAAGACCCGGCCGAGTTCGCTCGGCAGCAGGAGGAGAGCCGGAATCCCCAACGCGGCGGCGGTGATGAGCAGCCTGCGCCGCGGGTGCGGCGCGAGCATCGTGATCGCCAGTGGCTGCGCGGTCAGGATCGCGGCCGACGCGAAGAGCCAAAGCACATAGATGCCCTTCAGTCCGTAGACGTCCGTGGGCGGAAGCGGCCCCTCGGTCCAGTTGGCCCCGAAGCCCTGCGATACGACAACGCCGGCGGCGCCGCCGACGGCAATGGATCCCCATCCCGCGACGATTGCGATAGCGGCAACGACTCTGCGCAAAACCATCTCCTGTTGTGGCTGCCCGATTATCGGTCCTGATCCTGCGTTTGCGACGGCAGATCCCGCCACGGGTCGTTCTCGGGAGTGACCGGATCGGCTGCTCCGGCTCCCCGGCCGGCGGCGTCTCCGCCCCCGGCATCGTCCGGTGGCCGGGCGCCGGCACCTGCCCGAACTCCTTCGGCCCGCATTTGCTCGGCCATTGCCGCAATCACGGGGTTGGGCCCGTCCAGGTCAAAAGCCTGGCGTTCCGCCTTGGGTGTACGCGCAGGTGTCATGCCGGACACCGCGCCCATGATCATCCCGATGGTGCCCATCCTGCCCACCGCCCCCAGGGCGGAGCCCGGAGCCTTCCTCCCACCGGCCGCGCCGATCCGCTGGAGGGCCGGATCCACTGTCGTGACTCCGGGGATCTGCAGGCCGTCGAGCTCGTCCGGCTCGGCGAGGCTAGCGCCGCATGTGTCGCACGCGGGAGCGTCCGGCGCGCATCGCGCGGCGCACCACGGGCAGGCCACCAGGCCGTCGTCATCAACGGCGCCGCCACCGGGCCGGTTCCACCAGGCATCCGGATCGGCCGCCGCCGGATCGCCCGGACCTGAGTCCGGAATTGTCTCGGGTGCCGTGGCCGGGGCCGCGGCGAGAGCCATCTCGGGGAGCTTGCCTTCGGCGGGCGGCGCCTCGGCCGCAGTGGTCGCAGGCGGAAGCGTCCCGGCGCCCGGATCCTCGGTGGACGGGACCACGAACCTGCGGTCGGCGTCCGCCAGTCTCGCGGCGAACGTCACGGCGGCCTCGCTCGGCTTGCCCAGGTTCTCAGGCTGCGGGTTCCTTCCCTGACGACTCTTCAGCGCGTCCGCCGCGAGAAATACGACGCCGACACCCACCGCGCCTGATATTCCGGAGATGCTCGCCGCCAGGTTGATAGCCCCGACTCGTGTACGTGCGGCCGCCGCCGGTGAGAGGGCGCCCCCAGAGGGAACCAGCGCCGGGTCGACCGTGGTCACGCCAGGGATCGACAGGTCACCCAGGTCTTCTCGTTGAGCCAGGGACGCGCCGCAGCTGGCGCAGAAGGCGACGTCGGGAGCCGCGGGAGTATCGCACCAGGAGCAGGAACGGCCCGTCGGCGTTGACTCGGGCTGAGCCATCGGTTCGATCGGCCGGTTCTGCCAATCGTTCACTGCGGTACCTCCACTCGATCGGCAACCGCAGGCGGCACGCTAGTTCACTCCCACTCGATGGTGGCCGGCGGTTTGGAGCTGATGTCGTACACGACGCGGTTCACGCCGGGCACTTCGTTGACGATGCGCGCGCTGATCCTTCCGAGCAAGTCGTACGGAAGTTTGGCCCAGTCCGCCGTCATTCCGTCCTCTGATGTGACTGCGCGAATCGCCAAAACGTTCGCGTAGGTTCGGCCGTCGCCCATGACGCCCACGGAGCGAAGGGGCGTAAGGATCGCGAAGCTCTGCCAGACCGCGTGATACATGTCTGCTGCCTTGATCTCGTCGATGACGATCCA
>PMBG01000035.1:12696-18767 GCA_003153755.1 Chloroflexota bacterium | reverse complement strand
GCCGTGGCAGGGGCCGCCCCCGAGGAACAGGCCGCCAGAAGCAGCGCGGTCCCCAGCGTCATCGCCGACGCGATGGGCATCCTGAACATGGTGCGACGTGAAAGCATGGCGGGCGCCTTTCTCCCTTTGGGCAAGGGTCGGGCTATCGGAGGCGGTGGTCGGTCTCGGTCGAGGTCGACCGTCGTCCATCCGAGCGAATGAGTTGCCTGGCACTTTATCGCGCGCGGCCGCGGATGGTGTGCCCGTCGCGCCCGATACTCGGACCATTGCCAACTGAGCCAGTAGAGGTCAACCTGAGGCGGCCAACTCGCCGGCGGAGATCAGGCCACGTCCTTCAGGCTCTCGAGTCGCGCTCCTACGACACGCGGATGCTTCCGTCGCCTACTCGGTGGACTCTCGGTGTCGCGCTATGCGGCCGCACTTGCGGTCGTAACGTTGATCGGCGCGGGGACCGTCGCGCCCGTAGCCTCGGCATCGCCCCGGCCGGCACTTGTCAACTTTGGATCGTCCACGGTCACCACCGAAAACATCGACGGGGCGGATCGCTACGCCACCGCGATCGCCATCTCGCAGAGTCTGTGGCCGAGCGGCGGGGCGCCGGTGGTCTACCTCGTCTCGGCGACGGACGCGAGCGCCGTAGACGCGGGACCGGCAGCCGCGAGGGATGGCGGCGTGATCCTGTACACGGGTGGCTCCACGCTGCCGGACGCCGTTGCGGCTGAATTGGCGCGGCTCTCTCCCGCACGGGTCGTTGTGGTCGGCGGACCGACGGTGGTCCCCGATGCGGTGCTCGCCCAGGTGGTCGCATTGCTGCCGCCATCCACGGTCGTGCAGCGCGTGGGCGGTGAGAACGGCTACGAAACCGCCGCCGCGATCTCCGGCCAGACGTTCAGCCCCAATACGGGCGCTACGTTCCACACCGTCACTCCCGGACGGGTGCTCGACTCACGGATCTCCAAAGGAGCGGGGACGTTCCGTTCGTGGGTCGCGCAGTCGTTCCAGGTGGGCGGCCTCTTCGGCGTGCCGGTCGATGCCGTGGCCGTGACCGGAAACGTGACCGTTACGGAACCCACCCAGGTGGGCTATGTGACCGTCGGACCGGCCCTGACCAGCGGCGTGGTTCCGGGGACCTCGACCGTCAATTTCCAGAAGGGCGATACCAGAGCGAACGGGATAACGGTGCCGCTGGGTGCCGGGGGCTACCTATCGGCGATGTATTGCGCCGGGAATCTCGGCGTGACCGGCTACACCGTCCACGTCATCTTTGACGTCACCGGCTACTTCGAGAACGACGCAACGGGTGCCGCCTTCCATGCCATCACGCCGGGCCGGGCGCTCGACTCTCGCGTAGCGAAGGGAGCGACGCTCTTCCGCTCGTGGGTCAAGCAGTCGTTCCACGTCGGCGGGCTGTTCGGCGTGCCGGTCGATGCCGTGGCCGTGACCGGAAACCTCACGGTCGTCGGCCAGACCCGGCTCGGCTACGTGACGGTGGCGCCGAGCCTCACGAGCGGCGCCGTCCCACCAACCTCCACGATCAACTTCGGGACGGGCGACATCCGCGCCAACGGCGTGACGGTGCCGCTGGGTGCGGATGGGAATCTGGACGCCATGTACTGTGCCGGCAACCTCGGTGACGGCAGCTTTTCGACCGATGTGGCCTTCGACGTGACCGGTTACCTCGCCAACGACGCCACCGGGGCAACCTTCCACGCCATATCGCCCTGGCGGGTTCTCGACTCCCGCATCCCCAGGGGAGCTCCGATCTTCCACACCTGGGCAAAGCAGTCATTCGGGGTCGTGGGCCAGGCAAACATTCCTGCCGACGCGGTGGCCGTCTCCGGCAACGTGACGATCGTCGGCCAGACTCAGCCCGGCTACGTCACCGTCGCGCCGACGCTGGCGAGTGGTGTCGTACCGGACACTTCCACGATCAATTTCCCAACCGGTGACACGCGGGCAAACGGCGTGACGTTGCCACTTGGCCCGGGCGGTCTTCTGGATGCGATGTACTGCTCCGGCGGTGTGACGAACGGTGCCGGCGTCGTTCAGGTGATCTTCGACGTCACGGGCTACTTCGCCAACGATCCGGCGACCGGTGCATATCACGCCAGCGCCACGGTGGTCGTATCGGCGGTCGAAGACGCATCGGACTCGGTTCTCGCGGGGTCGGTGGCGGCGTCGATTGGGGCTCCATACCTGCTGATCAGCTCAAGCGGTGTGCCCGCCGCGACGACCGCGGAGATCCAGCGATTGAGACCGGGCCGCGTTCTCCTGGTCGGCGACACAGCCTCGGTCCCGGCGGGCGTCTTCTCCCAGCTTGCGGCGCTCGCGCCATTCGCCGAACGGGTTCCCGGGACGGACACCTACGGCGCAGCCCAGCAGGTCGCGATGCGGTACTTCGCACATGCCACCACGGTCATCGCGACGGCTGCGCCGCCGGACAACCCGGGACCTGCCCTCGTGCCCCTTTCGGTCGCGCGAGCCGCACCGATCCTCTACACGCAGGCTACCGATCTCCTGCCGGTGACCACCCGAGACGCGCTGATCACCTTGCGTCCGACTCGGGTCGTCTTCGTTGGTCCGGTTGCCGTTCTCAACGAGGCCGAAGTCGTGGGCTTTTCCGACGGACGCCTGACGAAGCCGGCCGATCCTACGACCTATCCCGCGTACGATGCCGGCTACCACGACCCGGGCGAGATCTACACGATCATCAAGGCGGAGGAGATCGCGCATCCCGATCTGGTACAGGTCTTCTTGATCGGCAAGAGCTATGAAGGCCGCGATATGTGGGCGACCAAGATCTCGAGCGACGTGACCCTGGATGAAGGCAAGCCGGAGACCCTCGTCGATGCGCTTCACCACGCCGACGAGCACCTGTCCGTGGAGCAGGCCATCTACCTGCTGGAGACACTCACCTCGGACTACGCTACCGATCCGTTCGTCGCCCGAATCGTGAACGAACGCGTGACGTGGATCGTTTACGCGGTCAATCCGGACGGCTGGGCCTACGACCTTTCCGGCGGTTCGTACCACCTGTGGCGCAAGAACAGGCAGCCGGTGCCGCGTTACCCCGACCTGGGCACCGACATCAACCGGAACTACAGCTACCAGTGGGCCTGCTGCGGTGGCAGTTCGTCGAGTCCCTGGGGCTGGAACTACCACGGGACGAGTGCGTTCTCTACGCCGGAGGCGCTGGCGATCCGCAACTTCGTGGCCTGGCGAGTTGTGGGCGGGGTGCAGCGCATCAGGACGCACCTGACCCTGCACACGAACGGCGAGCTGATCCTGTATCCGTACGGCTACACGACCACCGCGCTGCCGGGCGACATGACGGCCGACGATCACGCGACCTTCGTGGCGATGGCGACCGCGATGGCAGCCACGAACGGCTACAAGCCCGAACAGTCCAGCCAGCTCTACATAACCGACGGCGACGAGATCGACTGGATGTACCACACGTATGGCATCTTCTCGTTCACGGCAGAGCTCTACCCAAAGGATCCGGGAACGGTTACCGCCGGGGTCTGCCCGGCCGCGCAGGGACCGATCGCCGACGGATGCGAGGCCCAGGGAATGGTCGGAACTGATCTGAATATGGTCACTCCGGCGACCGCAGCCAGCCTTGTCTATCCGCCGTACTCGGTGGTGCCGGCCCAGACTTCGCGCAACCGCGGCATGCTCCTGTACCTCATCAACGAAGCGGCCTGCCCGTACGCGGCGATCGGCAAGGCGGCTCAGTACTGTGCCGGAGCGCCGGTGATAATCCCTCAATCGTGAGTCCTGCCAACCATTAGCGGGCCGCGTAGTATTCGGCGCGACATGAACTCCAGCAGCTTCAACGCGCGAGCCGGCGTGGTGGTGGCCTTTGCGGCGGCGATGGCATACCTCGAGTCCGCGTGCGTGGTCTACCTTCAGCGCGCCCTGGGTATCAGCCCGGAGAATCTCTTCCCCCTGAGCGGCCCTAGCGTTGTGGGGAATCTCGCGGCAATAGAGGTAGGGCGCGAGGCCGCGACGCTGGTCATGCTCGTGGGAATCGGGTGTCTGGCCGGCCGGACCCGGGTCGATCGCCTGGCATGGACCGCCGTCGCGTTCGGATTTTGGGACATCCTCTACTACGCGTGGCTGTGGGTCTTCATCAGCTGGCCGCACGGTCCACAGACCTGGGACGTGCTCTTCCTGATCCCGCTTCCCTGGGCGGGACCGGTCTGGGCGCCGATCACCGTCAGCGTCGCGCTCGTGGGGTTTGGACTGGCCGCGGCTCGTCGCACGAGCTTAGGCAAGCCGCCGCGTGTGGGCCGGGCGGCACTGCTCGGTTCAATCGCGGGCGGCATGGCCGTGGTTCTGAGCTTCCTGGCCAACGCCCCAACGCTAATGAACGGCCGAGTTCCGGGCTGGTTTCCCTGGCCGTTGTTCGTGGCCGGGATGGCCCTGGCGGCATCCTCGGCGGCTTCGACACTGAGGACGCGCGATTCGGGCACCGCGGAGTAGGGGAGAGCGAAGGAAGTCCGCCGTCCTCGCAGATTGCCTCTCTTGCCGCAGCCGCGGCGGCCGATGCCTTCAGTGGATCAGGCCGTTACAGTCCCCGGCCTGGCAAGGAGAGGGAAGCTCGTCACATGCAGCCCACCGTCCGGCATGACTTCAATGAGCTCATAGCGCCCATACTCGACATGGCCGAGTCCATGTTGGAAGTGGGCGAGGGGTTCACGCCGTTCGGCGCCAGGCTTGCCTGTGGAGGCCAGCTCGCCTTGATCGACGTGGCTCGCACGCTGGAGGAACCGTCGAACCCTCTCATTGTCGACGCCCTGTATGCGACCTTCCGTCTGGAGGCACGGCAGAAGACGATCCGCGCGTGTGCCGTGTGCTGGGATGCCCTGGTCCCGCGCCAGAGTGGCGGGCTCATGGATGCGATCGCGATCGGCCTCGAGCATCGCGACGGCGACCCCACGATTCTTGTCTGCAGCTATGCGCGTGAACCCGGAGGCGACATCCATTTCGAGGAACCCGTCACCTCCACGGGTCGCCGGCATGTCTTTGGGAGCGTGCTGCTCTCGTAGAGCATCGGGGTGCGCGGCACGGGTCATGGGGGTATCCTCCGGTCGCGCCGGAACGCAGCCCCAATAGCCGTCTGCCGAGGAACCCTTTGCGAGCACGCCCCGTCCGGAACAAACGCCGCGAGCGGCTGCAGGCCCTGGCATACGCCTTGCTCTGCGTGATGGTGGCGGCCGCGGGATTCGTGTCCGTGATGCTGGCCGCGTCGGGGACGGCCGGTGCGGCTGGTGCGGCCGGGGAGAGTCCAGTGGCCGCGGCCGCCGGCGGTACGGTGCTGCCGGAACCTGAGATCACCCCAACCATCGCGGCGCTCACGGCGACTCCGGCGGGGCCGACGCCGACACCCACGCCCGCCCCAACGAAGGCGCCGTACCAGGTTGACCTCTACCGGGATGGCAGCTTCGTTTCCCAGATGAACCGTGACTACTGCACGGCCGGCGCCATCCAGAACATGGTCAACATCATCGGGCCGACCTCGGACCTGACGACGGCGCGACAGCAGGAGATCGGCAACCTGGTGGTCTCCCTGACGACCAGGACCGACAGCCTCAACGGCGGGTTCGGGCCCATGGGTTGGGCCCTGACGATGCCGCGACTCGGTGCCGGGGTCGGCCGCTACAAGCTCGTGGTCGACGACACATTCGACAAGGCGATGCGGGACGCGGCCATTTCGCTGCGCGCCAACATGAGGCCGGTGGGGTTGCTCACGTGGTGGGGCGCCCACTCATGGGTCATGTCGGGCTTCAAGGCCGATGACGACCCGGCGCTATTCCCCAAGACCTTCAAGCTGAGCGGGGCATTCATCGTGGATCCGTTCTATCCGCGGGTAAGCAGCATCTGGGGCCAGACGCTACCGCCGGACACGTTCCGTGACATGGCGGCGATGGCTCACAACTACATCGGCTGGAAGCGGCCGGAAGGACCCTACCCGGGTCGCGATGGGAAGTGGCTGCTGGTGATACCCAACTGATTCCGGCTCGGCGTCAGTCGCGGCAGCCGCTGCAATGACCCGAGATGGTCAC
>PMBG01000035.1:0-12673 GCA_003153755.1 Chloroflexota bacterium | reverse complement strand
GGTCCGTGGCCGTGCTGGATCAGCCCCAGTTCTTCGAGGACGTCGAGCGTCCGGTAGACGGTCGACGGCGTGGTGGTCCTGTCCCGCTCGCGGCATTGCGCTATGAGTTCCGTAGCCGAGACATGGCCCCGGTGCTGGCGCAGGACATCCACGAGCGTCCGCCGCTGAGGCGTCCAGCGCAGGCCCCGCCTTCGCATCCGGTCGGAGACGCCGTCCCACGGGCTCTCCACCGGCGCGGCATCCCGGGTCGGATCGGATACGGCTGTACGGTCTGAATCCACGTCTGGCACCTGGCGGTCCGTGTCCGAATGGGTGATTGTGCCCAATTGAACAGTCGGGCCACACTTCGCGCAAGCGCAACGCGTTGCATTAGCGGCGAGTGTCATCAGGTAGGACCGGCGCGGAACAGGCGTCTATTGGTCCCCCCACGCAAGAGGGACTGGCACGCATTCGTACAAGGGCCACAATGGGGCGCGATGGAGAACCGTTACTCCGAGAAGGACGGTGACTTGGCGCTCGACGCCGCAGCGGCCGCGCCCGCTTCATTGCGCCCGGGAGTTCGCATCCTCGCCGACGAGGACGAACCCAGGCCCGTTGCCGCGCGCCACGATCTTCCAGATAGCGAGCAGGAGCGTGCTGCACGCCAGCGGCTCTTCGATGAGGTCCTCGCCGGGGTGGAACTCGTCCTCGTCGCGGATGGAGCCGCGTTCTGGCGTGAGGAGCCGGATCATTCGCTCGTCCTGACCGCGTCCCGATCGGTCCCGCCCGCGGTGCTGGACTCTCTCGACAGGAATGTGACGACCCAGCTGCAATCCATCATGCAGCGCTGGCCGGAGAGCCCGCTCGTGGCGGTGCCTATCAATGACCCGGCGAACCCAATCGCGGAGGAGATCCGGCAGGTCACCGACGAGGAAGGCATCGTGGGGCTTGCCGGCGTCCCGTGCCGCACGGCCGGTGAGATGCTGGGGCTGCTGATCGTCATCCATCGAAAGCCCCACCCGTGGACGGTCCGCGACCTTGGGTTGGCTACCGGCTTCGCCGGCCAGCTGGCTACTGCAATCCTGAACGCCGGTCTGTACGCGTCTGTGCGCTCTCTCGCCGCGCGTCTGACCGCCATCCACGAACTGAGCCTCCGGCTGAACCAGATACGCGACGCGGATGCCATCGATCTTGCGATCGTTTCGGAGGTGGGCCGCCTGGTCGATTGCGACACCGTCCGCGTCTACAGGCAGGACGCCGGGGAGCAGGTCTTCCGGCCGGTCGCCGCGTTCGGGAAGTTCGTGGGTATCGAAACGCCGCCTCTGGAGGCGCTCTCGCTGGGGAACCCCGAAACCCTCCCGGGCTGGGTCGCCAAACGGAATGAGGCGCTGATAATCGCCGACGCGTCGGTGGAACGCCGCTCGATCTTCCGCTCCAGCTTCGGACCGGAATCCGTGCTGCTCGTGCCCATGTCCTACGGCGACGCCGTCCAGGGCGTTCTCGTCGTTTCGAAAGAGGGCGCCGACAGGTACGGCCCCGAGGACCAGCAGGCACTCTCCATCTTCGGGCGGTACGCCGCGCAGGCGATCGTCAACGCCAACAACATCGAACAGCTGGAGCGGCAGCAGGCATTCCTCGAGAAGCAGGTCGCGGCCGAGCGGCGACTACTGGACCTGAGCGAGCAACTCGTCTCGACGCTTGATCCGCGGCGGGTGCTCGAGCAGATTGCCGACACGATCGGGAGCGTCGTTCATTTCGACCGCCTCACCATCTACCGGCTGGACCGCGAAACGGACGGCATCCAGGCGGTGATTGCGCGGACGTCAAACGGTCGCACCGGCGAGGCCCCGCCGGAACCCGACGCAATCTCGGGCGGTCAATCGGTAGACGAAGGGCTTACGAGCTGGGTCATCGGGCGCGGCGACGCGGTGTGCGCGAACGATCTTGGCGAGGAAGCCTTGACGGGTGGGCTCGAGACTGCCGCGGCGGCCTTCCAGGGAGTATTGGGAAGCCCGCGGCCCGAGGCCCGTGCCACCCGGCATGTCATCGTCGTGCCCCTGCGTGTTCACGGCGAGGTGGTGGGCAGCCTGAACCTGACGCGAGTTGGAGGACCCGAGACGCGCTTCACAGAGCACGAGTTCGACCTGGGGAAGCTCTTTGCCGGTCAGGCATCCATCGCGCTTCAAAACGCGGAGACGCACGTCACGGTCTCGACACGCGCCGACCTCGACGCGCTCACCGGTCTTCGGAACCACGGCACCTTCCAGCGCGACCTCGCGAGCCTGATCGAGGCCGGGGAGCCGTTCTCACTGCTGATGATGGACCTGGACTCGTTCAAGGCCTTCAACGATACCTACGGCCACCCGGCCGGGGACGCGCTGCTGCAGACGGTCTCGCGGGCGGTCCTGAGCGCCATCCGCCAGAACGATCAGGCATACCGGTACGGCGGTGACGAGTTCGCCATCCTCCTGCGAGGGGCATTCAGCAAGCACGCCTCCGACGTTGTTCCGCGCGTGAGATGGGCTGTTCGGGACGGCGTGCAGAGTTCGGCGGTGGGCGGCTTCGGCGTCCGCGTCGGGGCGTCGATAGGCGCAGCACACTGGCCGGCGGATGGCGCTGCCGCTCCCGAGCTCGTGAAGGCGGCCGACGCGGCCCTTTATCGCGACAAGCGCAACCGCAGCGAGCGCGAGGATCAGGAGATACCCGCCGTGGAGGCGCGGCGCACGGATGTCCCTCCCTCGCTCCTGGACGCGGCACGCGATCTGATCGGAGCCGTGTCCATCGAGGCCGTGGCTTCCATCCTTGTTCGCCACGTGGGCATTCTCTACGCGACGGAAGACGCGTTCGTCGACATCCTCGACGAACTCCCCGAGCCGGTCGCTCCGGTTCAGGTCGCGCCGGGTTCGACGGCCGATATGGCCGGTTCGCCTGAAGTCCTCCCCGAAGCCGTTCGAAGCAAGGCGATGATTCAGGTCGCCGGATCGGGCCGGTTCGCGACCCGTCCGCACACGACGAAACGAGGCGCCGCCGGCGGATTGTGGGGCCGGGTCTGGCAGTCCGGGACGGGGGACGAGGAGGAGCGGGCGGAAACCCGCAGCGTAGCTATCCCGATCAAGCTTGGCGATCAGGTGGTGGGAATGCTCGGGGCCGTGGCTCGTTCATCCGCGCCGCTGGCAAGGGACCGCCAACAGGCATCCGCGCTCCTCGCGGATCTTGCGGCTGCGGCCCTCCGGCGGGTCATGAGGTCCGTTTCCCAGGGCGACTGACCCGGTCCGCGCATCCTCTACCGGCGTCGCCACTCGTTGGGAGTCTCGATCGCCGCACCTTCTATACTCCGCCAATGCCAGTATCTGTGCGTCCAGCCAGCCCAGCACGACGGTATGCCCGATGAAACTGCTTCTGCCCGCACCTCTAGACGGTGCCGCGCGGCGCCGATCGCGCCGCTCCTTGGTGGTCCGAGTTGCCGCAATTGCTGCGGTCGCCACTCTCGCGTTGGCGGCCTGGCGGCCGCTGACTGTCATAGCCGCTCGTTCGACCGTGACGATTCTGGGCGCGTCCGCCGCGTCGCTCGACCCCGCCGTTCAATCGGACGCAGGTAGCGCGCAGGTGATCGCGCAGATCTTCGAGCCTCTGACCGTCATTGATACTGCCGGTGCGACGCAGCCTGCGCTTGCCTCCGGCTGGACCACCCAGGCGGACGGAAAGAAGATCACGTTCCATCTACGACCGAACCTGTCCTTCTCGGATGGATCGGCGCTGACCGCCAAAGAAGTGGTCTTCAGCTGGATGCGCGTCCTGAATCCGGCCGGCCCCAGCCAGCTCGCTTCGTTGCTGGACGATGTCGTGGGCGCCCGCGCGTATCGCGAAGGCAGCGGCAAGGCGGCGGACGTCGGCATCAAGGCCGTGGGCACGTCGGACGTGGAGGTCACCCTTCTGGATCCCGCGTCGGATTTCGCCGCGATCGCCTCGAGCCCCACGCTCGCCGTCGTGCCGTCCACGATCGACACCAAGCCAAGCGTGCTTTCGCCGGGCTCGTTCGTTGGCAGCGGTGCGTACGTCGTCAGCGCGCTAACGGACTCCGAGACCACGCTCACCGCCAACAAGCACTACTGGGCCGGGACGCCGGCAATCACGACGGTCCACCTCCAGAGCAGCATCGGAGGGAAGAGCCCGGTCTCCGAGTTTGAGGCGGGCAATCTGGACTACACGCCGATCTCGCTGTACGACGCGGCGTGGATAACGTACGACTCCACGTTGGGCCCGGACCTTCGTATCGAGCCGTCGCCGTCGGTCGAGTACTACGGCTTCAACACCTCCAAGGCTCCGTTCGACAACGTTCACGTTCGCCGGGCCTTTGCCCTGGGCATCAACTGGCGTAGGATCGTGGCACTACAGGACGATCCGCTCCAGGTGCCCGCGACGAGCATGGTTCCGGCGGGCGTTCCGGGCCATAGCGCCACGGACTACGGACCCGTTTACGATCCCGTCACTGCCAAGTCGGAACTCGCTGCTGCTGGATACGCGAATGGAGCGGGCTTCCCCAAGATCACGCTCGTTACGGGCGGGGCGGCGCTGGACCGGGCGATAATCGCCCAGATTCACGACAACCTTGGCATAGACGTCGGCTACCAGACGATGGATTGGCCTACGTACAACGCGAAGCTGATGTCCGATCCGCCGGACATGTGGCAGATGGGCTGGGTCGCGGACTATCCGGGAGCCAACGACTTCCTCGGTATCCTCCTGGGCTCGGGCGCGCCCAACAACTTCGCCAAGTGGAAGTCCCCGGACTTCGACGCGGCGATCTCCAAGGCACTCGCGGCGCCGGACGCGGCAACAGCCCAGCAATCCTTTGACGCGGCACAGGCGATCGTGAAGGATCAGGTGCCGGTCATCCCGGTGGACTATGGAGCGGGATACTCGCTCGCGGCCAAGGGGCTGCTGGGGGCAATCCCCAACGGTCAGGGAATCGTCCGCTTCGCGGGCCTCGCCTGGAGTTCCAACTGATGAGCACGCTTCGATCGCGCCTGCCCCGATGCCTGGTGGTAGCCGCCACCTGCGCGGCCATGACTCTGGGTACGCTCGCGAGCCCGGTGCTCGGCGCCGGTGTCACATTCGGCACCCCTACGGCCACGTCCAAGTTCAACACGGGGATCGTGTTCACTCAGCCGATCAGCGGCGCATCGGTCACCGAGGCGGACATCGTCCTGACCATGCCCGGCGACCTCGGCCCAACGGTCGTGAAGCTCCCGAGCCCGGGGTCGAGCAAGCTGACCTACACGCTCGACACGTCAACCGGTGGGATCCAGCCAAACACGAAGGTCGTGGGTCGCTTTCAGGTGATCCTTGCGGACGGGACGACACAACAGGGCCCGGACATCAAGATCACATACACCGACGATCGTTTCTCCTGGCAGACCCTGACCGGGACGCTGGTGATTCTTCACTGGTATAGCGGTGACGCCGCCTTCGCGAAGCAGGCCCTGGCGATGGGGGAGAACGGGATCGCGAAATCGGCGAAGTTCCTGGGTGTAACCGAGACCAGCCCGATCGACTTCTTCGTCTACGCCACTCAGCAGCCCTTCTACGACGCGCTCGGGCCCGGCACCCGAGACAATGTGGGCGGCCAGGCGAACACGGTCATTCGGACCTTGTTTGCCCTCATTTCGCCGAGCGACCTGGGATACGCGAGCACCGTGGTGCCGCATGAGTTGACACACGTCGTGTTCGATGACGGGACGGACAATGCCTATCACGCCCCGCCGCGTTGGCTAAACGAAGGCCTCGCCGTGTACCTGTCCCAGGGCTACGGAAGCGACGACCGCAGCCTCGTTTCCGCGGCGGCCAAGTCCAAGACCCTCATGCCGCTCACCGCGCTGACCGGCCAATTCCCAACGACTCAAGAGCGCTTCTATCTTGCCTACGCGGAGTCCGTGTCGGCGGTCTCGTACATGGTCGGCAAATACGGGCAACCCGCGTTCCAGAAGCTGATCACTGCATATCGTGGTGGCGTCACCGACGACGAGGCATTCACAACCGCATTCGGAGTGGATACCGCCGCAGTCAACAAGGCGTGGCTCGCAACGAACGGGATATCGGCGCCGCCATCCTACGGCCCTCAGCCCGCGCCTAAGGGTCCGGTTCCGTCCGGGTGGACGACGACGGGCGGCGGTACGACTCAGAGTGGTTCGTCCGCGGTGCCGGGTGCCAGTACGGGAGCGACCGGATCCTCTGGTTCCGGCGGAGGCAGCGACCCGTCGGTGCTCATTCTGGCAGGTGGGTTCGGCGCACTCGGGCTGTTTCTGCTGGCAGCGGCCGGGGTCTTGATCGTTCGCGACCGGAACGCGACGCCGCGGCTCTGATAGAGTCAGCGGCCGCTATGGAAAACCTACTCACCCTTCCGAAGATCGAGCTCGAATAGTGCCCGGCACTCAGCCCGCAGTGATGGAGTTCCTGCTGGGTGACGTCCTGCGGCTTCGGAAAGCCCATCCCTGCGGAGGGCAGGAATGGCAGATCGACCGCCTTGGAGCTGATATTGGGTTGCGCTGCAGAACCTGTGATAGGCACGTCATGCTCGACCGACGGACGGTTGAGCGGCGCCTCGCCGGCTTCGTCGAGCGCGGTAACGTGGCGATGAGCCAGGCAGTCGCCCCCTCATCCGGCGCCGCACGCCACTCCGACCCGAGCGACGGCGAATGAGCATCACGCCCTCGCGAAAGCGCCGCAAACCCGATGCGGCGGTCGCCGCACGCCCCGTTGCTGTCGAAACCGACGACAACGCGGCCGTTGCCGTCCTGCGCAACCGGCCGTTCCTCCTGCTGTGGCTTGCTCAGCTGTCCACCCAGGTCGGCGGCAACATGGTCATCTACGGCCTGACGATCGTTATCACCGCGGCCTATGCCTCGAGCAGCGCCGTCGGCGCCCTTCTCCTCAGCTTCCTGATCCCGGCGATCATCTTCTCCGCCATCGCCGGCGTGTTCGTAGACCGCGTGGACAAGCGGCACCTGCTGATCGTCACGAACATACTCCGCGGTTTCGCGTTCCTCGCGGTTCTATTCGGTGGCAGCAACCTGCTGGTTCTGTATCTCCTGATGATCTTCGTGTCGACGGTCACGACCTTCTTCGGGCCGGCCGAAGCCTCGATGATCCCGTTCCTGGTTCCCAAGAAGCAGCTGCTCGCCGCGAACGGTCTGTTCACGCTGACGCAGAATGTCGCCTTCGCGCTCGGGTTCGCGCTGCTCGGCCCGATCCTTGTCGCGGTCGCCAGCGCCCAGCTGCTGATCCTGCTCGTGGCCGTGCTCTATTTCGTGGCGGCGGTCTTCTGCTGGACCCTGCCGTCGTCGCCGGGTGCGGCAATGACCGCGTCGGCCGGCCAGACGGTTTCGGATGCGGAACAGGCCGTCCAGACCATGCTCAGCGAGTTCGTCGAGGGCATCACCTATATCCGGGACCATCACTCGGTCGGCTGGTCGCTGTCGTATCTCGGGATCACCGGCGCTCTCGTGGGGATCCTCGGCGTTCTGGGGCCCGGCTTCGCCAAGACGACCCTGGGTCTCGGGGAGAAGGACTTCGCCCTCATCGTGCTTCCCATGGGCCTCGGTATCGCGATGGGCATCCTGTTCCTGAACTCGTACGGGCGCTACCTGCCCAGGCGGCGCACCATCGAGGCCGGCCTGCTTGCAATGGGCATTCTTCTGTGCCTGCTCGCGGTGGCCGGTCCCATCTCACACTTCCTCGAATCTCGTGCCAGCTCCACCGGCCTCGCCGAGGCCAGCCGCCTCGTGTCGTTGCTGTCGCTGGTCATGGCCATCGCCTTCCTGATCGGTGCGGCATACGTCATCGTGGCGGTGTCGGCGCAGACCCAACTCCAGGAAGAGTTGCCTGAGGACGTCCGCGGCCGGGTCTTCGGGATCCTCAACATGCTCGTTTCGATTGCCAGCCTGGCCCCGATCATCATCGTCACCCCTGTTGCGGACTTGATCGGTCACCGGGAACCGGTCATTCTCGGCGTCGGTGCAATCGTCGTTCTCTTCACCCTGTCCAGCATCTTCACGGGCAGGGAAGCCCCGGCCTTGACCGGCACGGCTCGCGCGCCTCAGACGCCGATGGGCGCCCCAGTAGATCCGGTCACGATCGCCATGGTGCCGACGGACTTCACCGCCGCTCCGCCCCCGAACCTCGTGACGACCGAGGGCGAACCGGCCCCGGAGCCCAGCACCGCGCGCGGGCGCGGGCCGCGTGTGCGCTCCCGTGGAGGCGACTCCTCGAAATGAGTCAGACGCCGCTCGGCGGACGGGTTCAGGATGGGGAGGAGGCTGTCGCCGGAACACCCATCGCCTGGCGCGTCGCGGCGGCGAGCATCCTCGCCGGCGGATTTGCCGCGGGGTTTCTCGCCAGCAGCCGGCAAACCGGGCGGATAGTGCCGCTGGTGACCGCAGGGGTGGCCCTCGGTTGCGCGATCCCGGTGGCCATCGCGTCTCGCCGTCCGCCGATCACGCCCGAAGATGCCGCCGAGGCGCTTTCCGCGTCCACCGATAGCGGCCCCACATTCAGCATCGTCGTCGGGGCGCGCGACGAGGCCTCGGTCCTTCGCCGGCTGGTCGCTGATATCGGAGGCCAGGACTACCGGGACGCGCGGGGCGAGCCGTCCTTCGAGCTGATCGTCGTGGACGACCGGTCTATCGACGGGACCGGCGAGGCCGTGCGGAAAGCTGCAGTCGAACACGGCATCGACGCCGTGACACGTGTCATCGAGCGCCGCGGCGAGAAGCTGGCCGACGGCAAGGGCGCGGCACTCTCGGCTGCCCAGCCGGGGGTGTGCCGGGGCGACGTGGTTCTCGTCCTCGACGCGGATGCTCGTCTGGAAACGTGGTTCCTGCGCCGGGCTGCCGGGTACTTTGCGGCCGGTGCGAACGCCGTGACCGCCCGCCGCCGGATTCTCGATGCCGACGCGGGCTGGCTCGAGTGCGCGCAAGCCGACGAGCAGACCCTCGACGGTGAACTGAACCGGGGTCGATGGGCGATGGGCGGATGTTCCGAATTCCGCGGCAACGGCATCATGATTCGGCGCGAGCTTCTCGCTTCCGTCGGCGGCTGGCGCCCGGAGGCGCTCACCGAGGACGTGGACCTGTCCACCAGGATCGCGGCGGCCGCGGGCGAACGCGTGGCCTGGGCACTCGACGTCGAGGTGTGGGAGGAGCCGGTCCGCAGCGCGGGCAACCTGTGGCGCCAGCGCCTGCGATGGGCCGAGGGAGCCCTGCGGCGGACGTTCGAGCATGGACCGGCGGTGGTCCGAAGCAGCAAGCTACCGCTTGCCGCGCGTCTCGATTTCGCGGCGTACGTGGGGCAACTGGCGGTCCCGATCGTGGTCGTGGGCGCGGCGACGTCGGCCGCCGTTACGGGACGCAAGCGGAGCCTCGTGTCGATCCTCGCGGGTTACCTGGGAATCAGTGCACTTCTGGGCTGGGACGCCCTGCGCTGGGAGAGGCGAACAGATGGCAGCTCCCTTGGGACTATGGAGAGACTTGCTCGGACGTTGCGCGTCACGGTGTTCAACGCCTTCTGGCTCGCCGTTGTGCCGCGCGCGCTCCTGAACCTGGCTTTCCGCCGGGGGCCGATCCGCTACGTGAAGATGGAACACGATGGGGCGGGGGAGCCGTGGCATTCGCACGGCCACGAAGAATAGGCGCCAGATAAGCCGCAGATAAGCGGCGCCGGGTAAGGTCGGGCCGTATCGCGCTCGGCTCAACGGCCGCCCAGGGACCGGGTCGGGCGCGCGCAAGGGACGCCGGGTCGCGCTCGAAAGGGGGGATGCCACTGCCAGACCAGCCGCCGTGAGGCCGCGCTCGGTCGCTGATGATCGAGCGCCAACAGACTCCAATCCCGCCGCAGCACTACCGCCCGCCTCATACAGGAGGTCTCCATGAAACGAGCGGAGAAATGGCTCGTTTCCGTTCTTCTTGCTGCGTCGGCACTCGGGGCCACGGCACCGGCGACTCTTGCTTACACGGGTGACGTCTGGTCGAATTCCGACGCGTTCAAGGCGAACTGCCTCGGTTTCAACGACACCTACCCGCAGCTCGGTAACTCACTCGCCCGCAGCGGCCTGTCCTTCCTGGGGTACGCACCGCTCGGCGGTGCACTGGGGGCACAGTTCACGCGGTCCGCATTCCTGAACAACGTCTTCTACGACTACGCGGTCTATGCGCACACACACGGAGACAACTACTGGGCGGCGTCGGGCGCGCCCAACGTGGACTCAGGGCTTCTGCAGGACCCCGGAACTGGGCAGTGCAACAGCTACCAGCGCGATGTGATCAGGTCGAGCTCGATCAAGGCCGCAACCATGGGTTCGTCCTACAACCTGGTAGTCATGTCGACATGCATGCTCGGTTCCAGCCGTAGCACCATGCCCGATGCCTTCCAGATCGAGAAGACGAAGTCGTCGACGCAGCGGGAGTTCTATCTCGGGTACGCGTACTCCACGTACGACAGCTCGGCGATCCGGTTCGAGAACGCGTTCTGGAGCTATCTGAACGGCTCCTCGGACCACTCCCGAACGCTATACCAGGCCTTCACCTACGCCCTGAGTCTCGGCGGCTACGCGATCCCTGACAGTGCGAGCCCCTTCTCGCCCAACTGGTGGGGCAATCCCAACTACAACGGAACTCCGGGGTGAGCGCGATGAACACGAGATCGCTGCAACTTGCCAGGTCCGTCCTGGCAGCCGGCGCTGTCGCACTGTGCCTGTTCGCGGCGTCCGGCCGGTTGACGGTCGCGACATCCGTGGGGCCTTCGACGGCGGGACCGAAAGACATCGACGCGGCGCTGGCGTCCCAACACACCCGGAGTGAGACTGAGATCCGGCTTGAAGATCGACCGGACCTCTTGTCTCGAGCTGACAATGTCCGTGACGGCCTAAGTCTTCCAGCTGGCACGACCAGGTCGGCGAGACACGTCCAGGACGGATTCCTCGCGATCGAGTACGACGAGGTTGCCGAATTGGACGGAGCCGGCCAGCCGGTCTCGATGACCCAATTCGATGGCACGGGAGCGCTCCTCGTCGCGGTCCGGTTCGACAACCCGGCCGGTGGCACGATCCGCACAACCCGTGACGGCGCGATCGGGTCCGCAAAGCGGGGCGCGGCACAGGCTGGTCTCGCGACCGTCGGGCAGCCAACCGTGGACACGGTTGCCGATGCCGGCGGGTGGTACGTCCACTGGGACCGCCGGCAGGACGGGTTGCCGGTCCGCGGCGACGAGGTCCGCGTTCGGGTGTGGCCGGACGGCCGCATCCAGAGCGTGGCACGGGTGGAGCACCAACTAGACAAGGCTCCGGCGCGCCGTCTCAGCCAGGCGGACGCATCGACGGCCGTGACGAAGCTCGTGACGTCGTGGTCATCGCCCAGCGGGGCCTCGTACTCCCTGCAGAGCCTGGACTTGCAGTGGGTTGGTCCCAACGCCGCGTTCGACCCGGCGAAGCTCACCGCGGCCCCGGCTCCGTACCGGCTCGCGTGGGTGGCATCCGAGAAGCCGATCGGCCCGCTCGCCGATTACGTCGGCATGGTCACGGTGTACATCGACGCCGGTAGCGGAACGGTAATCGGCGGCGATTTCGTCGAGTAACTCGACGGGGTCCCGCATCAAGCGCATGGCCGTCTCGGTGGCGGCCATGCGCAATTCGATCGCAACAAGGGGGAACGGCGCATGACCTCGAGAACCAGGTTGGGATCCGCTATGGCGATCGCGTCGGTGGCTCTCGCGGCCGCGGGGTGCGCCGGAGTCACGTCCGCGCCAACCCCAGACGCAACTCCGTCGCCGTCGGTGGCGTCGACGCGCTCCGCCCTGGCGACAGCGACGGAATCCGCCGACAAGCCCTCACTGATCGTCCTCGGCGGTGATCTCGGGTCCGAGCAGGGGCTGTGGCGCTTCCAGGCTCCCGACCTCTGGGTGGCTCTGGAACCGGCGATCGATTCCACTGCCATCGGCACCGATAGGAGCGGCCTCATCCTGGCGAATCGCGATTCGGTGGAAACGCGGAGCGCGGCCGCACCTGCGGTCACGGGCAAGACGATCCAGCTCAAGTGGCCCGCCAGTTCGCCCACGACGCCGGTCGCGGGGATCGACCGGTCTCCGTCCGGATCGCTAGCTCTGGCACTGTCCGATGGGACCGGCTCGTCGTACGCGATCGCATCACCCGACGGGACGGTCGCCATCCCCAGAACCGCGCCCGAG
This sequence comes from Chloroflexota bacterium, assembly GCA_003153755.1. Lineage (GTDB taxonomy): Bacteria > Chloroflexota > Limnocylindria > Limnocylindrales > CSP1-4 > Fen-1039. Next base: position 460 of record PMBG01000035.1, on the reverse strand, counting down.
CAGTCCTTTTCGCCGCTGGTCGCCTGGCTGGACGACTCGCGTCTCCTGGTGCTCTCGACCGACGAAGCGCAGGTCTCGCGCCTTGCCGTTCTCGACGTAGCGAAGGACGCCCTGACAACGTCGAAGGCTGTCGGCGGGGTGCACTCGTTTGCACTCTCGGGTGATCGGAAGCGGCTTGTGGTGGCCTCCGGAGCGGCCCTGTTCGTGGCGCCCGTGACCGACTGGCTTGGCTCCGCCGCGCCAAAATGGATGGCGGATCTGGCGCCCGATCAGGTCGTGTGGGATCTGGCCCTGAATGACGCGGGTGACACGGTGGCCATGCTGTCCGGCACGGAAGCCGCCGACGGCAAGGTCTCGGCGGTTGTCGAGGTCGAGTACTCACGGCGAGGAGGCACATGGACGCAGATCCTGAGTTCGCCCGTTCCGTTCAAGACGGCGAAGGGTCAGGTCTGGGCCGCCG
>PMBG01000178.1 GCA_003153755.1 Chloroflexota bacterium | reverse complement strand
CGCCGAAGCCGCCGAAGCCGCCCCTGTCGAGTCCGCGCCGATCGATGTCGCCCGGGCAAAAGCCGCGCTGCTGGCAGCCGCACAAGCCGTCGCCGAGCACCTCGCCGCCCAGGCCGAGGCCGACCGCATCGCCGAAGAACAGGCTCAGGCGGCCCGGTATGCCACCGCCCAGGCCGAAGTCGCCGAGTATCTGGCCGCCCAGGCCGAGGCCGCTCGCGCGGAAGCAGCCCGGGTCGAGGAAGCCCAGGCCGAGGCCGCTCGCGCCGAAGCCGCGCAAGCCGCCGAAGCCGCGCAAGCCGCCGAAGCCGCCCGCATCGAATCCGAGCGGTCCCAGGTCGCCGTCGGCGATCCCCTTGCCGACGTCGAGCCGTACGAGGACCCGGAACTGATCGCGATGCTGGAGGCCCAGCAGGCAGTCGAGAACCAGGAGGCCGCGTTCGTGGCCGCCGCCGTCTCCGAACGAGCCCAGGCCGCGGTCGCCGAAGCCACGCAAGTTGCCCAGCCGGAGCCTGTTGCCGCCGAACCGGCGCCGCCCTGGGTCCAGTTGACGCCGCCGGTACTCCAGCCGGAGTCAGTCGCCGCCGAACCGGCGCCGCCCTGGGCCGAGTTTGCGCCGCCCGCCGCCGAACCGGCGCCGCCCTGGGCCGAGTTGCCGCCACCCGTCGCCGCGGCCGAAGTCGTTCCGACCGTCCAACCGGAGTCGCCCGCCGCCGAACCCACGCCCGCGTCGCACGGGCACGCCAGGGCCGCCCGCAAGTCCAGGGTCTCCAAGCCCGTCGAACCGGAACCGGCCGCCGCCGAGGCCGTCGAACCGGCCGCCGCCGAGGTCGAGGTCGAAGCCGCCGCCTCTATCGAGCCTTCGGTCGAGGCGCCTTCCGCCGAGTCTCCCGCCGAAGAACCAGAACATGCTGGTGAGAGATATTCGGGACATACGAGCGCGGGTACCCATAAGGACGGAGCCTCGTCCCGGCCTGGTACCAGATCACATCGCCCTTCACGGTGAAGCCGGCGCGAGTAGCTCGTGCCGCCAGGTCCGAACCCGTGAAGATGTAGCGTCCTTCTTGATACGCGTCACGGACGATCACAGTGGCGTACCGATCCGGCCGCAGAACCCGCAGGAGCTGGACCATCAGCTCCTCCATGCGGTCCAGGAATGTCGGGTAGTCGGCGCTGTTGGCGAGATCGCCATCGTGCTCGGTGACCATCGCGTAGTCCGTTCGCCGGTTGGTATGCGTTTCGGCGAGCTTGCCACCGGACATCGTGATCGGGAGCTGGATGTTGTAGGGCGGGTCCGTGGCGATGAAGTCCACGCTGTCCGCCTCCATCTCCGGCAGGAGCAGGAGCGAGTCGCCCAGACGCATTTCGATGCCGGATGGATCGAAGCTCCGCTCGCCACCCGGATCGGATGTGCCGATATCCGCCAGCAATGGGCCCTGCCCGTCCCGCTGGGCGCTCAGTTCCGGGACAAGGGCGTTGAAGACGTCCACCCAGCGCGGCTCGATCTCCAAACCCAGGGCGCGGCGCGGTGTGCGCGCGATGGCGGCGCCGAGGAGCGTCCCGCCCACGCCAGCGAACGGATCGAGGACGAGCTCGCCGCCGGTGGTAAAGAACTCGATGAGCCTGGCCATCAGCCGGGGAGGCTTGTTCGCGCCGTGCTGCTTGCGGGCCGCGTGGCCGAGTTCCGACGGATACGCCGTGCCCCACACCGATTTCGTGAAGTAGAGCCACTCCTCGCCCGAGAGCTCGTTCAGAGTGTTGGCGGGATGTCGTGGGCTCACCTGTCGAGCTTAGCCGCCCGGGCCTCCGCGCGTGGATCGCCCGGGCTCGCATCGCCGTGTCCGGCGGGAAAGGGGGCATACTCCGCGGGCGCAACTATTCCGGCGCCGTCAATCGGCAGGTGTTTGTATTGGCGAACCGGTTTGGGGGTACGAAATTGCCGTCCGCCGATGACCGATATTTCGGTAACCTACTCAGCCTGAGCGATATCTACACGGCGTTGCCTTGTGCGGCGCCGGTTCTGGGACCTCGTGACGTATGACGACAACTCACGACCGAAGCGGCCTGGGCCGCATCTACGACGGCCGGCCGGCGCACAGGCGCCTTTGGAGCGACCGTTTTGTAGGTCGTGAGCGCGAGCTCGAACGAATTGCCATGGCGCTTCAAGGTGCGGCCGACGGCAAGCCGAGCACGCTTGTCCTCTCGGGATCCGCGGGCCTCGGCCTGAGCCGCCTCCTGAGCGAGACACGCAGGCGCCTGGGTGCGCTGGCAGAGCCCTTCGCGGCCGTCCATGGTGTGGCCACGCCTTCCACGACCGGCGTCCCATACGCTCCGGTGACCGCCGCGCTGGAGCATCTGCTGGCTCCTCTGCCCGACGAGACGCTCGCCGCGCTGGTCGGCCCCACCGGCGACGCGCTCGCGCGGCTCGTGCCCAGCATCGAACCACGCCTTGCGGAACTTGAGCTTCTGCCGGAGAGGCCGCGGATCGCCGCCACCGAATGGCGTGAGGCTCGCATGTTCGAGGCCGTCCTCGGATTGCTCGAACGTCTCGGCGAACGGCAGCCCGTGGCGCTGATACTGGAGGACTTCCACCACGCCGACGCCGCAACGCGGGGCCTGGTCACGTTCCTTGCCCGAGTGACTCGCGGACAGCGCGTCAACCTGATGGTCACGTATCAGCCGGACCGGCTCCTCCGATCGCACCCGCTCAGGGCTACGCTGGCTGCGCTGGCTACGTCGCCGAGCGTCGTCACGGCCGAGGTCGCGCCGCTCGAGAGGACCGAGCTCAGCCAGCTCATCGAGGCGATCGAAGGATCGCGGCCGTCCTCCACGACATTGCTGCTGGTCGCTGAGCGGTCACGTGGCAACCCGCTCGTGGCCGAGGAACTGCTGGCCGCCCGCCGCGAACTCCTGGGAGTGTCGCTCGCCAGCTCGTTCGAGCGCCTCGTGACTGCCCGCGCCTCCGTTCGGACTCCCGAGTGCCGCCGCGTGCTGCGGCTTTTCTCACTCGCCGGCGGCATGGTCACGCAAGAGGAACTCATGGCCATGGCCGAGGAGTTCGAGGCCAGGTCCGCGTCACGGCCGCCCAGGTCGCCGGTGTCGCGCCGGGGTGAAGGGCTCGAGGCGGACATCTCGGCCGGCCTCGAGGAGGCGCTCCAGTACGGGTTCCTGATCGAAACGGCGGACGGCCCGCGCGGCGCGTCCGATGGAGGCCTGGGCGGCTGGGGCGGTGAACGGGCACGCGAGAACCCCTCCGGCGGTCCCGGGGCCAGGCCCGCCGGGCGCGAATACGAAGCCGCCCGATACGGGCGCGAAGCGACGGGGCGTCGCGAAATCGGCCGGGACTCGAGTCGTCCCGAGTCATACGGCCGCGACGCCGCGAGCCGTAATGCCGCGCGCTACGGCCGCGACGCGGCAGCCCGTGAAGCCGGCGCCCGTGAAGCCGAAGCCAGAGGCCGCCGCCAGCCTGCCGCCCGCGAGGGCATGGATCAGCCGGAAGTGACCCGGCACATCGGTTTCCGGCACGAACTCATCGCCGAAGCCATCGCCGCCGATCTGCTTCCGGCAACTCGTCGCCGCTACCACTCGGCCCTCGCGGCCGCCTCCGACTACGAAGCCAACTCAAAGCCCGCCAACGCGTTGATCCACCATCTCGCCGCGCACGAACTCGTTGAGGCAGAAGGGGCGGCCCTTGAAGCCGCGGCCGCCGCCGAGGAAATCGATGCAAGCGCCGATGCTCTGAGCCACTACGAACGGGCGTTGGAGTTGTATGAGATCGCCCGCCCCGACGAGTCCGTAGTCCGCCTGTCGGACCTGTACGCACGCGCCGGCGAGGCATCGTTTGCATCCGGCGACCCGGGGAGGGCCACGGCCTACGCCGAGGCCGCCGCGGCCATGATGGACGATCCGCGCGAGCGTCCCGCTCTCGGTTTGATCATGGAACGGCTGGGCGCCTACCGCCGCGCTTCGGGCGATCACGAGGGTTCGCTGGCCGCATATCGCCGCGCGGTGGAGCTCGTACCGCCCGAGCCTACCAAGGCCCGAGCCCGCGTGCTGGCGTCGCTCGCCCAACTCCGAATGCTCGAGGGCATCTTCTCCGAGGCGAAGCGATATGCGCAGGACGCCGTCGATGCCGCCACCGAAGCGGGAGAGGACGCTCGCCCCGAACTCCTGCACGCAACCTGCACCCTCGCCGTCGCCGACGCCTGGGGCGACGATCCGGAGCCGGCCGTCTGGAGACTGCGCGAGATCCGCGACCAGGCCGCCGAGCTGGGCCGGCTCGACGAGTTGTTCCGCGTGTACGCGAACCTCACCACCGTGCTCGATCTTCTGGGTCGCCGCGACGAGGCCATAGCTATCGCGTACGAAGGTATCGCGGAGGCCGAGCGTGCCGGTCAGGCCACGGTATACGGCAACTACCTGCGCTCGAACGCCGCCGAGTCGCTGTTCTTCCTCGGCCGATGGCAGGAGGCGCGGCGCCTGTGCCTCGACGCTCTCAACTGGAACCCGGTGGGCATCGGATTCCTATCGCCGTTGCTCTCGATGGCCATTGTCGAAGTCGCGATGAACGCGGGCGAGTACGCCGGACGCGTGCTGGGTCAGCTGCTGCTCGGCGTGGAGACCGTCCAGGATCCGCAATACTCGGTGCCGGCTCACCAGGCCGCGGCTTCCTACGCGCTGTGGCAGGAGGACCTCGTCGACGCCCACCGGTCCGCGGATCGGGGCTGGCTGCGCGTGAGCGATACCGAGGACTGGCTGCTCATGGCGAAGATGGCGTCGACCTACCTCGAGGTGGAGGCGACCATCGCGCAGGACGCTCAACGCCGCCGGGACTTCGCGGTGCTCGCGTCCGTCCGAGAACGCAGCCTCTCGGTGATCCTCCGCGCAGAGGCCGTCGTACGCGCCTGTGGCGTGTCTCAGAAGACAGGCTCGCGTCAGCAGGCGGATCTTTCCATCCGAACGGCCCGCGCCTTCCGTTCTCGCGTTGAAGGGCGTGACGACCCGGCCACGTGGAAGCTCCTGGCGAGCGACTGGGCGCAACTCGGTGATCCGTACGAATCGGCAAAGGCGCGCTGGCGCGAAGCCGAGGCACTGCTCGACCTGGCTCGCGGCCGGTCCACTCGCACGATCGCCAGAGATCCGCTGGTCGCCGCCGCCGAGGCTGCCTTCGGTCTCGGCGCGTGGCCGCTCCTGCGTGGCGTGGGCGAACTCGCACGCCGCGCCATGATCTCCCTGCCGAAGCCCATCGAGACCGCGCTGGAGGGCTGGCTCGAACCCGCAACTCCGGGCCGGCCGTCCGGCAGCCGCTCGGGCATGGGGTCCAGGCTCAACTCACGGATGGGCGAGCTCAATCGGATGCACATGGCGCCCGTGCCGACGAGTCCCCGAACGGACACCGGCGTTGTCGCCGACTTCGTCACTCCGGCAAGCCAGCCCGCACCGCACGATTTCGGCCTGAGCAAGCGCGAACTCGAGGTCCTCGCCCTGATCGCCGAGGGCAGGAGCAACCCCGAGATAGGCAGGCAGCTCTACATCACGCGCAAGACCGTCGCCGTGCATGTGAGCAACATCCTGACCAAGCTCGGGGTGTCGGGTCGCGTGGAGGCGGCAGCCGCCGCGATACGGCTCGGTATCACCGACAGGAAGTAGCCGGGGTGGGGCCGATCTCCGGGCAACAAAAGACCGCCGGAACTATCCGGCGGTCTTGTTGATGACGGGTCCGGCCCCGGCTCGTCGGCCGGGATGCCGAGGAGCCGGGCGTCGGGAACGGACCCTACTACCAGCGTCGGCCGAAGAGGCCGATCAGGATTAGCGAGACGACAAATGCGCCTTCGACCATGGGGGAACTCCTGGGTGCGTTTGATTCCGCGGAGACCGCGCGGTATCCACTAGCCTAACCACATATGGCCTACGTTCTCAATCGGCAAGATGTACGGTGCGCGTGACGCTAACCCTCCGTAGATGGGTCGTGAGTAGCCCATTTGGGCCATTACCAGAGTCCGGAGCCGCGGGTGGTGATCTGACATGTCAACGGAGATCCCCTTCCAGTTCGACATCCTGATACGGCTGGTGGCGGCCGCCGCCTTCGGCGCTGGGCTGGGCTTCGAGCGCGAGGTGCACGGGCACCCGGCGGGGATGCGGACTCACATGCTGGTGTCGCTGGGATCCGCCATCTTCACCGTGCTGTCGATCTACGGCTTCCCCAGGTCGGTGGACACCGCGCTTCCCGATCCCACGCGGATCTCCGCGCAGATCGTCACCGGCATCGGGTTCCTCGGGGCCGGCGCCATCATCAAGTACGGCACGAGTATTCGTGGGCTGACCACCGCCGCCAGCCTGTGGGTGGTTGCGTCGATCGGACTTGCCGCCGGCGCGGGCGCGTACTTCCTCGCGGCATCCGGCACGATCATCGCCCTCATCGCCCTGTGGCCGGTCCAGATTCTGATCGGCCGTGCGCATCTCTCCGGCGGCCGGCTGATGCGCCTGAATCTGACCCTCAAGAAGCTCGACGGTTTCGCGGGCGTTTCGAGAGTCTTGCTGAACCACCACGTCGAGATCGTGAACATAGCAACCCAGAAGTCCAAGACCGGCCAGCACATGGAGCTGGAGATCAGGTTGCCGAACGCAGGGCAGGCACACCTCGTGCTCACCGACCTCGAAGCGTTGCCGGGACTCGACGTGGAGGCTGTGTCCCAGAGCGAGGAGTCCTAGCCGTTGAGGGATGGCGGGGATGTAGCGAAGCGCGGATCGCCGGGCCGCAGTTAGAGTGATTGCCATGAGCCTGACGAACACGCAGCCGCCCGCGCAGCCATCTCCGCCGAATCGTGCCGATAGCCACGATCTGATCCGCGTCCACGGCGCGCGTGTGAACAACCTCAAGGACGTCAGTGTGGTGATCCCGAAGCGCCGGCTGACGGTGTTCACCGGAGTCTCCGGCTCGGGCAAGAGCTCGCT
>PMBG01000137.1 GCA_003153755.1 Chloroflexota bacterium | reverse complement strand
CACGGCGTCAGCTACACCGGCGCCTTTGGCAACCTCGCCTTCATCCTCAAGGCCCGAGTCCAGGGCCTGCGAGACCTCGGCGCGGCCCTCAGCCCGTTCAACTCGTTCCTCTTCCTCCAGGGCCTCGAGTCGCTGCCGCTTCGCATCGAGCGCCATAGCTCCAACGCGCTGGCGGTCGCCAAGTGGCTCGAGAAGAACCCGGCCGTCTCGTGGGTCAGCTACCCGGGTCTCGAGTCGCACGCCGCCCACAAGTACGCCAAGAAGTACCTCTCCGGCGGTTACGGCGGCGTGGTTACCTTCGGACTCAAGGGCGGAGTGGACGCCGGCCGCAAGCTCATCGACTCGGTCAAGCTCTTCAGCCTGCTGGCCAACGTCGGCGACGCGAAGAGCCTGATCATCCACCCCGCTTCCACGACCCACCAGCAGCTCTCGGCCGCCGATCAGGTCGCGAGCGGCGTCACTCCCGAGCTTGTCCGCATCTCGGTGGGCATCGAGCACGTCGACGACATAATCGCCGACCTCGATCAGGCCATCGAAGCGGCCACGGGTGTCAGCGCCGGGCGCGTCGCCGTCGGCGCGAAGTAGGCACCTTCAAGTGAGCGCGGCATCGATCCGGTGGCATGCGGAGGCTCGCGGTAATCCCGCGCCGTCATCCGATGCCGCCGGGTCGATCGCAACCGGCGCCGGGTCCCAGGCGGGGCCCGGCGTTTCGGCGTCCTCGAATGCCGGGATTCGGGCGGTTTCGGGCGTGTCGAGCCGTTCGGCGGCTTCTGTGGCCTTCGATCCGGCCGACCCCGGCGTTTCGGGCGCACGCGAGGACCCAGGTTTTCGTAGCCTGAAGGGAGTGGATAACCTCCCCGATCCTCAGGCCGGCAAGATCGTCTCGCGCTGGCTCGGGCGCTTCGTGCTCGAGTCCGGTGAGGTCCTGCCCGATCTCGTCGTCGCGTATCGCCACGACGGCGTGCCCATCGGCGAGGGGCGGCAGATTCTGGTCGTTCACGCGCTGACCGGCTCCGCCGACGCCGCGGGCGATTGGTGGGCGCCGCTCATCGGTCCCGGGCAGGTGCTCGACACCGACAAGTACGGCGTGATCTGCGCGAACCTGCTCGGCAGCCGCTATGGCACCAGCGGGCCCATTTCGCGCAACCCCATTACGGGCAAGCCGTTCGGCCGGACATTCCCGCTCGTCACGGTTCGCGATCAGGCGCGGGCTCAGTGGCGGCTGCTGGACGCGCTTGGGATCGGCAAGCTTGCCGTGGCCGTGGGCGGATCGCTCGGCGGGATGGTCGCGCTGGAAGTGGCGCTGGACCGGCCCGGCGAGATCAGCCGCGTGGTGCCGATTGCCGCGCCGGCCCGCATCGGGCAGCTCGCCGTTGGCTGGGATCACATCCAGCTCGAGCTCGTGGACAAGCTCGGCATGGAGGGCCTGGAACTGGCGCGCGAACTGGCCATCACCACATATCGAAGCGAGATCGACTTCGAGCAGCGGTTCACCGGCCGAGTCGAGCCCGACGGGACGCCCTCGGTGGTGAGCTACCTGCGGCACCAGGGCCGGAAGCTGCTGGAGCGATTCGACGAGGACACATACCGCTCGCTCGTCCTGGCGATGGACACGCACGACATCGGGCGCGGGCGGGGCGGCGTTGTGCCCGCATTCGCCAAGCTTGCGGCGTACGGCACTCGGCTCACCGGCGTGGGCATCGAGGGCGACATCCTCTACGGCACGAACCAGGTGCAGGAGATGATTGAGGCGGCGTCGACGGCCGGCATGGACGCGGCGTATCGCGAGATCCACTCAACCAAGGGCCACGACGCGTTCCTGGTGGAGTGGGATCAGCTGCACTCGATCCTGGTGGAAGCGCTGAAGTAGGCGTGGGACGGCGCGGCGGCGGGGCTGGTCGCGGCCCGCTCGCCGCCCCCTTAAGGCACCTCGAGCCAGCCCTCACGCAGTGCCCGTGTTGCCAGTTCCGTGCGCGACTGCGTCCCCAGCCGCTCGAACAGCCGCCGCAGATGCCCCTCCACGGTCTTCGTGGTGATCCCCAACTCCGCACCGATCTCGTCGTTGCTGCGGCCCTCCACGACCAGCCCCACGACCTCACGCTCGCGCGCCGTTAGCGTCGCCTGTGCCGGGACATCCGGCCGCCGCCCGAACGCGAGCCCTCCGGCCGCGGCCCGCCGGATGGCGTCGACGAGTTCCGCGACGGGCGCCGTCTTCACCACGAACCCCGAAGCGCCCAGCCGCAGCGCGGCGGCCGCGTACTGCGGGTAGTCGTAGGCCGTGAGCACGACGATCGCCGGCCGCGGCCCACCGCCGGAGAGCAGCGTCAGCCCGCTCTCGGACCCGAGCCGGATGTCGAGCAACAGCACGTCCACCACGGCCGGGTCGAGAAGCGAGCTCGCACCCTCAATCGAGCTCGCGGTCCCGACCACGGCAAGTCCTGTTTGCGCATCGAGCAGCGCCGCCGTCCCCTCGCGCACCACCGGGTGGTCGTCCACGATGGCTACGCGGATCGGAGCGACGGTCGGAGTCATGCCGGCGCCGGGACTGCGGCACCGCTTGGGGCGGTGGCTTTCGCCCAAACCAGCGAGACACGCGTGCCTCCGCCCGGCCGGGGTTCGATCCGCAACGCCGCCCCGATTGCCTCGGCCCGCTGGTTCATGTTGAGCAGCCCCAGGCGGCCTGCCTGTTCGGCAAGCCGGGCGGCTCCTTCGGCCATTCCGGTGCCGGAGTCGTCCACTACGAGCTCCACCCAGCCGGGCCGGGTGCGGTACCTGACCGAGATGGGGCTCGCGCCGTGACGGATCGCGTTCGAGAGCGCCTCCTGGGCGATCCGGAAGACGGCCAATTCGACATCGTCGGGAAGCCGCCCCTCGCCCATAAGACGGTCCAGCTCGATGTTGCCCTCGTCCCCTCCGAGCCTGCCGCAAAGCCATTCGAGCGCGGGCCCCACCCCCAGGTCGTCGAGGACCGGCAACCGCAGATCGCCACAGATGGCCCTCAGCCGGTCGGCCACCTCTCGAGCCGCCTGCGCATTGGCCGTGTCACCGGCCGCATCGAGCCGCCGCACGAGCATCGTCAGGTCCTGGAGCGCGTCGTCGTGGATGTCCGCCGCGATCCGCACTCGTTCTGCTTCGGTCGCGGCCACCACGAGGTCGCGCTGACGGCGAGCCGCCGTTGCCAGCCGCCCGGTCGGCCGGATCACCAGCCTGAGGACGAGGGGCGCCGCGATCAGCCACACCACGAGCGGTCCTAGATCCGCGGAGTAGCGGTCGTTCAGGCAGAAGGCCGCCAGCGATGGAGTGACTGCCGCGAACAGCGTGTCGGCGGATTCCATGAGGGCGGCGGGCGTCGGCGCGGACGTGGAGGCGGACGGGCGCGCAGGGGAAGGCCTCTTCCTGAGGCGGCCCGTCATCCGATTCGGGGCAACCGAGAGAATGCGGTCGAAAACCTCGCGCCAGAGTCGCGGCTTCGATCCCGGAGCCAGTTCGGTGGCGCGCAGCGGCCATGCGGCGAAAAGGCCGGGTACGAGGGTGATCAACGAAGTCGTCACGATCCGGGCCGTGACGAGGTCCGAGGTGCCGGACACGAATGAACCCGCGAAGACCGAGGCAGCCACGAAGCCGGCCGCAACCGAAGCAGCCAGCCGGCGCCGCGTCGTGCCCTCGATGCGGCTCAGGAAGTCGATCGCGAGCGGCAGCATCGCCAACGGCAGCAGCACCGCGCCGACCGCGACAGCCGCAAGGGACGGATATCGATCGATCGACCAGACGAACAGCGGCGCGCCGACGGCAACCGGGAGAGACGCCGCGTACACCTTGAGCGTCGGGCCGGCCCAGCCCCGCCTGAGCGCATACCAACCTCCCGACATGAGGACAAGCAGGAAGGCTATCTGCGCTGCGGGCATGGGCGGGCCGCTCGAATCGAGCATGTGCGTCCAGTCATTGGTGCCCGTGAACGTGTAGAAGGGTGCCTTGCTCTGAACGCACCGGGTGGCGTAAGGCACGAAGTAGGAGCTCGAACCCGAAAGATAGTCGCCCGTCGGGTAGAAGTTGACGGTGGTGCGTGACGAGCAAATGGTCGCGATCGGGTTAGCTGTCGCCTCGTCATAACCGGCGTACGTGCCGTACTCGGTCGTGTCAACTGAGGCCGTTGGTGGTTGGTACGCGAATTCCGAAGGCAGCACAATGGTGCAGGCCGGGTCCTGCCCGCATCCGGGCAGTGTCTGGGTCGCCGGATCGGCAAGCCAGGGCGTCGAACTGCCGCTGGCCGACTTGACCCACGCGTCGAGGCTCGCCTGCTCTTCGGCCACCATGTAGGGCTGGATCGTGACTACCTGGGTCCAGCTTCCGCGGGATCCTGCGATCTCCCGCTTCACCTGATCCGACGCCCCGAATACGTAGTGCCAGTCCAGCCACGTCACGATCTGACCCGGTTGCAGCAACTCCCTCTGTGCACCGCTGCCGTAGTCCACGGACGCGACGACCACCTGGCCGTCCTGGTAGACGAACCCGAGGCCCGAATCCGGCCTCGGCAGCGACTGGACCGCCAGTGCAGCGGCCACGGCGAGGCCCGCCACCACGAATGGAAACAGCTTCCGGAGCGGAATGCTTCGCTGGGTCCTCATTGGGCCGAACGGTAGCACCAGCCTCGCGGCCCGGAACCGCGTGAAAACCCTCGCCGCCGCTGGCCGCCACCCGCGCGCCGGCCTGGCTCTCCCGGGGCGATTCTGCTCAACGACGGCTGTACGAGCACGCAGCAGCAACGCCGCACGTCCTCGAGGCGCTCCGGCGCCGAATCGGCGGCGGACAGCCCGATTTCGGGACTCAATGCTCGCTCAGCCGGACAAAGAGTGGAGACGACGCCGGAGCGGCGGCCGATTACCGGCTCGACGGCTTGACCGTCGCCTCATATTTGTTTCCTGTTCGCTCCGCAGTCGTTGAGTGGAAACGGGGCCGGCACGAACGCGGGGCCGGCACGAATCCGCGGTGCATGCACTCTATGCAGCGCGAGCCTATGCAGTCTGCATAATCTTCGCAATGGTTGCGCATCTATGCCGTTTGGTGCATAATCCCCGGGTTATGAACTCACGAACACTCGCCAAGCCCAAAACCAAGCGTTGGCGGCCCTGCTGGGAAGCACGGCCCTAGGCTCGGCGTCGTTCGGACGAACCCGCGGAGCCTCAGGGGGATCAGGCTCCGGCGGCCGCGACACCACCGCTCACACCGCACGGGTCCGCACGGGCCCGATTGATCGTGGACTTTCTGTCTCTCGCCATTCAAACGAAGGTAGGTCGAATTGCTGAGCATCGTCGCAGGCGACGGGGGTATGGGCCGCGCTGTCGCTGCCGCCCTTGCCGGCCGCGGCATGCCGCCACAGGCGATCCTCGGCCTGCCCGACTCCCCGGCCGGCCACGACCCGGACAGATTCGCCGGCGCGGACGTGGTCTTCGAATTCACCACAGGTGATGCGGTCCTCCAGAACGTCCGGGCCGCCCTCGCGGGCGGTGTCGGCCGCTTCGTCATCGGCACCACGAACTGGGCCGACGACCGCCCGGCCGTAGAAGAAGCACTCCTCGCCAACGGAGCTGCCGCCGTCGCGTCGCCCAACTTCAGCCTGGGCGTGATGCTGTTCGCCCGCCTCGTCGAGGAAGCCGCCCGCCTCTTCGGCCCGTTCGCCGAGTACGACCCGTATCTCGTGGAGTGGCATCGCCGCAACAAGGCCGATCGCCCGTCCGGAACCGCCATCGAGATCTCGCGCCGCCTAATCGCCGCCCACCCGCGCAAGACGCGCGTCGCCCAGCCGATGGCACACGGCGCCCCGGCGCCGGAGGAGCTGGACGTGACCGTCATCAGGGCCGGCGCGGCACCCGGCATGCACCTCGTGGGCTTCGACGCCCCCGGCGAGAGCCTGGAGATGCGCCTCACCGCCCGCGATCGATCCGCGTACGCGTCGGGCGCAGTCACCGCGGCCGAATGGCTCATCGACGAATCCAGAACCCCGGGCTTCCACTCATTCGATGAAGTCCTCGACTCGATCATTTCGAAACAGGGCGCGCAGAAGCGCTAGGCGGGCCGGCATCCAACCGCCGACTCGCCGCAACAGCTCAAGACTCATCCGCCGGCCGTCCCGCCGGCTTCGACACCAAGGAGCACCTACAAATGCCGCCCGCACGACAGTTCCGAGGAGCCTTCACGGCCCTCATCACGCCGTTCACACCCACCGGCGCCATCGACGAGGACGCCTTCCGCAGCCTGGTGCGCCGCCAGATCGACGCCGGAATCCACGGCCTGGTCGCCTGCGGGACGACGGGCGAAACGCCCACCCTCAGCCACGAAGAGGACGAGTGGGTAATCGCGACAACGCTCGAGATCGCCTCCGAGCGGCCGAGCCGCGCTCGAGTCCGCGTCATCGCCGGGACCGGCTCCAACAGCACGGCGACCGCGATCCGCGCCACACGCCGCGCCGCGGAGATCGGCGTGGATGCCGCCCTCGTCGTCGCCCCGTACTACAACAAGCCGGACCAGCGGATGTTGGAGTCGCATTTCCGCGCCGTCGCTGAAGAGGGCGACCTGCCGATAATCGTCTACAACGTCCCGGGCCGCACCGGAGTAAACGTCGAGGCGGCCACGCTTCTCCGGCTCGCGGAGCATCCGCGAATCGTGGGCGTGAAGGAAGCGTCGGCGAATATGGATCAGATCGCGACGATTCTGGCCGATCGCCCCGCCCATTTCTCAGTGCTCGCGGGCGACGATACGTGGACCATGCCGATGCTCGCGCTGGGCGGCGACGGTGTCATCTGCACATGCGCCAACGAGATCCCCGGCGAAATGTCGGAGATGTGCGATGCGGCATTCGCCGGAGACTGGGACTGCGCCCGACGGATCCACGAGCGGTGGCTGCCGCTTATGAAGGCCAACTTCGCGGGCGGACCCAACCCGGTTCCGGTGAAGGCGGCCATGTCGATGCTGGGGCTCTGCGCGGATATCCTGCGCATGCCGCTCATGCCTCTCGACGAGCCGCATCGAGCTCGAATGCGCACGGTCCTTGGCGCGCTCGGTCTCGTGGACGAGAACGCTGAGGCCCCTGCCGCCGAACCCGTCCGGGTGGGCGTCGCGTGAGCCCTGCTGGCACCACAGCCGGCATCCTCGCCGACCTCGACGCAGGACGCGTCCGAGCGGCCTATCCGGACGCGTCGTCGCCCGAGGGCTGGCGAGTGGATCCGGACGTGCAGAAGGCGATACTCGGCGCCTTCGCCGATCGCGAGACTCGGACGTGGGACCTCGGCGGAGCCATGCAGTTCCGTGACCGGGTGGGCCTGCCCGTCAAGAACCTGCTGGACTCGCCCGAAGCCCAGGCCGCGCTGGCGGCCGGCAAACCCTGGCGAATCGTGCCGGGCGGCTCGTCCGTCCGCGCCGGCGTCTACCTCGCCCCGGGCGTGACCATCATCCCGCCCTCGTTCATCAATATCGGGGCGTGGGTCGGCGAAGGGACGATGGTCGACTCGCACGCGCTGGTGGGCTCGTGCGCGCAGATCGGCTCGCGGGTCCATCTCTCGGCCGGCGTGCAGATCGGCGGCGTTCTCGAACCGCCGGGCCGCCGCCCCGTGATCGTCGAGGACGGAGTCTTCGTCGGCGCGCAAGCCGCGCTCCTCGAAGGCGTCCTGGTACAGCATGGAGCCGTCGTTGCCGCGGGCGTAATCCTCACCGGCACGAGCCGCCTCTACGACCTCGTCAACGAACGAGTCCTCACTGGTACGCTCGATGAGCCGCTCGTCGTGCCGGCCGGTGCGGTCGTCGCCCCGGGCGTGCGCGGCGTCACGGGCGAGTTCGCGGCCGCCCACGGCCTTGCGCTCTCCGCCGCGATAATCGTGAAGTACCGCGACGAGCGCACCGATGCGAGAGTCGCACTCGAGGAGGCCCTACGATGACGCATCTCGAGCGTCCGCCGGCGTCCGACGGAGAGGGGATCGACGGGATCCTCCAGGCGGGCCATTTCGGAGGGATCGCACCCGCGGCGCTCGCGCAGGAGTTCGGGACGCCGTTCTACGTCTACGACCTGGACATGATCGGCCGGCGAGTCGACGCTCTCCGCACCGTGCTCCCAAGCCGCTTCCGCGTCGCGTTCGCCGTCAAGGCGAACCCGGCTCTTGCGGTGATCGCGCACCTCCGACGATGTGGACTCGGCGCGGACGTGGCTTCGGGCGGCGAGCTCGAGGCGGTTCTGCGCGCCGGCTTCGAGCCGTCGAAGATCGCCATGACCGGCCCGGGCAAGCGCGAGGCGGAGCTGGCGGCCGCAGTCGCGGCGGGCATCGGGTTCGTCACGGTGGAATCCGTCGGCGAGCTGCGCCGTCTCGAGGCGATCGCCGATGCCGCCGGCCGCCGCCAGCCGATCCTCCTGCGCCTCTCGGTCACCGAGGACGCGCACATGGAAACGGTGCGCTTGATCGGCGGGGTCGAGGGCAAGTTCGGGATGCCGCTCGCAACCGTGTACGAAGCCGCTCGGTACGCCGCCGCATCGCCGCACCTCGAGCCGTTGGGGTTGCATGCATTCGGCGCGTCCAACCTGCGCGACGCGGACCAGCTCGCCGATCACGTCGCCGAACTCGTGGAGATCGCCCGTCAGGTCGCCGTCGACGCGGGCTTTGCGCTGAAGGTCGTGGACGCGGGCGGCGGTCTGGGGATTCCCTACGCCGACGATGAACGGCCGCTTGACCTCGACCGGCTGGGTGGACGGCTCGCGGCCCTGCAGGCTCGCTGGGCCACGGACGCAGCATTGCGAGACCTGGAGGTCGTCCTCGAGCCGGGACGTTTCCTCGTCGGCCCCGCGGGTGCGTACGTAGCGCGCGTCGTGGACACGAAGGGCCCGGAGAGCGCCCCGGTTGCGATCCTCGACGGCGGCATCAACCACGCGGTGAGGCCCACGCTCGTGCGGAGCGAGCATCGTCTCGCGGTTTTGTCGGAGGGAGTCCGAGCGCTCGTGCGCACGACCGTTGCCGGGCCTCTATGCACCGGCCTTGACGTGTTCACGACCGGCGCGATGCTGCCCCGCCCGCGGGTCGGCGATCTCGTCGCGCTGCTCGATGTGGGCGCCTACGGCTTCACCGAGTCGATGCCCCTCTTCCTGTCACACCCCACCGCCGCGGAAGTGGCGATCAAGAACGGCAAGGCTCGGCTGATCCGGCCGCGCATCACGCCAACGGAATTGCTCGATCGCCAGACGGATCCGGACTGGTAGTACATCGAATTCCCCCGAGGAGGAGGCGACGTCGCTAGGGAGGCGTCGCCTCTTTCCTTCCCTCGGCGCCCGGGCGGCACCCAGGCGTCGTTGCCTCTGGCGCTTCTCGCTCACGGACCTTGGAGTCCGCTCGCTCCGGTGCTCGTCGGCGCCTAGCCTGGTGCACGCCAGAGCGCCTGGGGGTTGCGCGGTCAGGCGGCACCCAGGCGTCGCCCCGCCGGATTGTTGCCGATTTCACACCAGAACGACAATCGGTGGAACCTAGCGACTCGGTGAGGGTTTCGGCCGTTCGATCGCCGTGCTTCGGACCGGTTCCGGGCGATTTGCGGCCGCTTTGGAGGATACGCGGCGGATCTGGGTTACTTGGGCGTGCCTTGCGCCGCGACTAACGCCCAGCCGGGCGCTGGATACCTGCCGATTGTCGATTCAGTGTGAATCCGGCAAGTTCCCCGGCCGACATGAGCGAGATCACGCCGCGCCTCCGCGCCCCCGCCCCCGCGCCGCGCCCGCCCCCGGCGGCAAGTTCCCGGGCGGCCGTGGCGCCGGCCCGCCCCTCGCCTCGCCTCGCCCCGCTCAGTAGCTTTCGTCGCCCAGTTTCACCTTGCCCTTGAACTTCCAGTAGATGAACGCCGTGTAGGCGAGCACGATCGGCATGCCGATCAGGGCCACGGCGAGCATCACCGTGAGCGTCAAATCCGAGGAATGGGCGTTGTCCACCGTCAGGCTTCGGGCCTTTTCGACGGCGGGCAACAGGTTCGGATAGAGCGCGGTGCCGGCCGTGGCGGCGAAACCAACCACGCTCAGGCTGGAGAAGAAGAAGGCGCGGCGGTCCTGGTGGCTTCGAATGGCGAACGCCAGGTAGATCAGGACGTTGGCGGTGAGCAGCGGCCCGGCCCAAGCCAGCAGATTGCCGAAGTTGTCGAATACGCGGGGAGCTCCGGCTCGAGCCACGATTGTCGCGGCCACCCAGGCAAGCACCACCACCACAAGCGCCACGACCTGAGCCTTGCGTGCCCGCGCCTGGAGCGCGCCCTCGGACTTGAGAACGAGCCAGCTCGCGCCCTGGAGAGCGGCGATGCCGAGCGTGAAGAAGCCCACCTCGAGGGCAAACGGGTTGAGAAGCCCAATCAGGCCACCGCGGTAGACGCCGTCCGCATCGATCGGCAGCCCGCGCAGCAGGTTTCCCAGGGCCACGCCGAAGAGAAGCGCGGCCAATGTCGATCCAACGGCAAAACCAACGTCCCAGGCGCCGCGCCACCAGCCGAAGGTCTCCTTCGAGCGATACTCGATCGAGATCGCCCGCAGGATGAGCGACGCGAGCAGCAGCATGATCGCAAGGTAGAAGCCCGACAAGACCGTCCCGTACACGGTCGGGAATGCGGCGAACAGCGCCCCGCCGGCCGTGATCAGCCAGACCTCGTTACCGTCCCAGACCGGGCCGATCGAGTTCAAGACCGTCCGCCGTTCCTCGTCGTTTCGGGCGACGAACAGGTGGAGGATCCCGGCTCCAAGGTCGAAGCCGTCAAGGATCGCGTAACCGACGAGAAGGAAGCCGAGGAGCAGGAACCAGAGCGTCGAGAGCTGCATGTCTAGTTCGCTCCCTCGGTCGTGGCGGCCGCCGCCGGTGAGGCCTCTGCCGGGGCTAGTTCCGGTCCGCGCCTGATCTCTTTGGTGAGGCCGTAGATCCACAGGCCGAACAGCAAGGTGTAGACGCCCAGGATCGCGAAGATGGAGACCAGGACGTCGGCGCTGCCGACGCCCGGCGAAGTGCCGTGAGAGGTCAGCATCAAGCCCTGCACGATCCACGGCTGGCGACCCACCTCGGCGGTAGCCCAGCCGAGCTCCACCGCGGCGATCGGCATTGGGATGGCGACGACGGCGAGCTTGAGCCACCAGCGGCGCTTCTCGAGCGTGCCGCGCCAGAGGAGGAAGATGCCCACGAACATGATGAACATCATCGCCGTGCCCAGGGCCACCATCAGATGGAAGCTCATGAACGTGGTGGCGATGGGCGGCCACAGGTCGCTGCTCACCTGGTCGAGGCCCTTGATCTCCCCGTTCGGGTCCAGGTCGCTCATGGCGCTTAGTCCGTACGGGACGCCGAGCCCGGACGCATTCGACGAGCAGGCCTGATCGGGCGGGATCGCGATGATCGTGAGCGGCGCGCCGTTCTCGGTCTTGCAGATGCCCTCCATCGCCGCGAACTTGACCGGCTGGTTGGCCTGGACTTCGCGCGTCTGGAGGTCGCCCGTGGCGAACATGCCGCCGGCCATCAGGAACGCTACGACCATGCTCAGTCGAAGGGCGAACCTGCTGACGTCGGAGCCGCGCCCGCGGAGCGTGTACCAGGCCGCGATGCCCATCAGGAAGAAGGCGCCCACCACCCAGCAGGCCGCCATCGTGTGCATGAAACGCGGCAGAGTGGACGGGTTGAATGCCGCCTCGAAGAAGCTCGTCATCTGCGCTCGCTGAACGCCGTTCGCGTCGGTGACGATCTTGTATCCGGCCGGAGTCTGCATCCACGAATTCGCCACGAGGATGAAGAACGCCGAGAGCGTCGTGCCGAGGGCGACGAGCAAACCCGCGATCCAGCGGACCGTGGACGTGACGCGATCGCGGCCGAACAGGACGATCCCCACGAACGCCGATTCGAGGAAGAAGGCGAATATCCCCTCAGCCGCGAGCGGTGCGCCGAAGATGTCGCCCACGTATCCGGAGAAGCGCGACCAGTTCGTGCCGAACTGGAACTCCATGACCACGCCGCTCACGACGCCGATCACGAATGTGACCGCGAAGAGCTTCGTCATGAACACGGACAAGCGGTCGTAGACGTCCTTCTTGGTCCACCAGCGGAACGTCTCGACGACTGCGATGAGCCCGGCAAGCCCGATCGTCACCGCCGGGAATATGAAGTGGAAACTGATCGTCAGGGCGAACTGAATACGGGACAGACCTACTACATCCACTTGGCACTCCTGACGGCCGGGGCAAGACAAGGACAGCGTATGAGGTACAGGTTGCCTCACGGCAGGCGAAATACCGGACCGCCGGTCGGCCTGTGGCGCGGCTTGGGACGAAGGTGACGGCTACGGCGTGAAGTAGCCGGTCACGTCCAATACGAACTGCGTCGACGCGCCGGCCGCCGTCTGGTAGTACGCGACCCCCACGGTCCCGTCGGGCGCCAGCCCGCAGTAGAAGCCGTTTGCGCGAATGTCGCCGAACGGGAAGTTCAGAGTGGATGTGGGTGTCGGCGCCGTTGTTACGATTGGTGCTGCCGTCAGGTATCCGAGACCGCTCTGGCTCACGACAGTGAGGTTTCCGGCGATACCGAGAGCCGTCCCCGGGATGTGGCCGCGGTTCCAAACCGGTACCGGAACGGGCGTCTGGCGCAGGACGGGACCGGCGACGGGCAGGGCAAAACGAGTGTCGGCGACTCGCGTGGGCTCAACCGGCACGAATCGGTATCCGCCCAACCCGCTCATGTAGTAGCCCGTGACATCGAAGACGAGGTCCGTAGTCGACGTCTTTGCGCCAACCCACACGAAGCTGAGGTAGCCGGTGCCGCTCAAGGCCACGGTCACTCCGTCCGCCCTGATGTCGTTGGGGATCGCGTTGACCATCGACGAGTTGGCCGTCGAAGGATCCGCCGGGAGAGACGGCCCGGCCAGCGCCCAGCCGGCGCTCGTGGGGCCAACGACCGTGAGGTTGCCGGTGACCGCGACCGCGTTCTTCGGCACGCCGCCCGCATCCCAGATCTTCATGGACACCGCGACGTTGCTGGCCAGCCTCGCCTTGGCCGACCCCGTGCCGAACCGTGTGTCGAGGACCCTTGCCGGCGTCAACGTGTTGAAACGCGCTCCGGTGTCGTCCGCGGTGAAGTAGCCGGTAACGTCGAATACAACGTCCGTCGATGGGCTCACCGACGAGGAGGCCGGCATGTACACCAGGGCCAGCCGACCCGTGAGGTCGAGAGCGACCGCCACGTTGTTCGCGCGGTTGTCACCGGCCGGGAAGTTGAGGGTCGACGAACCCGGCGAGCTGGTGGGCGTGGGACCCACTGAGATGTAGCCCGTCACGGTCGCGTTGGTGACGGTCAGGATGCCTGTAACGGCCACCGCGCCGGCGGGCACGTTGCCGCGGCCGGTGACCTGCAGCAGGCGCGGGATCTTGCTGCCGAATGCGCCACTGAGTCCGTTCGCGACGCGGGTGTCCAGGACGCGCGTGGGCGCAAGCGGGTGGAAGGTGGACGCCGGATATGCGAGAGGCGGAGTGAACACCTCGGCCGCGCTCTCGAACTCCGCAGGATCGGTGCCGTGGCCGCCCAGGACCAGGACCTGGCCGGTGGCCAGGAGCGTCGCGGAGTGGTAGCGCCGGCCGTTCGACATCGTTCCGGTGGGCGTCCAAGCGCCGGTGCCGGGATCGTAGATCTCGGCCGTGGTCAGGGCCGGACTGCCGGCACTCGAGTAACCACCCGCGGCGAGGACCCAGCCGTTGGCGAGGACCGTCAGCGTAAAGCCGTACCTGGGCGTGGCCATGGAACCCGTCGCGGTCCAGTGGCCGGTGGCGGGGTTGTATATCTCGGCGGAGGCAAGGGCAACGCCCGTTGACGTTGATCCCCCTGCGACCAGGATCCGGCCGTCGTTCAGCTTCACGGCGGCGTGGTCGAACCGCGCCACGTTCATCGAGTCGGTGGCGGTCCAGCCGGTCGGCGAGGTATAGATCGCGGCCAGCCTCAGGGCCGCCGACGAGAGCCCACCACCGTCGTTGCCGCCCACGGCGAGGATGCGGCCATCGCCGAGAGTAGTGGCGGTCAGGGCGTAGCGTCCAACGCCCGGGAGGCTCTGACCCGCACTCCATGAGTTGCCCGCGGCCGAGTAGATGCTTACCGAAGCGGTCGTGAGCGTCGGTCCGCCATCCATGCCCCCGATCACGAGCAAGTTGCCGTTCGCCAGCTTCGCGCCGGCACCGTAGGCATGTGAGCCGGTCATCGCCGGCGTCTTCGTCCAGCTCCCCTTACCGGGATCGTAGACGTCGCCGAAGCCATAGTAGGAAGTCGCGCCCGCGCCGCCCGCGAAGATCGCCTTGCCGTCGGGGAGAAGCGCCGCCACCTGGCCGGCCACTTCGGCGCCGATCGACCCGGCGGGCGACCACGTCCCGTCGGCGGGGTTCCAACGGCCGGCCGCCGCGGTGTAACTCACCCCGTCCGTGCCACCGGCGGTAAGCACGCTGCCGTCGCCGAGCCGTACGGCCGGCGCGAAGTCCCGAGCTTGCGAATACGAATTCGTTGCGGTCCACGTACCCGGCGCGGCGGCATCCGCCGAGATGGACCGAGTGCCGACGGACGCGGTAATCCCGAGGAGAAGACCCGACGCGAGAACGACCCGGGCAGCCCTTTCGGAGATCCTGGTCCGCGTCATTTTGACCTCCGGTAGGGCCGTCTCGATGGCGGCGAAGAACAGGCAAAGCCGGCGGCACAACCGGCCGCGCATCCACTATGCCGCTATGTGGTCCGCCTGCGCAACCCGGCAGCGGTCCCAGTGGCGGCCGTGACCATCGAGGAGGCGCCACCAAAGCGGGCAGCACGAGCGCGGGGCGAGTTCCGCCGCGCTCCCGGGACCGCCTGTGTTGCCCGGCGGGCGCACGGGACGCCGCCAATCGTGCTACAACCCTTCTGTGAGCAGCGTCCGCGAACGGCCCGCAGTCGAGTGGCTCCCGCGCCACGATCGCAGGCCGCGGATTCCCGCAATGTTCATCGTCGGGGTTGTCTCGCTTTCGCTGTCGATCGCCGCGGTGTTGCTTCGCCCGCCGGCGAGTCCGGCAGCCGCGCCCGCACCGCTGGAATCGGTGGCGGGCGTCACGCAGGCGCCGTCGGCCGATCCGACGACAGAGCTGCTTGCGGCCGTAACCGGAGTTCCGGCGACCTCGCCCGCGGCGATTCCCTCCGCCGCGAAGACGGCGCTCCCCGGATACGTCTGGCCGCTCAAGAACGCCATGGTCACCCTTCCGTTCGGGCCCACGGACTGGGGCGAGTGGATAGTCGACGGGAAGAAGTTCCACGACGGGCTGGACATCGCCACCCAATGCGGCGACTTCGTCCTGGCCGCTCACGACGGTGTGGTCCTGGCCGCAAGCCGGCAGTACGACGACTTCATGGGCTGGGTCGAACCACTCAAGCCGTACTACGACCTTCTCGACGCGAAGAAGTGGTGGTCCAGCCTGCCGATAGTGATCGTGATCGACGATGGCGATGGATACCGATCCATCTACGCTCACGAGTACAAGGTGACCGTCAAGCCGGGCCAGCACGTGACTGCCGGCCAGGTGATCGGCTACGAAGGGCAGACCGGCAACGCTTCCGGGTGCCACGTTCATTTCGGGCTTTTCAGCCCGTCGGAGACGGCCACATTTGATACGAGTCCAACGGCGGTGGCCAAGGACCTGATGCCCGCCCACGAGATCGCCCGAGTAGATCCGCTGATGATCCTGCCGTTCCGGTGCGAGGTCGAGGAGCAGCGCGTCCTTCGCCCCGCCGAGGCTGTGGGCTGCGGCCCGCTTCCCACGCCGACGCCGAAGAAGTAAGGCCCGTTACTCCGCTCGAACGTACCGCCGGGCGATCAGTGAGTAGGCCGGCAGCCGCACGAGCATCCGGCTGACCGGTACCGCCGGAGCCCCGTCCCGGCCCGCGACCGCCAGCAGCGAATCCGTTGCGATGGCCTCGGCGGGGCGCGCGTCGACCTCCGCCAGATCGAGTGCCACTCCCGCGGGTACGGCCGTTCCGTCGAAGCCCAGCTCCTTGCGGACGGCGTCCAGAACCGCGGCCCGATCGGCCGCCTCGTAGTCGCGGCGCAGCTCCCCGTCGGGCCGCCAGCGCGGGCGGCGGAGCAGGATCGCACGCCAGACCAGGCCCACTTCGGGCGTGACGGTTCCATCGCAGGGCCGCGGATTCTCCGAGAGTGACTCGCCGCGAGACCAGAGGGCCGCCTGGTGGAGCAGCGCGTACTCGTCCAGGTCGGCGTAGTGGCTGAGGTCGTCCGCGGGCGACCCTTCGCCGAAGATCGCCAGGATGCTCGGCCGGAAGACCTCGGCCAGGTCGATGTCGATCGCCCGCACCGAGCGGTGGAAGTAGATTTGCTGATACATGAAGCGCCGCGCGGTCAGGAACATCTCCAGCGCGCCGAGGCCCGGCTCGTAGAGAGTGAGCCCACGCTCGCCGATGAAGCTGTAGCGGCGCAATCGCTCCACGTCCACCGGCCCGGTCGACACCCCGATCAGGTACGAGTCGCGCCGCACGTAGTCCAGGTTGTCCACGGTGAAGACGCCCGACAACAGGGGCTGCAGCCACCTCAGCCAGCGTGGCATCGTCGCATCCACGATGGCCGGCTTGGAGATCAGGAACGACAGCCAGCGCGGGTCGATCGACTCGTCGGGGCGCAGAGCGTCGCGAGCCGGGGTGTCACCCGGAGCCCGGCGGATCGATCGGATCAGATCGCCGAGTTCGCGCTCGATGATCAGCTGTGAGAGATCCTCGTGCGTGAGGTTCTTGCCCTTCCGGCGCGGATCCGCGGGCGCGGGGAAGCGATGAGTTATGTGCTCGTCGAAGAAGTGGGCGAACGGCCCGTGGCCCACGTCGTGGAGCAGTCCCGCGAGCCTCATCGTCTCGGTCACCAGGCCCTCGGAGGGAGCAGGCGCCGCCGGCTCCACGACGGCCAGCGTGTCTCGCAGGCTCGGGTACAGATGGCGGGCCCACAGCGACGCTTCGTGCATCACACCCAGGCTGTGCGTGAACCGGCTGTGCTCGGCAGTGGGAAATACCCAGCGCGCGCTCTGCAACTGGCTGATGCGCCTCATGCGTTGAAGCCAGGCCGAATCGATGAGATCGCCTTCGGCGGCCGACTCGTCCGGAAGACCCAGGCGAGCCGCACGGTCCGGCGTGAGACGTTTCGTCAGTTCGATGTAGCCGTGGATCGGGTCGCTGACGAGATTGACCGCCCAAAGCTGCGAGTGCGCGCTATCTGTCACGAGATCGATTGTAGGTCCCGGCGCCGACGCCGCGTCACGGCGAGCGGCCCGCGGCCGCCGTCATCCCTCACGTCTCGTAGCGTGCAGCCGCCCTGCGGTACGTCTCGGCCACTTCATCGCGGAGCTCCGCGGGGGAGATCACCTCGACCTGCGCTCCCCACTGGAGGATCCAGCGCCGGATCTCAAGCGTCCCCGGAACGCGGGCCCGCCAGAGCACGGAGCCGTCCGCCTCTCGGGTGACGCGCTCCGTCGGATGCCAGGTTGTCTCGGTCACGAGCCCGGCGATCGCGGCATCGAAGCGAAGCTCTACCTCCACTTCCTCCTGGTCGGCGATTACCCCCCAGGCACGGTCGAGTCCCTCCTGTACCAGGGCGGGATCGGGCGGCTCGAAGGTCTCCGGCGCGAGGGACAGATCCAGGATGCGCTGCATCTTGAAGGTCCGGACGGCACCGCGCGATTCGTCGAATCCCATCAGATACAGCGCCCTGGTCGTGGCCGACGCCTCGATCAGGTACGGACGGACGCGCGAACGCCGCGGCGGCCGACCGGGGCTGTACGTCGCGGCATCGTATGTGAGCTCCACCACGCGGCGTTCTGCCCAGGCCCGCGACAGCATCCGGAGATGGCGCGTCAGGCGTTCGTCCGGTGGACGGCTCGCCAGAACGTCGATTGTCCGCTCCAGGTGACGAGCCACGACGGACGGCAGGATCTCGGCGAGCTTCTGGAAAGCGGCTCCGGTGTCGGGGTCGTACCGATCGGCGAACTGCGCCATCAAACGCGCGGCGAAGAAGAAGACCACCGCCTCGTCGAGCGTCAGCCGGAGAGGCGGCAGGAACGCGCCCTCCACGATCCCCCATCGACCTCCCTCGCTCCAGAGCGGAATGCCGATCTCTCCCTCGAGGGCCTGNNTAGAAGCGGGCGAGCCGATCGTGCTTCGCGGTATCGACCTGATCCTGCGGGGCCATCGGCGGATCAGCCGCGAGGCGGACTGATCGTGACCGTCCGATCGCGATCGACCATGTCGAAACGGACGGCGATCGTGGCGAGCAATCCGTGCCCGAGGATCGCCTGGGCGTTCCCGTTCACGCTGCCACTGATCCTGCCCACCTCCCCGTCACCGAACAGCCAGTAGTCGACCTGGCCGCGCCACGTCGTCATGCTGGCGTCTCCCACAAGCCATCGCGTCTGGGGGAACGAGGCCGCGAACGAAGGCCCGTCCACCGCAATCCGGCAGCGGCGAGCACGCGCGCCCTCTACGTATTCGAGACCGTGGTTCTCGGCCGTGGCACGGTCCTGTATGGAGAGAGCGCCGGCAAGCACCGCCTCGTCGAGCTGACTCGACGCCACGGCCTCGGTCTTCGTCGCCGTCCAGACCGTGTCGGGGGTCTTCAGCCATAGCGCAGCCCCGATCTTGGCGCCTCCGTACTGGCCGAGAATCTCGGGGCTCACGACCTGGGCCGTAAACGAATAGTCCGATCCGGACCGGCTGCCAGTGAGGTTCACGTTTCCGATGGCGCGCTGGTCCACGTCGCCCCAGAGGTCCAGCGTCATCGAGCCCGACCTGGGCGTGACGATCGTTCCCGTGCAATCGGGAGGGGCCACCTTTGCGTCCGTGGGGCCGTAGCGGGAATACGCGGCCGGCTTCTCGCGCAGGGCGGCATCGTCGGCGAGGCTCACCCCGGCAAAGACGCCGCCGATCACGGTCGTAGCTGCGACGGCAAACGCGATCGACGTCGCAAGTCGACGCCTGCCGATCCCGACTTCAGGGATCAGCTGGCGAGTTATCCCGAGGCCGGCGAACAGACTCGTGGCAAGTAGCGCCATCGCCCACGGGTAGACGATCTCCGGCGAGGGGACGAGTGGTACGGCTCCGCCCTGGAGCACCTGGCCGGCTACTCCACCGATCGACGGCAGGAGCAGCAGGCCCGCGATGATGCCTATCCAGAAGATGCCCGCCGATTCTGGATCGCTCCTGACGAGTGGCGGCCACACGAAGGCGGCAACGCTCACCATCAGCGGCAAGGATGCCGCCACGCCGACGAGCAAGTCGACGGGGCCGCCGGGCCGGTACGCGATCAGAACGATGCCACCGCCCGCGGCCCACATAACGGTGAGAGCGGCGGCGAGAAGCCGCAACTCGAACTGGCGAACACGCACGACAGCAGTCTAGCGGGACCGAGCGCCAGTCAGGAGAACCGCCCCGCCAATTCGCCGGGACAGTCTCCATAGCCGGACGACCCACTTGCCCAGCCGTTGCCGCCCGTGGCGGGATTCGCCGAGCGTGGTTCACCCGCCCGTGCCGCCCCGCTCATACGAACGCACGACGGTTGACTCGTTCGTACCGGGCGGCCTGGGACCCGATGAGGCTCGTGTCGGAATAGCCCACCGCCGACTGTTCAGTTAGCGGGGGAATCGCAGAGAAAGGATCCGAAGGCGACGAAATGGCTGGGCAGATCGATCGAAGCAGCGCAGGCCAGACCGGACGGGGCGTCCGGCGACCGGCAGCAGGCGGATCCGAGCCCAGTTGCGCCGCATCGGATCGCGAGCCGGTCGGAATCGAAGTCGGCCCGGACGCGAGGCCGCTGCAAGGTCGATCGGACGTCGCCGCCGCTCCGTCCGCAGCGGAGACCCTGCCTCGCCTGATCAAGACGGAGCCCGCATACCGCCGGCTCATCCAAAGCGGGATTACCGGACCGGAAGCTGCGAGTCTCATCAGCTATGTCATAGGTCTGGCGCCCTGCGAAACGCGCTGGTCGCTGGCTCAGGTGAACCGGCTCCTGTTCCTGCGAAACCTCTACCACGACACCGACTGGGGTCATTCCGAGCAACGGTCCGCTTAGACGCGTACCCGTATCGGCTGCGCCCAACTCCACGCGGTCGCTTCAACTGAATACCTGCAGGCCTCGGGCGAACCTCTCCTCCACCCCGAGACCCGCGAAGCACGCCGAAGCGGTGTCCTGCCTCCCTGGACACCGCTTCGACTGTATGCAGGGGCGGCGGGAGTGGCGGCGTGGGTCGGCGCGGGTCGGCGGCGCGGGGGCCCCGCGACTCAGCCGCGGCCACTCCACCCGGCCCGCCCAGGCGGTGGGCACAAAGAAACGCCCGAAGGAACCTTCTCGCTGCGTGTGCCTTGATGTCATCTCGGCTACTAGCAGTCGCTCAGCACCTCCGGGCGCGGAACACAACTTACTCCGATCGCGCCCCCGAAACAACAGGGTTTTCCCCGAATTTCGTGACCCAAACTAGGAGTTTTCCACAGTTTATCCACATCAACGGGGATAACCGGGCACGATTCGGGGGTATTTACCTACATCAAACTACGTAGGCGGCCGGTTCGCACCAGGAATATCCCGTTGCGGGCACGGCGCGGAGTCTTCCGCGAGGGCCCGGCCCGTGTGGGCGGCGTTCAGGCGCCCGAACCGGCCTCGAACTGGAGTCGCGGTTCGATCATCTGCGTGCCCGCCGACGGGACCCACGACCCGCTGTCCAGAGGCACGACAACCGCGTTGGAAAGCATGCGCAAAGTCGATGGCGTGACGCGGAAGAGCGTGCAATCCGCTCCGGCAGAGGCCCAAACCCACTCGAACTGAGAGAGGCTCTGATCCATGAGGACGCGCATGGTCCGCGCGTGCCCGATCGGCGGCACTCCGTCCGGCGCGAAGCCGGTCAGGTCGCGAATTTCGCGGGCAGTAGCCGCACGAACGACCACCTCGCCTGTAACGGCGGCCAGGAGGCCCAGATCCACCTGGCTGCGTCCCGAAAGCAGGCAGATAATCGGAACGAGTCTTCCGTCGTACCGCGGAGCCACGAAGACGAGCGACTTCACGATCCGGCCGAGGTCCGCATCGACGGCGGCGGCGGCGTCCTCCGCCGTGCAGGTGGACCGCTCGAACGCGCGAACGTCCAGCGTCACTCCCTTGCGGAAGGCCGCGTCGAGAACTCTCTTCACGTCTGGATTAGAAAGTTCGTTCACGTGTCCAAATCTACCATTCGTTCGACTTTGACTTGATCAATGTACCGACGAGCGGATCACCGCCGGCAGTCGCCGTCCGCGGTCCCTCAAGTTGAGGATTCGACACCTATCCGCATGCCTTCCCTATCGTTATTACGACAATGACGGCCATTTGGATGCATGTGTTCCGTGTCAATTGCGTGACATCCCAACGAATGTAGGATTGCTGGCCATGCGCACAATCCTCTTCGACTGGGACGGCACCATCGTCGACTCGATCGGGGCCCTCTACGAGACGGACGCGGCGATCTGCCGCAAGCTCGGGATTGATTTCGATCTCGACATCTTCCGGCGCCACTTCTCCCCCAACTGGCGTCTGATGTATGCCAATCTGGGAATTCCGGAGAGTCGCGAGGACGAGGCCGTCGCAGTCTGGCGCGAGACGTTTCGGAGCGACCGGATGGAGCCGTTTGACGGCGTGCAGACCGCCCTGGCGGAACTTGCGGCGGCGGGATTCGTGCTCGGACTCGTCACGGGTGGGAGCCGCCCCGAGATCGAGCCTCAGCTCGCCCGCGTGGGCGTCAACGAGTTGCTCACCGTCCGCGTCTACGGCGACGACACTCCCTCGGGCAAACCGGACCCGGCGCCCCTCATGCTCGCCCTGAAGATGTGCATGTCCCATCCGGGCGAGGCGATCTACGTCGGAGACGCCCTCGACGACATGCGAATGGCGGCCGCTGCCGGAGCACGCGGCGTGGGCATCGTATCGATGCTGTCGACCGCGGCAGAGCTTACCCGCGCCGGCGCGTCGGAGTCCGCGGGCTCGGTCGTGGAGTGGGCGCAACGCTTCCTCAGTGCGCGACGGCTGATCGAGGGCGGCGCAGAGCTCCAATAGAGACACTGACTGCCAGGTAGACGCCCATCGACGCGGCCAGCGACGGCAGCGTTCCGCCCAGCGTGTGGACGTACGTGGTTTCGGCCCAGTAGACGGCCGCACCGGCAGCCCACGCGACCAGCGCCACGGGATTCACACCGCCCCACGGAGGGCCGCCGCGGGCATCGGCGGGATACAACTCCTCTTCGGTGTAGCGGCGCCGGCGCAGGATGAAGTAGTCGGCGAAGAGCACTCCGAAGAGCGGCGTGAACAGGGATCCCACGAGCAGCAGGAAGTTCTGGAACGAGTTCATGTCCACGGCGAGTGCGATCGCGACGCACGTTCCGCCTACCGCGGCCAGGAGTCCGCGAGTCGGCAGACCCGGCGCGACGTTCTTGATCGAGATCGCGGTGGAATAGACATCGGCGAACGCGTTGTCCGTCTCGTCGCCGAGCAGCAGCACCAGTCCTGCGGCACCGAACGTGATGGACATGATCGAAGCCGTGAGATCTCCGGCCGGCAGCACCAGGACCAGCAGCACGCCCAGCGTGAAGCACATGGCGTTGGCAAGTCCGAACCCGGCAAAGGTCCCGGCGAACGAAGAACGCGACGTGCGGGCGAAGCGGTTGAAGTCCGCAACGAGCGGAAGCCAGCTGATCGGCATCGCCACCACCAGGTCGAGGCCCTGGGCGAGGTTCGAGCTGCCGTCACCCGGCTTGTTCCAGCTCGCGCCGAGATCCCCGTGGGTCAAAGCGTAGAGGGCCATCCACGAGACTGTGAGAAGCACGACCCATATGCCTGCCTTCTCCAGCCACTGCCGCACTACAACGAGGGGCCCGCCGAGCGCCAGGAGAAGGACGATGGCACCCCAGAAGATGGCCCAGATCGGGTAGCCTGCGATTCCCAGGATCGGGCCGCTGAGCCTTGATGACGCCGTAGCCATGATGACTATCTCGTAGGCGCCCCAGCCGACGAGCTGAACCACGTTGATGAGACTGGGGAGGTAGCTTCCGCGGCGGCCGAAGCTCGGGCGAAGGCTGACCATCGACGGGATCGCATGCTCGCTGCCGATGACGCCTGCGAGACCGAGCATGAGATTGCCCAGCAGCGTGCCGAGCACGATGACGAGCAATGCCTGGGGCAGCGACAGTCCCGGGACGAGGTAGGAACCGGCGGCGAGGACCAGAAGTCCAACGCCAAGATCGGCCCAGAGTACGAAATGGTCGAAGAAGCCGAGCACGCGGAACTGTTCCGGCACCCTCTCGATGCCGACGGCCGCGGCCGCGAGGTCGCTCCGCGGCGTACCGAGTGGCTCGGGCTGGGGCTTCATCTAGAAGGCCGTGTAGCCGGAACGGGCAAGCTGTACCCGGCGGCCGGATTCGGTGAGTGTCACGGTGCCGCCGGGCGCCTCGCCGGTCACGCGGCCCACCACTGCGGGCGGGGCACCGCCGGGCAAGGCGGCTACGACCTCTGCCAGTCTCGCCTCCGGCACGGCGAACAACAGCTGGTAGTCCTCGCCGCCGGAAAGCGCGAGATGACGGGCCTTCTCGACACCGAGAAGCGCGACCGCGTCCGGCGAAAGCGGGATCCTCTCCGTCTCGATCTCGATGGCGACTCCGGATGCACGCGCGATGTGCGCGGCCTCGCTCGCCACTCCGTCGCTGACGTCGATGGCGCAGTGCAGGCCCAATCCCGCGAGTGCCGATCCTGCCGCGAGCTGCGGCCACGGGCGGTGATGAGCCGAGAGCAGCGACGCCGCCTCCGGACGAGCCTGAGCGGCGAGGTCGCCACGTGAGAGCAGGTCCAGGCCCGCTGCCGACGCTCCCACAGGTCCCGTCAGCGCCAGCAAGTCCCCGGGGCGCGCGCCGTCTCGACGCAGCAGCCGACCGGGATCCGCCTCGCCGACAAGGGCGACGTTAATGACGATCGGCCCTGGGGTCCGCACAGTGTCGCCGCCGACGACCCGGGTGCCGGTCAGGTGAGCCAGCTCGCTCATGCCCTCGTACACCCTCAGGATGAGGTCCGCCTGCTCCGGCAGCATCGCGACCGAAACGAGCGCTCGGCCCGGACGCGCGCCCATAGCGGCAAGGTCGGAGAGGTTCACCGCGAGAGCCTTCCAGCCGAGATCCAGCGGCGTGGTCCAGTCGAGGTTGAAATGGATTCCCTCGACCAGCATGTCCGTGGTGGCCACGGTCACGCAGCCGGGAGTCGGCTGCCACGCGGCCGCGTCGTCGCCGATGCCGATGCCACCCGCCTGTGCCTCCAGGCGCGCGGAGAGAGCGTCTATGAACCCGAACTCCCCGAGGTGGCTCATCGGCGGTGGTTCTCGACCGCGACACCGAGCTCGAGTGCCGCCGCCGCCGGATCCGGTGCCGCGGTGACCGCGCTGATGACAGCCAGGCTATCGGCGCCGAAGGCCACGGCCTTCCCTGCGTTGGCCGCAGTTATCCCGCCGATGGCGACGATCGGCAGGTCGGACCTGGCCCGAGCGAGCTCGAGGAGGTGAAGCCCCGTGATCGTGGCGTCGTCCTTGGATCCTGTGGGAAAGACGGAGCCAACACCCAGGTAGTCGGCCTCGCGGGCGTCATCGGTCTCGAGCTGGTCTTCGTGGGTGATCGACAGTCCAACGATCGCGTCCTCGCCGAGCAGCAGCCGGGCAAGAGCGATGGGCAGATCACCCTGCCCCAGGTGAACGCCGTCGGCGTCGCAGGCGATCGCGATGTCGATCCTGTCGTTCACGATCAGCAGCGCGCCGTGGCGTCTGGTCGATTCGCGCAGCCCGATCGCTATCTCCAGCGCCCGCCGCGCCGACCCTTCCTTCTCCCGAACCTGGACGACCCGGACGCCGGCCCCGAGCGCGGCCTCGGCAATCTCCTCACTGGAGCGCCCGGCGCTCAGCGATTCTTCGGTCACGAGGTAGACGGCCGACGTCCGGATGAACTCGCGACGGCGGCGGCGCTCCTGCGTCGGTTCGGGTTCGCTCATGCGGGCTGCCACGCACGGACCGTGGCACGAGTCCGGGCCATGATCGTTGCCCGGTCCAGCGATGCCAGCGCGTCCATGAGATTCACGCGGAACGATCCGGGTCCGGCGCTGTGCTCGGCGGCCAGCTCGCCCGCGATTCCGAAGGCGATCGCCGCCTGGGCCGCGGCCAGGAATGGATCCTTCTCGACCGCAAGGAACGCCCCGACGGTGGCGGTGGACATACATCCGGAGCCGGTGATGCGGCCCATCAGAGGATGCCCGTTCCGGACCTCCACGACACGCGAGCCGTCCGAGACATAGTCCACGGCTCCGCTCGCGACCGCGGCGCCGCCGGTGCGAGAGGCTACCAGCAGAGCCGCTCCGTCGGGAGACTCGGCGGAGACGGAATCCACTCCGCGTACTTCGCCTGCGAGACCCGCGATCGTGGCGAGCTCGCCTGCGTTTCCGCGAATCACGGCCACCCGCAGAAGGCTCAGCAGCCGCTCGACGGTCTCGGTGCGAAGCCGCGTGGCGCCGGCGCCGACCGGATCGAGAACGATCGGCACACCGCGGTCGTTGGCCTCCCGCCCTGCGAGGATCATCGACTCGATCCAGGCGTCCTCCAGCGTTCCTATGTTCAGGACGAGAGCGCCGGCGTAGCCCACCATCTCGCGCACTTCCTGCGGAGCGTGGGCCATGACCGGCGATGCTCCGATCGCGAGCAGTGCGTTGGCGGTGTCGTTCATCACGACGAAGTTGGTGATGTTGTGAATCAGCGGCGTCCGCTCGCGGATGCGCTCCATCGACGCGGCGGTCAGTTCCGCCAGGTCGAGCTCAGACATTTGGAATCCTCCAGAAATGATTGACCGGGCCGTGACCGCTTCCGAGGGGTTCGGCGTGCTCGATGGCTCCCTGCAGATAGGCGCGCGCCTCGCGGGCGGCGTCGAGCGGCTGCAGGCCGCGGGCGAGATAGGCGGTGATGGCGGCCGAGAAGGTGCAGCCCGTTCCGTGGGTATGGCGAGTAGCGACGCGCCGGCCGCTCAGCGTGTCGAAACGCGTGCCGTCGAAGACGAGATCGTCCGAGGTGCCGCCTTCTAGATGGCCACCTTTGACGATCACAAGGCGCGGGCCCAGCGCTGAGATCCGGCGGGCGGCCTCGCGCGCGGATTTCAGGTCCGTGACTTCCATACCGGCCAGCACGCCCGCCTCCGGCGCGTTTGGCGTGACCACGGCGGCGAGCGGGAGAAGCAGCTCGCACATGGCTCGGATGGCGTCCTCGCGGAGGAGCCTGTCGCCGCTCTTGGCCACCATGACCGGATCGACAACGAGCGCCGTGACGGCGTGGGCACGCAGCCGGGCTGCCACGGTCTCGATTATGGACGGGCTCGAGAGCATGCCCGTCTTGACCGCGTCCGCGCCGATGTCATCGAGCACGGCGTCGATCTGCGCGGCGACGACGTCGCTGGGGACGTCATGGATCGCTCGAACCTCTACCGTGTTCTGCGCCGTGATCGCGGTGATCGCCGACGAGCCGTAGACGCCGAGCGCGAAGAACGTCTTGAGATCGGCCTGTATGCCGGCGCCACCGCCCGAGTCGGAGCCTGCGATTGTCATTGCACGCGGCCGGCGCGCCGCGATCGATTCGACCAACCCGATTTGCCTCGTAAACAAACGTCGCCGCGCTCCGGGGGGAACACGGCGGTCGAGTTGTCGAGCCTGCTTCCTTCGCTGGCATTGCCCAGATCAGGTACGGCGGGTCTGCGGCGGGTTGCCGCACTCTCAGCGCTTTGGGCGCTCCCCGGAGGCGTATTCGGTTGGCCGCATCTTAGCACCGGGCGGGACGGGACCGGCCGAGGGCGCCGGAGTGCGCGCCGATTCCGCCGGAGCAGGCCATTCCACAGCGCGGGAACGACCGACCACTCGCACAGCATCGCTCGCAAACGCTGCTAGCCTGGACCGATGAGCACCATGCCGAATGTGGGAGAGCTCGCCCCCGATTTCGAGCTCAGGGACGACAACGGAGGCACACACAAACTGTCGGCGCGGCGCGGCCATTTCACGGTCGTGTACTTCTACCCCGCCGACGACACTCCCGGCTGCACTACCGAGGCGTGTTCGTTCCGCGACAACCACTCGGAGTTCGCCGCCGCCGATGCCGAGGTCTGGGGACTCAGCCCTCAAGGCCCCGAGAGCAAGGCCGCGTTCCGGGCCAAGTACGGCCTTCCGTTCACGCTCCTCGCAGACGAAGACCACGCGGTAGCCGACTCGTACGGCGCGTGGGGCGAGAAGACGAACTACGGCAAGACCTACGAGGGAATCATCCGATCGAGCTTCCTCGTGGACCCCGATGGGAAGATCGCGAAGGTCTGGCCGAAGGTGAAGGTGGAAGGCCACGCGGTCGAGGTCCTCGGCGCGCTCAGCGAGGTCCGTGCGGCCCAGCGCTGACGGCCGCCGACCCCGGAGACCCAATTCCGCGGCTACGTGTACAGTCGCGGGCATGAAGAGAGGCCTCGCCCGTGGGGGGAGACGAGCGAAGCCTCGGGCGGCATGATAACTCGACTAAGCAACAAGCGAAGTATTCGTTTACCAACCATCTGAGCGTGGAGCCGGCTCGGGCGTTGCCCTTCGACAACGCCTTTTCGCGGGCCGGCCAAGGCGGGGTCATGACCGACGACAAGGCAACGATTCATACCTGGAAGCCACGCCGCTTCATGGTCATAGTCGCCCACCCGGACGACGCGGACTTCGGGCCCGCGGGCACCGCGTCGGCGTGGATCGATTCGGGCGCCGAGGGCTGGCTCGTCTGCTGCACCTCCGGCGATGCGGGTGGTGAAGACCCGTATCTCGACCAGATGGAGCTTGCGCTGCAACGCGAGGACGAGCAGCGCAAGGCGGCGGCCATAGTGGGTTACAGCGGTGTCACGTTCCTCCATCAGCCCGACGGCATGCTCGCGAACGACTTGCCGCTGCGCGAGATGCTCGTCCGCGAGATCCGGACCTTCAAGCCGGACGCGGTTCTGTGCGGCGACCCCGAGGTGGTCGTCCACAGCGGCGGCATGATCAACCACACCGATCACAGAGCCGCCGCCATCGCCGCTCTCGACGCGGTCTTCCCAGCCGCTCGAAACCCGCTCGCCTTTCCGTGGCTCGCCAAGAGCGGCCTCGCCGCGCACAAGGTCCGGCGCGTCTACATGATGTGGAGTAACCAGGCAGACGTCGTGATCGACGTCACCGGAACGGTCGATCGCAAGATCGACGCGCTGCGCTGCCACGCCACCCAGCTCCACGACCCCGAAGCGGTCTTCGAACGCGTCCGGGGCCGTCTGGCCGACGCCGGAGCGTCAATCGGCGTGGGCGCGGCCGAAGCGTACCGGCTCGTGGTGCTGGACCAGGACCCGCCCGAGGGGTCGGACGCGACCGAGAGCACTACCGCGGCGGCGCCGGGAGCCGGCTGAAGCGTCCGGTCAAGAACCCGCCACGAAGAGCAGCGGACGCACGCGCGGCCACTCGTTCCACACGTCGGCGAGCATCTCCGCCCGGCGGCCCAACAACTTCACGAGTTCGCCCAGGTTCAACCCCGGCGCCCGGTTGGCGATGAACGCCTCGCTCACGACCGTGACGGTGCTGAAAAGAAGTGCCGATTCGTCGGGCTTGGGCCAGTATCGGACGCGGGCCGGGACCAGCCCCGCAGATCCGACCGCAAGAGCCAGATCTCGCTGGGCCGGAACACGGCCGTCGACGAATCCGCCCATGCCGTCGTATCTGAAGCCGAGTGCCATCAGCCCACGCGCCACTTCGCGAGCCTGATCCGGGGTGAAGAGCCCCCAGAACGGGTGGTCGGGCGCGAAAAGCACCCAGGCGTCGTCGATCGCGGCGGCGACGATCGCGTCTACGAGGTTGGACAGCTGCAGCTGCCATTCGCTTCTCGCCTGCGGGTCCGTCCCGGCGAGCCGATCGACGAGCCAGCTCATGATCGCGCTCTCGCGGCGCAGCAGGCGGACGATGACCTGCGGGTGCTCCAATCGGAGGTCGACGGCGAGCCAGTCCGTAGCGGGCTTGTCGGAATCGGTCCAGCCCTCGACGGGCGGTAGAGCCGGTCCGTCGCGGAAGGCGGTTACGGGTGCCGCGGATCGGACCGCTGCGTCACCGGCCGAACCGCCGGGGGCCTGGACCGGCGCGCGTTTGGAGCCGGCCGATCCGGGCGTGGCGGAGGCGGCCGACGCGGCTACCGTGTCGGCGGCGACCGCGCCTGATGAGGAGGCCCGACCGGCAGCATCGGCGGCAGCGGCAGTCGCCTTTACGGCAGCCGCAGCAGTCGCGGCAGTCGCGGCGGTCGCGGCCGTCAGCGCCGCGTCCGCAGCCGTCGCGACGGCGGCGTCGGCCGCAGCGTTCGCCGCCGCTTCGGCGGCCATCACGTCGGCGACCGCGATCCCCTCACTGGTGGCCATGGCCTGACGAGCTTCGCGGCAGGCGACGGCGGCCGAGTCGGCCATCTCCCTGATCGATTCCGCGATGTCCGCCAGCTTGTCCGCCTGTGCTAGAAGTGCCTCGGCCGCATCGCGTTCGCGCTTGAGACCGGACTGGGCGACACGCAAGTGGCTGTTGACCTCGTTGATCCGCTGAAGCCACGCGACGGCCGCCATCTCGACCGTGGCCCGGTCCCTGGCAAGTCCAACGGCTTTCCGGAAGGCCCGATGCGCTTCCTCCTTGGCCTCCTTAACCGCAACCTCATCGATCACGGACTCGGCCGCCGGAATACGGGCCACCTGCTCCTCGTACTGCCGCCGCGCGTCGGCGGCGCGGCGAGCCGAATACTCGGCCTCCTTGAGCGAGAGCTCGGCGAATCCGCACCGGACCTGGACCAGGCGAAGGCGATTACCGGCCGGTTCCGCGGCGTCGATGGCGGCAGCCGATTGCAGCTCGGAACCCCCTGGACCCGAGTCCGGCTGGCCGCGCTTCTTTGCTGTCGTCATGTCGCCACCCCGACTGATGTCCGATCGACCGGGAGCGCCCTTGCCCTGAACCCGCATGTACGAGCTGTGGCCCGGGGCTACTGCCCGGTATTCGAACCGCGACGTTCCGCTCTCGCGGATTGCGTCGGGGTCGTGTCAGCCCTTTGTGGTTGTGTCGGCCGCGCCGCCGGCACGCCGGCCGCGATTCGTGCGTCGGTCGGGTGTGAGCAGGCCTACCAGGAAGCCATCGCCGTGCTTTCTGACCGCGATCTCAACCTTCTCGTCGGCGGCCACGCGCAGAAGCCGCTGCCGAATCGTTATCGGCTTTTCGGTGGAGTCGAGCCTGACTTCAAATACCTGTTCTGGTCCGGTCAGCTGGCCTATCAGTCGCTTGAACTGCTTCTGCTGCTTCTCGCGCTCGCGGGCAGCGGGGCTCAGTTCGCGGGGCCGCTGGGTTCCTTTGTCCATGAGAGCCGGGTCGGCCTTTCTTACGGTGACCATCAACTTCCTCTCTCCCATGCCAGGAAATACTGTGAGCCGATGGCGGATCCACGCCCATCACGACTCGACTATACGCTTCTGTTGTCGTGTGACTAGATGGTGATCTCGCCGTATGGCACCCACGGCGATTCGCATGCGCCCGGTATGGCATGCGTTTCGAGGAAACGCGCTCGCGACGTGTGGAATGTGGCGCCCCTCGAGTCATGACGGCACCATTTCTGTTCCGTGCCCGGTACTGATCTCCGGCTCGCGGCAGGATCGTCGCCAACCCTCCGCCGCGGCATAGTTGCGCAGGCCGGACCACCAACCCTTCCGGGTGGGTCACAGAGTGCGCCGGAACCGTCGTGCCGGGACACACCACGTCGAGGCCGCTAGACTTCGGTGGCGTTCCCGACCGGGCGCATGCCGCTCTAGGAACGGCTGGGCGTCCGGAGCAAGGCCCTCGGCTGCACATCAGAGTCCGAGCAACCCTTAGCTGGACGCACGCCCTTTGAGTCCGGGCAGATCCATGACGCGTACAGCAGGTGATGTCGCTATGAAAGTTGGCGTGGCCAAGGAGATCGCACCGGGCGACAGACGAGTAGCCCTCGTCCCCGAGTCGATCGATAAGCTCCGATCCGCTGGCATCAGCGTATTCGTCGAGCGTGGCGCCGGCGCCGAAGCCGCCTTCCCAGATCAGGCATACGTAGATGCCGGCGCGAAGATCGTGACCTCCGCGGCGCTCTATTCAACCTGCGACGTGATCCTGAGAATCCACCGGCCCAGCCCGAATGAAATGAAGCTCACTCGTCCGGGCCAGGTGATCATCGGTCTGCTGGGGCCGCTCCTGGATCCGGAGTCCATGGCGGAACTCGCCGGGCTCGGCGTCACGGCCGTCAGCCTGGACGCGATCCCCCGGACGCTGAGCCGCGCCCAAGGAATGGATGCGCTGTCGTCACAGGCCAACGTGGCCGGATACAAAGCCGTTCTCGTGGCTGCGGAATCATTTGGCCGGTATTTCCCACTCCTCACGACGCCGGCCGGCACGGCCAAGCCCGCCAACGTCCTCGTTCTGGGAGTGGGCGTGGCCGGTCTCCAGGCGATCGCCACCGCTCGCCGACTGGGCGCGCAGGTCAAGGCATACGACGTCCGGAGCGAGACCAAGGAGCAGGCCGAGTCACTCGGTGCCCAGTTCGTGACGCTGCGTTCGGCCGTCGACGGAACCGGCATGGGCGGCTACGCGCGCGCGCTCACTCCCCAGGAGCAGGCAGATCAGCAAGCTGAGCTCAACGATGTGATCGGGGCTCAAGACATAGTGATCACAACCGCGCAGGTCCCCGGGCGAAGGCCGCCCGTTCTGGTGACCGCCGCGGCCGTCGAGCGCATGAAGCCGGGG
The DNA here is from genome assembly GCA_003153755.1 of Chloroflexota bacterium. Classification (GTDB taxonomy): domain Bacteria; phylum Chloroflexota; class Limnocylindria; order Limnocylindrales; family CSP1-4; genus Fen-1039. The sequence goes on along the minus strand of PMBG01000137.1, from coordinate 6,822 downwards.
TCTATCGTGGTGGACATGGCCGCCAGCGACCTGGGCGGCAACTGCGAACTGTCAAAGCCTGGCAAGATCGTCTCGACGGCAAACGGCGTGGAAGTCCATGCGCCGCTCAACCTGCCGGCCACGATGCCGACGGGCGCCAGCAACTTCTATTCGCGTAACATCACGAACCTGCTGCTCAACTTCGCGAAGGACGGCGGTCTGACTTTCGACTTCTCGGACGAGGTCACCGCCGCAACCGTCATCACACACGGCGGCAAGGTGGTCCAGGAGGCCACTCGGAAGCTGCTGGCTCCGGCACCCAAGCAGTCGGTCAGAGGAGGCGCCAAGGCATGATCGCCGCGGATCTCATCCAGTACCTGACAGTCTTCGTCCTGGCAATCCTGCTCGGCTTCGAAGTCATCAGCAAAGTCCCGGCAACCCTTCACACGCCGTTGATGTCGGGTACCAACTCAATCCACGGGATCGTCCTGGTCGGCGCGATCGGCGTCGCCGCCATCGCCGACAACCCGCTCTCGTACCTGATCGCCTTCGTGGCGATGGCATTCGCGGGCGCAAACGTCGTGGGCGGGTACGTGGTCACGGACCGCATGCTGCAGATGTTCCGGCGCCGCCCGGTTCCCGCCACCGACAAGTTCGCAAAGTAACGAGGGGATCGATGAGCGCTGTTGATGTCGGCTATCTCGTAAGCCTCTCGTTCATCCTGGGCGCCGCCCTGTTCGTAGTGGGCCTGCACCAGATGAACTCGCCGGCCACCGCCCGCAACGGAAACATGGTCTCCGCCACGGGCATGGTCATCGCCATTTCCGCCGAGTTGGTCCACTCGATCCAGGGCGGGATGGGGATCCTCAATTGGCTGGTCATCATCGGCGGGCTGGCGCTCGGAGGCGGGCTTGGGCTGCGCACCGCACGCACAATCGGCATGACCGCCATGCCCCAGCTCGTTTCCCTCTTCAACGCCGTCGGCGGCGGCGCGGCGGCGCTACTGGCGATCAACGACTTCGTTGGTTTGAACGGCCAGCGCGTCCTCGCCGGCGGGGCGCCGGGCCTCGACGGGTGGCGGACGCTCTTCATCATCGCCGACGTCGTCATCGGGTCGGTGACATTCACCGGATCTCTCGTCGCGTCGGGCAAGTTGATGGGCGTGGTGCGCAGCCAGCCGGTCCACATCCCGATGGGGCGGATTCTCTCCGGGATCCTGGTGGTCGTGGGCGTGGCGGCCGGGGCCGTGCTGATCCTCGCCGGCGCGGGCGTCCGTACCTACGACACCGGCATTCTCGAGATTCTGCTCGTGACCGCCCTGGTCTGCGCGCTGCTCTTCGGCATCTTGATGGTCCTGCCGATCGGCGGCGCAGACATGCCGGTCGTCATCTCGCTCCTCAACGCGTTCACGGGCACGGCCGTCTCCATGGCCGGATTCGTGCTCGGCAACGTGATGCTGATCGTGGCCGGCGCCCTGGTGGGGGCCTCCGGTGCGATCCTCACGCGTCTGATGGCCACGGCTATGAATCGCTCGATAGCGAACATCATCGTCGGCGGCTTCGGCGCGGCCGAGGGCACGCAATCCGCGATGAGCGGCGTGGGCGGCAGCGTTCGCGAGGTTTCGGTCGACGACGCGGCGATCCAGCTTGCATACGCGAGCAAGGTCGTTATCGTCCCCGGCTACGGCCTTGCCGTTGCCCAGGCCCAGCACGGTGTCCGCGAACTCGCCGATCTGCTCGAGGCTCGGGGCATAGACGTTTCCTACGCGATCCATCCCGTCGCCGGCCGCATGCCNNCCCGGCCACATGAACGTGCTGCTGGCAGAGGCCAACGTGCCGTATCCACAGCTCAAGGAGATGGACGAGATAAACCCGGAGTTCGATCGGACCGACGTCGCCCTCGTGGTCGGCGCCAACGACGTGACCAACCCGGCCGCCCGCGCGGACAAGTCCAGCCCGATCTACGGCATGCCGATTCTGGATGTCGACAAGGCCAAGTCGATAATCGTCATCAAGCGGTCAATGGGCCGCGGGTACGCCGGCATCGACAACCCGCTGTACGTGAACCCCAAGACGGGCATGTTCTTCGCGGACGCGAAGAAGGGGCTGCAGGAACTCGTCGCGGCGGTGAAGGCACTGTAGCGGCGACGCTCGCGATACTCGAACTCCACGGGTACTTCACCCGAATTTCGCATGGACTCCGATCGCGGCCCGTGGGAAGATTCGCGCTGCCTCGACCGGTCGTGGGCTTTCGCGGCGCCTGCACCCGGGTTGCACCGAGGGTTCCGGCCGCCGGCAGGAACCCGGTTCAGGCAGAGGGCTGGTGAGCGTCACGAACTCAGATCGGGAGAGCTCCGACCGGGAGACGTCCTGGGCGACCGTGGAGACCGACGCGCATGGCGTGGTGACGTCCTGGAGCGCCGGCGCTGAGGCGATCACCGGACTGACCGCAGCCGAGATGGTCGGGCAGCCGGCTTGGGAGATATGCACGCGGATGCTCCCGCCCGGAGACGATCCGGAGGCGGTGCGGAGGCGCGTCAAGCTGATGGTAGAGAAGGCGCTCTCCCCCGGGAATCCCGGAGGGTCCGAGGACACGGCCCGATTCCACTTGAGGCGGACGGACGGCAACCTTCGGACGATCGAGCACATCCTGTCGGTGGTCGATTCGGATGGCCGCCGGGTGCTCCGCTCCCAGGTGCGCGACGTCACAGAATCGGATCGGCGTCCGGCGCAGGACGACGATCGCTACCGCCAGCTCTTCCAGGAGAATCTGAGCGGCATGGCCGTTCACCAGATCATCCGGGACGACGCGGGAAATCCCGTCGACTACAGGTTCGTGGAGGTCAACCCGGCCTTCGAGAGGATCACCGGGCGGAGCCGCGACGACATCGAGGGCAAGACCGGCCGGGAGCTGGAGCCGGAGCTCGAGCCCGTGTGGATCGAGCGATTCGGGCGCATCGCACAGACAGGTATCGCCGAGCAATTCGAGCAATACAACCCGCATCTGCGACGCAACTACATCGTGCGTGCGTTCCGTTCATCACCGGACCACGTGGTAGTCGCGTTCCAGGACGTCACCGCCGTCCACGAGCGCACCTCGTTCGCCGAAACGATCATCTCGAGCGCGGGCGAAGGCATCGTCGTATTCGATCGCGACCTGCGCTATGTCGTCTTCAATCCGGTGATGGAGAGGATCTCGGGCCTGGAAGCGGGCAGTGTCCTGGGGCGGAGGCCGGGCGAGATCTTCTCGACGGAGCTCGGCCTGCTGGTCACTGAGGCGTGCCGGCGAGCGCTGGCGGGTGAGACCATAGCCGGAAGAGATGTCCAGTTCACGATCCAAGCGACGGGCGCAGTCCATTGGGCGGACGCGTCCTTCCACCCGCATCGCGACAGCCGCGGAGAGATCGTCGGCGTGGTCGCGACCGTGATAGACGTGACGGCGCGCCACGAGGCGCTGATGGCGCTGGCCCAGTCCGAGGACGAGTTCCGGACCATCTTCGACAACGTGGGCGACGGCGTGGCCATCTCCGACCTCGACGGCCGCTTCGTGGAGGTGAATCGCGTCGTGTGCGAGCGACTTGGCTACACACGCGAAGAGCTTCTGGGAATGGGCGTCCGCGACATGACCACGCCGGAGCTGGCCGCGCAATTTGCCGAGCGAACCGCGTCGATTTGCTCCGGCGGAGTCCACGTATTCGAGTCGACCCATGTCCGCAAGGATGGAACGCAGATTCCGATCGAGGCGGTGGCGAGGCGGATCGACTTCCGCGGCAGCCCGGCCGTCCTCACAGTGCATCGGGACATCGCCGATCGCAAGCGGTCGGAAATGGCGATTCACCAGCAGGCCCTCTTCCTGCAGCAGCTGATCGACGCCATCCCGATCCCGATCACGGCGAAGACCCGCGACGGACGCATAGCCCTCTGCAACGACGCCTTCACAAAGGGTCCGGGCCTGCCCAGGAGCCAGACGGTGGGGAAGACGATCACGGAACTGGGCCGGACCGGAGCTGGCCTCCACGAGAAGCTGGACCGCGAGGTCCTCAAGACCGGCGTGTCGAAACAATTCGAAGACTGGATGGGATTCGACGACGGCACCAAGAGGCGGCTCGTCCTGACCAAGGCGGCGATCAAGGCCGAGGACGGGTCCACCACGGGAATCGTGACCACGACCCTGGATATCACCGAACGCTACCTCGCAGAGCAGGCACTCAAGCTGTCGGAGGAGCGGTTCCGGATGCTCTTCGAGCATGCCGGTGACGCCATGTTCATCACCGATCTCGCGGGTCGCGTCCTGGAGGTGAACCAGACGGCTTGCGACCGGCTCGGGTACAGCCGGGACGAGTTCCGGTCCATGCCCGAAGCCCTTCGAGACGAGCCCGGGTATCCGGCGCCGTCCACGGCCAACACGGCCGCCGTCGTCGCGAGCGGCCATCTCGTGTTCGAGACCACGCTGAAACGTCGCGACGGCACCGAGATGCCGGTGGACATAAACGCCGTCGGCATCAAGCTGGGCGACACAGATGCAATCCTGACGATCGCTCGCGACATAACCGAACACAGGCGAGCCGAGAGGGAGCGGGCCCTTCTCGAAGAGCAACTCCTCCAGTCGCAGAAGATGGAGGGGATCGGGCGGCTCGCAGGCGGCATCGCCCACGACTTCAACAACCTGCTGACCGCGATCCGCGGCAACGCCAGTCTGGCCCTGGTCGATCTCCCCCCGGGCTCGGCGGCGAAGGATGACCTGGAGCAGATCGTCGAATCGTCCGACCGAGCGGCGGCGCTGACCCGCCAGCTCCTTGCTTTCGCCCGTCGGACCGTCATGCAGCCGGTGGTGGTGGACCTCGGCAGCACGATGAAGCGCCTGGAACCAATGCTGAAACGGCTCCTGGGCGAGGACATCGCTCTCGTCACGGTCTCGTCGACGGGTGCATTTGTTCTTGCGGATCCAAGCCAGATCGAGCAAGTGATCGTCAACCTGGCCGTCAACGCGGCGGATGCGATGCCGAAAGGCGGGACTCTGGCAATCACGGTGTCTACGCACGACGTCGCCGACATCAATGGCTCGACCGCCGGTGAGGGGCTCGTTGCGGGCCGCACTGCCCGCCTGACCGTGAGGGACACCGGATCGGGCATGGACGAAGCCACGCTCGAGCGCATATTCGAGCCGTTCTTCACGACCAAAGGACCCGGAAAGGGAACGGGCCTGGGGCTTGCAACGGTGTACGGGATCGTCCAGCAGTCGGGCGGCACCATCACCGCGAGGAGCGAGCCCGGTCGGGGATCCACGTTCACCGTCCGGCTCCCCCTGGTCGCGCCGTCCGCCACCGTCCCCAAGGCGGAGAGCTCGGAACCGGGCGTCCCCTGCCGAAAGAACGCGACGATCATGGTCGTCGAGGACGACGACGGAGTGCGGAGGTTCACGGTCCGGGTGCTCGAAGGGGCCGGCTACGCGGTCCTCGCGGCGTCCGGCGGTCATGCGGCGATCGCGGCGGCACGCACCCGGCCCGTCGACCTCCTGCTGACCGATGTCGTGATGCCCGCGATGAGAGGCCACGAAGTCGCAGCCAGGCTGACGGCTGCCCGGCCGGAAATGCGCGTCCTGTACATGTCGGGCCACACGGACAAGGGCATCGTGCACGACGGAGTTCTCGAGCCGGATGTCCATTACCTCGCCAAGCCGTTCACATCCGAGTCCTTGCTCGCCGCAGTGGACGACGCCCTGTGCGAGGAAGAGGCCGGCCCGGGCGCGGTTCGGGGGACGCGACCGAAGGACTCGTAATCCGTGCTTGGCGGCTGACCCGACGCCCGCGGGCCTCGTCAGGCGCCTACGTAGGTCGCCAGATGCTCGCCGGTAAGGGTGGAGCGGGCCGCGACCAGGTCGGCGGGAGTGCCTTCGAAGACGATCCTGCCGCCNNTGCGCGATGACGATGACCGACTTGCCCGAGTCGACGAGCCCGTCGAGCAGGCCCAGCAGCTGCTGCACATCGGCTAGATGGAGGCCGGAGGTCGGCTCGTCGAGGACGTAGACACCGCCCTTGTCGGCCATGTGGGTGGCAAGTTTCAGCCGCTGACGCTCGCCGCCGGACAGCGTGGTGANNTGGCCGAGGCTGAGGTAGCCGAGCCCCACGTCGGCGAGGCAATCGAGGATGGCGTGCGCGGCCGGCGTGCTCGCCTCGCCGGCTCCGAAGAACTCCCGGGCCTCGGTCACCGACATCGCGAGCACCTCGCTGATGTCACGGCCGTTCAGGTGGTAATCAAGCACGGACGCGTTGAATCGCTTCCCGTCGCACTCCTCGCAGGTGGTAGCCACACCGGCCATCATCGCCAGATCGGTGTAGATCACGCCGGCGCCGTTGCAGTTGGGGCACGCGCCCTCGGAGTTGGCGCTGAACAGGGCCGGCTTGACGCCGTTGGCCTTCGCGAACGCGTTGCGGATCGGGTCGAGCAGACCGGTATACGTCGCCGGGTTACTCCGCCGCGAACCCCGGATCGCGACCTGGTCCACCGATACCACTCCGTCCCGGCCCGACACCGAGCCGTGGATCAGTGAGCTCTTTCCCGACCCGGCCACACCGGTCACCACGACCAGCACGCCGAGCGGGATGTCCACGTTGACGTCGCGCAGGTTGTGCGCCGTCGCGCCGCGGATCGAAAGCCGGCCGGTGGGCGTTCGTACCTTTTCTTTGAGCGGGGCCCGGTCGTGGAGATGGCGGCCGGTCAGAGTCCCGCTGGCCCGCAGCCCATCCACGGTGCCCTCGAAGCAGACCGTGCCGCCGGCCGTACCGGCGCCGGGCCCGAGGTCTACGACGTGATCGGCGATCGCGATCGTCTCCGGCTTGTGCTC
>PMBG01000096.1 GCA_003153755.1 Chloroflexota bacterium | reverse complement strand
CTACGCCAGCGGCGACTTCGTCCAGTCGATGGCAACTTCGTTGTTCTTGTCGGCCTCGTCAACCGCCACCGAGAGCCGGACTCCGGGTGCCACCAACGCGAGCTTGTCGATCGGAACCCTGTGGCCGAATACCGCCGGGAAGGGCGCCTGTCCGGCTAGCTGGACCTCGACGGTGAACATCCAGATGGGGTCGTTGAGAGTCGCCGGATCGGCAGAAGGATTGACCTGCCCAACGGTCCTGCCGAGAGGCATCGCCGAGGTGATCGTTGCCGTGCCGTGCGTGCCGGTCGCGAGGAGACGGGCAGCGCTTCCCATCTGGGTTGGCATGGACCCCGAGTTGACGGCTCCCGCAAGCGCCGCGACCTGGTTCATGTTTGGGTTGCCGCTCGCGTCGAGGTCGAGGCCCAGCCCGCCGGCGCGGCCGCCGCCCGGATGAGCCGTGTCTACGGACGGCGAGTTGAGGTTCTGCCAGTTGGGCACGATCTTCCGGGGGTCGTTCGGGTCGATCGTGACCGCGATCGTCGCGCCGGGCACGATCATGGGTATGAAGATGCGGGGGACCAGGGTCTTGACCTCCACCTGGTATGGGGTTCCGCCGCCGGCAGGAGTAACGAGCAGGCCGAGCATGTAGTCGGGCGCCTCGGCACCCACGCCCGGCATCGAGACCGTGACCCCCGTATCGGCGATGCTCTCGATGACGGCCGAACCGGGAAGACCGCCCTGGATCGGGGCCGGCACTCCGGCGAGCCTCCTTATCAGCAACGGACCCCAGAGGAACGGGGCCGTCACGGAGAACAGCACGACCACGACGACGAAAATGATCCACGGGATCGCGTCCATTGGGATGAGCGGCGGCTTCTGCACCGCATCGATGGCCGCGAGCACCGCAGCCTGCACGTCGTGGTTGGCCGCGGCCACGTTGCTGATCTCCTGGCTCGACCACGGGCCGTCCGCCTTGAATGAATCCCATAGGCCGCTGTCGGAGTAGATGTAGCCGCCGATTCGTCCGTCGTCCGACACGGCCAGCGCGATCATCATGGACTTGCCCAGGTCCGAGGTGCTCCCCGCACCGTTGAAGAACGCGGTATTGAACGGGTCGTCCCCGCCGATGGCGATGTCCACGTAGACGGTGCCGCCGATGGCGTCGCCGAGGTTCTTGGCCGCGGTCTCCGCGTGCTGCTTCGCGGTCTGGTCNNTCCCGCTCAGCGTCTTGAACTGCCCTGAGGTGAGCTTGCCCTTCAGCGTGGCGCCGAAGGCGGCCTCACCCGAAGATCCCCGGACCACCATGAGCAACCCGTCGACGTGCCAGCTCTTGGCGAGCGTGGTGGCGTCCGGCAGGTTGTCGGAATCCGCCCCGGTATAGACGATGACGCGCCCGCCGCCCGCAGCCTCGATATGGGCGGCCAGCGCCTGCGCCGTGGCCTTGGAGTGCGTCGAAAGGACTCCGCCCTTGTCGTAGACCGACTGGCCGGCCACCGGCGGCGCAATCGTGGGATCGGCGCCGATCGCCGGCCGGGCGCCCGCGAGGCCGATCGCCAGAAAACCGAGGAGGAGCAGGCCGAACGCGGCGAGCTGGATTCGACAAGCGAAACGCCTGCGGGCTCCGACTTCGATGTTGGAGAGATCGGGCTTGAAGCCTGCCGGCATGCTCATCGATTGCACCCTCACGTCGGAAGATCTGCCTTGTCCTCGGATTTCGGTCACATGCTGAGGCCGTCGCGCGGCCGCATCAAGTGGCCGGCCCCAGCCCCCTGCGGCCGGCTGGATCATACGGTCCGGCGAGCTCGCTGGCGCAACCCGTGACGCGGTGGCACGATGAAGGCATGAGCGACCATGAACCCGGCGCCCAGAGCGCATCCAAGCACCGCCCCAAGCACCGTCATGTTGGCGAGCCGTCGCTCGCGCTCGAAACGGATCACCAGATCAATCGGCCCAACAAGGTGGCCATCGTGGGCGTCGGCATGGTTGGGTCGACGTTCGCATACTCGCTGCTGCTGTCCGGTCTGGCCGCCGAGATCGTCATGATCGACGCGAACAGGCTGCGCGCAGAGGGCGAGGCCATGGACCTCAACCACGCGGTGCCGTTCGCTCATCCCACGCGGATCTTCGCCGGTGACTACGCGGATTGCGCCGGAGCGGCGCTTACCGTGATCGCGGCCGGCGTCGGCCAGAAGCCGGGCGAGACCCGCCTCGAACTGGTCAAACGCAACGCCGCCATCTTCGGCCAGATCGTTCCCCAGATCGCAAAGGCAAACCCGGATGGGATCATCGTCGTCGCCACGAACCCGGTCGACGTGCTGACCTACATCACGATCAAGCTGGCCGGCCTGCCCCGAAACCGCGTCTTCGGCTCGGGAACGATCCTGGACACCGCCCGCTTCCGCTACATGCTGAGCGAACACCTGGGCGTCGACCCGCGCAGCGTCCACGCCTACATCATCGGTGAGCACGGCGACAGCGAGGTCCCGGTCTGGTCGCTCGCGAACGTGGCCGGGATGCGGCTGCCTACGTTCTGCGCGGAGAACGGCATCCCGCTCTCCGCCGAGAAGATGGACGAGATCTTCCGGCAGACGCGCGACGCGGCCTACGAGATCATCAGCCGCAAGGGAGCAACCTACTACGCGGTTGCCGCAGGGCTGATGCGCATCACGGAGGCGATTCTCCGCGACCAGAACACGGTCCTGTCCATCTCCAGCCTGATAGAGGACTACTACGGCATCGAGGACGTCTGCCTGAGCCTGCCAACCGTGGTGAGCAGACGCGGGATCGAGCGGGTCCTCCGCCTGGAGCTGAGCCCGTTGGAGGCCCGCGGTGTGCGGAAGTCGGCCGATGTGCTGAGGCAGACGATCGAGTCGCTCGAGGCCGCCGGCTAGGCAGCGGACCGCCCTACTTCGGGAGTTCGTGCTCCTCGAGAACGGTGTCCCAATGCGCCTCGACCAGTTCGAAGCGGCGCTGCTCTTCGCGCTTCAGCTTGTCGGCGTCGGGGTAAAGGCGCGCCACGATCTCCGGATCGGTGTGCTCCTCCATGGCCGCCCAATCGCGGTATGTGATCGTGACTTCGTACGTCCAGTCCCCGCGGCCGTCGCCGTGGAACCGCGGCTCGTATGCACGTACGTCCAGGAGACGCCCCGACTCCTGTTGTGCCCTCAGCAGGGGCCAGTGGTTGCGATCGAATAGCTCGATGAACTCGTCCTGGAATCCCCACTTGATCCTGTAGAAGTACTGAGCGGTCACGGGCTTGCCGGCGGCGGCCATCTCGATGCTCCTCTTCGCGGCCCGGGCGGACCGGGCGATCAACCAGGCGCCAGCCTACACCCGAGCAAGCAGCCCGGGCCATTCAGCGTTTCCGTTTCTAGGGCCGGAGCCAGAGCCAGATCTGCTGCGCCGCGAGAGCACTCACGAGCGCGATGGTGACGCTCGCCAGCGTGCCGACGAGGTACCGTTCGGCGAAACCCTGCTTGTTCAGCTGCCGGAATCGGGCGAGCGACTTGGCCGCGATTACGAGGCTGATGTTGGCCGGGCCGGCCGTCAGCGTCAGGAGAACGACCAGGACACGCTCGAGGACGCCGATCCCGGCGCCCATGCGGTCCACCTGCTTCTTGGGACTCTCCGCGTCCTTGGGCAGCAGGGCATCGATGATCTGGCCCGCAAACACGACGTTGACCAGAAAGAGGCCCCAGCCCAGAAGAGCGGCCACAGCCAGTCGGCGGCGATCGTCCGGGCCGATCATCGTGGAGACTGAGTTGGCGGTGTCGCGTGCGAGCAGCCAAACGGCGATCGTCGCCACAAGTGCCACCACCAGCGCCACGACCGCGTACTCGACGAGAAGAAGCGTGACCGGCTTGAGCCTCAAGCCCCTGTTGTCCTTCTCCGCGTCGGCGGCCCCGGCCCAGGCGGCAAGCCGATCCCGAAGCGGGGCGACGGGCCCGGGGTTCCGGCGCGTCGCCGTGACGACAACGGCAACGATGGTCAGGCAGATGGCCACGATCAGGCCGAGCTGCAGCTGGAAGTCGATCATCGATTGCTCCCCCTGTCTTCGATCCGGCCGCCGAAGCCGGTCGTGAGCCATTCGGCGTCGTCGACGCCCTCGAGTGTACGCNNGCCACCGGCTCGTTTCGGCAGACCAGCCGTATAGCCCCGATGAGCCGCTGCAAGGGCGCGATCTTGGACCGGGCGAACGACACGGAGATCGTCGCCCGCCGTACGTTGAGCTTCTCCGCAACCTCGGACTGCCGAAGGCCTTCGATGATCGCCAGGCGGGCCACGACGCGCTGCGTGGGGGTCAGATCATCGAGCAGTTCCATGAGAGCGGGCGTCATCCCTCCCAGGAGCGCGTCCGCATCCGGTCGGCCCGTCCGAATGACGAGGCGGTCGTGGCCGACCCTGGCCTCCTCTATGGCCGCCCGGGCCCTCAGGAATGCGGAGCCCGTGTGCTGGGTGGCGGGGTCGTCTGGCGGCGCCGGATCAACGCCGCCCCATATGCACACCCATCGGATTGGACGCGCGGATCCGCCGAGTGCGGCGTGGAGCACGGCGACCAGAGGGTCGGCATCGGCGGCCAGCAAACCCTGGATTTCGTCGCCCTGCGTGAACCCGAAGTCGGCGAGTCTCGACGCGGCGTACGCGTCGTTGAGCTCTGCGGCGAGATCGCGCAACCAGGCCGTGGAGCCCGCGCTGTCGCGCCGCGATCCCACCACGTCCCCGAATATGACGAGCGCTGTTGATGATTCCACGGATGCAAACTATCAGTTCGTCTGGTAGCCGTCAACGGCTATCAGGGCAAGTAGTAGTCGAAACTGGCTACTTATCACTGTAGTAGTCGAATACGACTAATCGTCTGTATGGTGTCGCGTCCGGCGAGTGCGGGGCCGTACGTGTCGTCGGTGTTCCCGCGGCTCGCTATTCTTGCAGTGTGACCGCCGATACCCGCGCTCCGGGGACGCCCGGCGACGCCCCCACGCCAGCGATACCCCGAAATCCCGGAAGGCACGACCTGGGGATGCGGGCGACCATGGTCTTTCCCAACCGGGAGATCGTGGAGCGCTACTACGTTCCTCTGATCTACACCGCATGCCGTACGTGCTACTCCGAGCTGGCGCCGGACGACATCTTCGAGCGGGCCGTGGACGGCCGGATCACGCCCGAAAAGCAGCGCGAGCTGATCTCGCGCGTGATCGAGTCCGGGCACGGCAGCACGATCGAGCATGTGGTCTTTACCTTCGCGATCACCGGCGTGAGCCGGACGCTCAGCCACCAGTTGGTCCGCCACCGAGCCGGCGTCGCGTTCGATCAGCAAAGTCAGCGCTACGTGACCTTCAAGAAGGGCGCATCCACGATGCTGCCGGGCACCATCGCCGAGGCGGACTCCGAGCTCCGTGTCCGGTACGAGGACCAGGTGGACGGTGCGCTCGACCTGTACTCCGAGCTCGTGGAAGCCGGCATTCCNNTGTGCACCATGGCGCAGTGGGAAATCCGGCGGCTCTTCCAGCTGATCCGCCACGAGGTCTTCACCGTGAGCCCGTTCCTGGGCAGCTTCCTCGCTCCCAAGTGCGTGCCCCTCGGCTATTGCGACGAGTCCGGCAACCGGGACGGGCATTGCCCGATCCGCCCCCACAAGGACAAAGTACTGGGAGCATGGGCCGAAAAGGCGCGCTCTTCCCGCCGCTCCGAGTCCGATCCAACGCCGTAGAAGGCCATCGGACCCGCCCAGACCACCCCAGCGCACCCTGCGGGATCGACCGTAAGGCGGTACGTAAGGGCACTTATGCCTGGTACCAGTAGCGGAGTGCCAGGCTGCAACGCCCGGCCCATGATCGAGCGACGAAAAGGCCCTCGTAAGTGGGCGCGAACTCGCCATAATGTCGGGGCCTCGCGAACAAGACACGAGTCCTGTCATTTCACGGGATTTTGCTAAGACTATCGGAGTTGCCGGCGCCCGGCCGGGGCCCGGAAAACACAACGGGGAGATGAGCGTGAACGAGACGGCGGGCGCCCGTCACCCAAACCGGTTCATGGCGGATCTCACGCAGGCCATGCGTTCCACCGCCGAAACGGCGCGACAGGCGACAATCGAACAGTGCCAGGCGGACGCGAAGGGGTACATCGAACAGCTGCATTCGCGGACCGATGACGAGGCAGCTTCTCTGCGCAAAGCCGCCGAGGCGGACGTCAGCGCGATTCGCGACTGGTCCAAGGCGGAGAT
>PMBG01000112.1:43492-45563 GCA_003153755.1 Chloroflexota bacterium | reverse complement strand
AAGTGCGACGTGGCCGGCCTGGAGGACCTGCTTCTCCGGATCGCGGCGATGGTTGAGCAGCATCCCGAGATCGCGGAGATGGACTGCAACCCCGTCATCGTCCGGCCGGAAGGCGCGGTGATCGTGGACGCGCGGATCCGCATCGAGGCCGTGGAGGCGTAAACCGCGACTGATCTCGCATCTCCAGCCCTCCTCGGCGGCCCGAAAGGCAGCATGAGGAGGGCTTCTTCTTGCGCCGGACGGGCCTCGGGCGGGGGAGTGCGCGGCATCGGCGTGGCGCGACGAGACGCGCCTCGGGAGCAAGTCAGGCGGGCTCGTCCTCGGAGGGTTGTTCGGGGAACTCGATCTTGAGCGCTCCCCAGCGACCCCCGAATTTGAGCGGAATCTCGTAAGTGCGGCCGGCTTCGACCTGAATCGGCACGGTACGAGAGTTGCCGCCCAGGATTACCGTGAGCGTGTGCGCGCCGGGTACGGTCATCAGAGTGAATCGGAAGCCTTTGCTGACTTCGCCCGGGAAGTGGACCTGGCTATCCAGCGCCACGAGCACCGCCGGTGCGATACCCGTATACGACCGCCAGTGCCATCCTGAGAAGACCAGCACGATCGTGGCCTGGTCGTTCGCGGTGTTACGCGTGTCCGCAGCCATCAGTCCTCAACCTTGGGGCGTAGCCAGCGACAATTGTGTGCCGGTCAGTCGGGCGTGTCATCTCCCGACCTCGGGTCGACGTCCGACCTCGCGGCCCGCGGCGGACGCTCGCGGCGTGCCGCTACGGCCGCGGCGTTAGAAGGCGGCCGTCCACCCAGCCCGACCATCCGTTCGCGGTCCGGACGAGTGCCCAATCGCCGGCGCGGGTCACGAGGGCAACCTCGAGGTGCGCGGGTAGGGCGGACGACGGCGCAATACCCGGATGCGGGACCGCCCAGGCCGGGATTCCTCCCGCCGGCACGACGAAGAATCCACCCGAGGAAGTCGCCGCGAAGAGCGTCGGAGCGGCGGCTGCGGTGGCGGCCGGGACGACCGCCGCGCCGGCGGCCGGGGCGGCGGCTGCGGCAGCGGCTGCGGCGGCGCCCGGATTCGGACCGAACCCGCCGCCGAGACTCTCCATCTGCACGCGGATCGCGTGGATCTTGCCGCGCTGGGCCTGGAGCTCCGGGTCGTGGAGCGTACCGGCTCTGCTGCGGATCATCGCGTACTCGATCTGGGACGCCTGCAGCCGGCCTACAAGCCGAGACCCGGCCGAACCGTAGCGTCTGTTCGCCGCGATTCGGGCGGATCGCCGTGCACGCAACGTGCTCAGCGAACGGATCTCCGGCTCCGTGACGACCCATGAGTCGGGCTCGCCGGCCACGATCTCCCGGAACCGCTTCTCCTCGCTCCGCGTGGCGAACAGGACCAGGATCCCGAGCATGAGCAGGAACGGCATCCCCTTGATGGTGCCGTATTCGATCCACTGCGGAAGGCTCGGGTCCGATCCGCCGGCGGTCTTCAGGACCTCCGCAAGTAAAGGGGAGTTCCAGATGAAGTGCGCCGCGTATCCCGCGGCAATACACAGGACGCCACGCGGCACCCGTACGGCAAGCGGCACACGGCGCCGGGTTGCGATGTACGTGAAGCCGAGCCCGGTGAGGCCCGTGAAGAGCACGTGGCCGTACAGCCCGCCCGCGACTACCCGAACGAAGAACGTGTCGAGCACAGGACCCGACTGACTCACCAGCCCCGGCGCGGCCGCGACGGCGTTGATGAAGTACGAGATGTCCTCCACCACGGTGAAGCCGAGTCCGATCATCGCGCCGTAGACGAACCCGTCCATCAGCCCGTCGAACTCGCTCGACGCGATCAGGAAGAGAGTGACGACGCCGGCCAGCTTGAGCGTCTCCTCCACTCCGGGCGCCACGATCGCGGCGCCCCAGCGGCTGGCGAAGTCCGGCGAGGTTGCCTTGCCCAGCACCGACAGCCACGCGCCGTTCGCCTGTATAGCGAGACTCGTCGCGATCACGCCGCCCCAGATCAGGGCCGCCGCGAGCATCATCTTTGGCTCGCGCTCGAAGAGGTCGAGCCGGTAGATGATCA
>PMBG01000112.1:24071-43472 GCA_003153755.1 Chloroflexota bacterium | reverse complement strand
GCCTGGAAGAACGAGGTGTCCACGCCCCAGGAACCGCCGGCTCGGTCGGGGCCGCCGGTTCCGTCGGAGCCGCTCGGTGCCCCAGCCGGCATCGGGGCCTGATAGGTGGTCATGCGCTGGGCCTCAGGCTCTCGAGCATGGCGCTCACGTCGCCCGCGACGTAGTCGAACCTGCCCTGCGGTGTCGCCACTTCCACGACCACCACCGTGCCGGCAACGTCCAGGCACACGATCTCGCCGTCGATCACCCCTGTTCCCGTCGATGACGACATCGTCGCCTCGAACGTCGCGTATGAGGCCGCGTGGCCGCCGATCGACGTCGAATGCGATTCTCCGAAGCTCACCTGGGCGGCATCGGTCTGCAGCTGCCCTTCAACCGTGCCCAGAAGCGACGCCAGGTCGCCGTGGAAGCTGTTCTGCACGGCCTGTGCCACAAGAATGGCGTCCGCAGTGCGCAGCTCGATTGCACCGGGTGTGCTCGAAGTGTCCGCCGACAGAACCCAGCCGGGAGCGGCGGTGATCGTGACGGATCCGCCGATGACCACGTCGCCGGCACTGGGCGCGGCTATGGCGTCGTTCAGCCCGATGCCGCCCAGCACGACCGCCGCGATGACTACGGCAACGACGAACGCCCACAACATGTGCGGCCCGTCCGCGGCATACCTACGCGACGATCCGGACGCGGCATATCCGTAGCCGGGCGCCGCGCCCCAGACGGGACCGCCCCACCGCGGATCGGGCGGCACGTTCCTCGGCGGCGACGCGGTCCAGGGCGGAACGTCCCGAGGGAAGCTCATTGGTGGGCGATCCTTCTGCCGGTTGCGAAGCCGCCACATGGTACGGCACGAGACATGGGCGGCGAATGCGTCGCGGCCGCGCAAGCCACAATGTCGGCCACCAGCCCCAAGGGGACACCATGACCCGAAACATGCCCGCATGGATCGCCGACCACCCCAACCTGGCGCGGATCGCCGGCGCTGCCGCGATTGCCGCCCCGATCGTCTGGGCGGCGGTGGTTGCCGTCGAGCTCGCCCACGCGAACATCGGCCATTCCATCATCGCGCGGCCCGAACGCTTCTTCAGCGACTCGGCGTGGCACTTGCCGCTGGTACTGCTGGTCACGGCGATGGCCGGCTGCGCCGGGATCGCGGTCGCGTCGCTCACACACGGCGAGCGCGGCCGCGTTCTTGCGGTCCTCACCGCCGCGGTTCTGGCGGGCGGGCTGGCCGCTCGCCTGGGCCTGGCCCTCCTTCTGCCGAGCGATCCCCACGGGTACACGGTGAGCGGCACGGCCGCGCTGTCGGCGTACGCGTTCTTGATCGCGTCCCCCTCGGGCTTGCTGCTCACCGCCGGCCTGATACGGAGGCGGAGCGCGGGGCTCGCCTGGATTTCGGCGGCGACCGGCATCCTCATAGTGTTCATCGCGGTCTGGGCCTACACCTGGGCCGCGCGGTCGGGCGCCACGCAGCCGGAGCTCCTTGCCGTGGAGCCGGCCGATGGGCTCCTGTGCCTGTGGTCGGCGGCGGTCGGCGCGTGGATCCTCGACGTGCCGGCCCGCCTCGCAACCGGGCGCGCGATGCCTCGCATTCCCGCCCCGGGCGGCGTATCGGCCGTCGCCTTCGCGCTGGTGCTCGTCATCGGCGTCGCGGCCATGTCGATCCCGTTCTTCAACGCGTACGAGTCGACGATCGACGCCCAGCTCAGGGGCCGCGCGCAGGTGGAATCCATCCATGCCGACACCGTGGACCGCACGTACCGCGTCTACACGCCTTACGAGATAGACCGTCCGAACCTGGGCCTCGTCATCGTCCTCCACGGTTCGTTCGGGGACGGCTTCCAGATAGAGTCGAGCAGCGGCTTCGACGCTCAGGCCGATCGTCTCGGCTGGATCGCCGTCTACCCGGACGGCGTCGCGGACGGCTGGGACGCGTTCGGAAGCGGACCCGCATGGGGACTTCATCCGGGGGCGGACGACGTGGTCTTCATGCGCGCTCTCATCGCCCATTTCGAGGCCGTGGACAACGTGGACCCGAACCGCGTCTATATCACCGGCCACTCGCGCGGCGGAATGATGAGCTACCGGCTCGGCTGCGAGATGGCCGACGTCGTGGCCGCGATCGCACCCGTATCGGGCAACATGGCCACGGCCGACGGAAGCGCGGACGTCCCCTGCCATCCGGCCAGACCCATCTCCGTCATGGCGACGCACGGCACCGCCGACGGCACGATTCCCATGGCGGGCGGCAAGGTTGACATCGTCTTCTCGCCGATGGCCGACGTGATCGGCGTCTGGCGCGCCCTGGACGGTTGCGTTGGCGCGACGGATGTGGCGGCGGCCGGCGGTGTGACCACCACGACGTGGAATTGCGCGGCGGGCACGAACGTCGTCACGCGGATCATCGGCGGCGGATGCCACTGCTGGTCCGGCGGCGACTCGCGGGCCATCGCGGACTTCTTCGTGGCGCATCCGCGGCGGTAGCCGCCGATCAGGAGCGCCGGCGCGGCCTCTCGATCACCGCAACGCGGACCATGACCCGGCTCACGGAATGGAGGGCGGCCATCGCAACGACGAGTATGCCCATGGAGTAGGAGATGCCGAGGACGATCCCGGTGGCGATCTCCACGATTCGGTCGTCCATGGCTCACGACCTTCCGTTCGGTGTGCGGAGCTTCGGCGCGCCGACCCAGTCGCCTGAAGCGGGTATCTGCGTTCCCCGGGGCGATGCGGTGGCGAGACGCCTGCTCAGGCTGGCCACCTCGCCGTGAAGGCGGGGCCAGAACTCCTCGGCGAGCCGTTCGGCCTCGCGCACTCCGGCCTCTGTGATCAGATAGAGGGGAGGCCGGCCTTCGTCGGACTGCAGGAAGCCCTTTTCGATGAGGTCGTGGAGAAGCGTGTAGCCGGGCGACTTGATGCCCAGGAGCCCGGCCGTGGACGCAACTCGGTTGATGGCGTCGAGACCGGTCAGCGAGCCGGAGACCTCGATCTCTCTGAGGGCCAGCAGTTCGAGTAGATCGGCGTCGGTCCTGACGGCTTTGTGCCAGGCTGCCGGGATGTCCGTCGCGTGGGCCACGTTCGTGTTCATGTATGAACTCCTTGCCGGCGGCGACTCGGTCTTGCCCGAACCCTCCGCCTGAGCTTCCGGCCGCCCGCCTCTCACCCGGACCGCGCCGTCGTTCTTGCTCATCCAGATCGCAGAATGAGCGGCTTCGCTGAAAGGAAACGCGGAGGGAGCGATTGCGAAAAGGCAATCATCTGGGCGTTCGGGCCGCTCGGCGCTCGCCAGAATTCCTGCGCATCGGTCGGCGATACTTACGGACGCCAGTTCCTGGTTGGACACTGTCAATTTCGCCACAGTCGTCTGGCGCGTTGGAGGGGTGAGTCGTGGACTCTCGGGAAGCGGCCCGCAAGGATCCCGAGCGGGCTCCGGCGGTCCTGGAGCCAATCAACGCAGTGCTGCTTGCGATCGTCTTCGGAGAGCTGGTAGCCGGCCTCGGAATCGCGGGCGCGCTGACCCCCCTCCGCTGCCTCCTATCCCTTGCCGCAACCACCTTCGGAGTCGGGACGGCCCTGTTTGCGATCCGCAGACTGGGGCGCGGCGAGCTCTGGGCGCTTCGGTACCTTCAGCTGGTCGTCGGCATTCAGCTCGCCGTGGGGCTTCTCCTGGCGGTCGGCATCCACCCCTTCTTCTTCCGGCTTGCCGAGCCCGTCGGGTTGCTCGGCGGGTTCGCGGCGGCGGCGGCACTCCCGGTCCTCCTTGGCCAGGAAGTAGCCGATTGGGCGTGGCGAGCGGATGGGCTCAGGTTGTACGTCGCGGGCGCAATCACTGTGGCGGCGATCGTTGCCACCACGGGTCCGGTGGCCGCCACATCCATCTCCGATCCGACCCAGGCACCGTCCGACGCCCTTACCGTCCGCGCCACCGTCGATTGTCGGGCCGGCTCGGCAACCGTGACGATGGACGTCACCTGGTCACGTACGGATCTGTGGCCGAGCGGACCTTTCGGGCACATGTCGGACGGGATCACGGTCCTCCTGGACGAGCAGCTGCCGGGGGCCCCGCAACCAGCGGGGACGGTGGCGGTCGACTTCGCGTGGACGGTCACCGACCGTTCGCCGGGGAACTCGGCTTCGCCGGCCGTCTACCCCGCCGGACCGGCGCGTGACTTCGCCCCCGGCGCCTGGGCCGCACTGGGGGAGGGATTCGACCTGGTAATCGGGCACGAGACGCTCCAGGCCGGGCACGACTATCACATCGTCGGCACCAGCCCGACCAACATGCCCAGCCAGTTCCCCAGGCGCGCGGTGATCGAATACCGGCACGGCGATCGCTTCACCCGGACGGTGGAGGTCGGCTGCAGCTCGTAGCGGAGATACGTCACCGGGTCCGTTGCGCGATCGTCGGAACGCCGTTCAGTATTGCGCGGGGGTAGTCCGATGAAGGGAAGCCACGGTCTCGCGGTTCTGGCGGTCACGTGCTTGATCGCGTCCGCGTGCACGAGTGCCGGCGCGAGTGCCGGCGCGAGTATCGCCGCGAGTGCCGCCGCGACGACCGGTCCGACCTCCACGGCGTCGGGATCTCCGTCGCCGATCGCAACGGCTGCCGCTACCGAGGCGGCGAGGCCCACGCCATCCGCGACTCCCACGTTGCCCGCCGACCCGGTCCTCGTCAGAACCCTCCAGGACGAAATTTCCGCGGTGTATCAGATCGCCGTGGCTCCTTCGTCGACGCCGCTCGACGACGCATCGGCGCGAGCTCGCGCGACGAAGATCGGGGCGCTCGTGGGCGTGCCAGCTCCCAACGGAGTCGACCGGCTTTACGACCAGACGGTCGGCCAGCCCGCCGGCTACACCTGGGTTGCCTCCTGGTTCACCCAACCCGGGCAGTCATGCCCGGCGCCGGCTTGCATAGGCGGCTACCCCATCGATCCGATGTATGCGGCCCTCCGGCTCGAAATGGACATGTACGGGACCGTCCTGTCGTTCTCGCGAATGCTCGGCCCGATCCCGACGAAGCCGGCCAGGGTGATCAGCGAAGCACGGGCGAGGCAGCTGGCCGGAGGAAAGTGGGACCGGGCCCAGCTCGTCTGGACCCATCACCCTCTCGACAGCCAGGCATGGCGACTCATCTGGCTGCTCGACTCCGACAACTTGCTGCCCGACGGCGAGAAGTACCCGTGCGTCGTGAAGCTCGACGCCGAGAGCGGAGCGGAACTGATGACGGGCTGCGTCTCGTAGGACGACGCGTCTCGCGCCGAGCAACGCCGCTCGATTCGACCGCCCGAAGGCTAGGATGAAGTCATGAATGTGCCGAACGCAAACAAGGCCTCGTCGGACTCGGAACTCATCTCGAAGAGAATCGCCGAACTCGGCGACTGGCGCGGGGCAACCCTGGGCAGAATGCGCGAACTCATCAAGGAGGCAGACCCGGACGTCGTCGAGGAGGTGAAGTGGGTGAAGCCATCTTCCCCGGGCACTCCGGTCTGGTCGCACGGCGGCATCATCTGCACCGGCGAGACCTACAAGAACGTCGTGAAGCTCACGTTCTTCAAGGGCGCCGCGCTGAAGGATCCGGCCGGGATCTTCAACTCGAGTCTCGAGGGGAACGCACGCCGGGCGATCGACATCCACGAAGGGGAAGAAGTCGACGGGGCCGCCTTCAAAGCGCTAATTCGCCAGGCCGTCGCCCTGAACGGCCCGGGCGGAGACTGGTAGGGGAGGGAGGATTCGAACCTCCAACCGGGGCTGTATAAGAGCCATGCTCTAACCGTTGAGCTACTCCCCCGCCGGGATCGGATCGTACACCACGTTCCCTACTCCGCTCCACCCTGAATGATCTCGATCTTTGGCTTGTGCGGAATCGTGGCCGGTGTGTGCGACGCCACCAGGGCGACGCCGTCGCGGAAGCGCCGCAATTCGCCACCCGTGCTGAAGAAGCCAACGCTGATCCGGATCGCGTCCAGTTGCGGGATCACCCTTGCGATGCAATAGGTTCGCTGCGAGAGTTCGCGGAGAGCCTCCGGTGAGTTCCAGCCGGCAATCCTGAATACGACCAGCCCGGCCATGTTCTCGCGCGGCGTCAGCACTTCGACGCCGGGTATGTCCGCGAGCATGTCGACCGTGGCGGCGGCCAGTGTGGCGATCCGGTCGTAGACCCAGGGAAGACCCGGGTACATCGACATCCAGGCGGTACTGCGCGCGAAACCGATCACCGACGGCAGGTGGAACGTGGAGTTCTCGAACCGACGCGCGTCCGGCCAGAGCCTGCCACTTCCGTCGGGGTCGAGCTTCTCGAAGGCGCCGTATCCCGAGAATGCCACCCGCGGACGATCCAACACGGAGTCCGCGCAGTAGAGCGCGCCCATACCCTCCGGGCCCAGCAGCCACTTCTGGCCCGGCGCGGCGTAGAAGTCGGCGCCGAGCGCCGCAACGTCCACCGGCACCGCCCCCACGGCTTGCGCGCCGTCCACGGCCACGAGCGCTCCACGGGAATGGGCGAGATCGGCGATCTCTCGAACGGGCAGTCGCGCGCCCGTGGCAAAGGAAACGTGCGAGATCGCCACCAGCCGGGTCGCCGGCGTGATCGCCTGGTCCATGGCCTCGAGAATGGCCGCACGGTCACCGCCAAGGCCCACATCGGCGATCGAAAGATCCACTCCCAGGCGCTCCCTCACGGCCCAGAGCGGGGCGAGAGTCCCGGGATGTTCGAGGCTGGTCGTAACGGCGCGGTCGCCCGGCCTCCAGTCGGCGGCCCACGTGGCCACGTTCATGCCGTCCGTGGTGGCATGCGTCAGGGCGATGTGGCTCGGGTCCGTGCCGAGAACGGCGGCAACGGCACCCCTCGCCTCGCCCTTCCGCTCCAGGCCCTCGTCGTAATAGGCAGGATCGGCGCGGCCGGTTCGTAACTCCCATGCCTCTGCCTCGGCCATGGCATGCGCCGACTCTCGCGGGAGCGGCCCGCACGAGCCGGTATTCAGGTAGATGCCGGCGGCCGTGGAGGGCAAGGCTTCGCGCAGGGCCGGAATCTTCTCGTCGTCGGGGAGGAACGGCGTTACCACGCGGCAATCATAGGCCGCGGCAGCTCAGCGCCCTACCAGGGGTTCTGGGCCCTGCCGCCGCCGCTGCCGCCACCACCGGGCGCGGACTTGTTCCACTGGACGCCTATGGGAAGCGCGATGTGCGCAAGCATCCGGTTGACGATCAGGAGTTCGACGTAATTGGGGGATTCGGCCACACCGTAGGCCCAGTATCTGGCGCTGGTCACGGGCACGAAACGAGTGGTCAGCCCGTCGAGCGCCTGGTTGATCTCTTCCTCCAGCGAGAGGTGGATCTCACCTTCGATCGTGTAAGGCGACAGCAGCAAGGTGGCTCTCGTGGGTTGCTTGGGTGTGCGCTGCTCGCCGCCCGAGTCCGGGGAGCCATTCGTGTGGACGAAGAGCATGTCCGCGAGCTGGATCTGGGCGACGCTCGCTTCGGTGACCACACGCCTCGATCCCACCTCCATGAAAGTGGTCTCGTACAGGATCAGGTGATCCATGTCGGGCTCGTTGAGCACGTCGGTGATGCGGTGAAGCCGCGTCTTCAACGTCCCCTGGATAACGAGGTTCTGGGTCACGACCGTGACCGGCCAGGCCTGGATGGAGATGTGCTGATTGGCGGCAAACATACGAGGCAGGATAGCGAACCGACGGCCGCCCGAAATGGCCTATCCGTGCGTGTTGCCCTGGTACCGCCGGCGGCTCAGGCCGGTCCGGACGCGGGAGATCGGGACTGGCGCGCTCCTGCCGTCACCAGATACTCGGCGCCGAGCTGGAGGTCGCGATACAGGCGTTCGACCGTGGCGACGGTGTCGACCTCGTCGGGCGATTTGTCCGAACGGATGCGGACGATCCGCGGGAACCGAAGCGCGAACCCGGACTGGTGGCGGCTCGAACGCTGGATGACGTCGAACGCGATCTCCACGACCACGAGAGGCTCGACCTGGCGGAAACGACCCAGCTGCCGAACCGTGTGAGCCTCGAACCATCGCGTCATCTCGGCGATCTCCGCGTCGGTGAGACCCGTGTACGCCTTCCCGATCGCGACAAGACGCCCGATGGATTCGTCACGGACGGCGAACGTGTAGTCCGAGAGGACGCCGTGACGCTTGCCGTGCCCAACTTCGACTCCGGTCACGACGCAATCGATTGTCGTGAGGGCCCGCTTCATCTTCAGCCAGCCCATGCCCCGGCGACCCGGCAAGTACCCGCTCTGCGGGTCCTTCACCATCAGGCCCTCGTTGCGGCGGGCGCGAGCTTCGTCGAAGACTCGGTCCAGCATCTCCGCGGAATCGGCCGCGAGCTGATGCGACAGCGCGAAGCGGCCACCGTCATCGGCGCACGGCAGGCAGAGGGCTTCGAGTCGCTGGCGCCGCTCCACCAGCGGCACCGAGAGAAGCGGCTCCACCGCCGAATTCGCCGTTCCGTTGCCGGCCGCGCAGTTGGCGGCGGCCGCGGACGTTGACGCCGCGGACGTTGACGCTGCCGTTCGCGGACCTACCGCCAGCAGGTCGAAGGCCACGTAGATCACGGGTATCTCGGATTGGATCTCGGCCCCGGGATCCTTGCGGCCCAGCCGCGCCTGGAGCTTCAGGAAAGGCAGCACGTGACCGTGGGCGTACGCGAGGATCTCGCCGTCCAGGATTCCATCCCAATCAAGGCCGCGGGCCGCCTTCACGATCTCGGGGAACTGCTCGCTGATGTCATGAAGGTCGCGGCTGTAGAGCCGGACCACGTCGCCCTTGCGGTGGAGTTGAGCGCGGATCCCGTCGTATTTGTCCTCGACCCAGACCGTTGGTCCCAGGCGCGAGACGATGTCCGCCGCATCCTCGGCCGGCGAGGCGAGCATGAACTTGATGGGGTGCATGAGTCGGAGTCGGGCCTCGCGTAGCCGGTCCGTCCTGGCGAGGACGGCGGTCTCGCCCGTATCGCCGGTGAGCATCAGCGCCATGCTCACATCCGGCTGCGGGCGGTCGAATGCGGCGGCGATGGCGGCCTCGAGCAATCCTTCGCGCAGCCCGATGCGCAACTCCCCGGTGAGGATCTTCACGACGTACTTGGCGGTGAGGCAATCGCAACGGCGGAGAAGATCCGCGAGGATCGCGCCCTTTGCCGCGGCGCCCGAGACGGCCTCCATCTCCGAAAAAGTCGCGGCGACTTCGGTCAGGCTGGGCCAGCGGAATGCGTCCGGCTCTTCGGGGCGGAGCCAGAGCACTTCGGCAACGGCCTGCCCCAGGTCGGAGGAGCGATCGTAGGCTTCACCGAGAGCCCCGGCCGGTGCCGAAGCCAGGTTGCTCACGACGGCGGCGATGGTCGCCCATCCCAGGCCCATTGCCCGCTGATCGGTCTCGGCAAACGGCCGCCCGGCAAGGAACGTAGCGGCAGCTCGCAGCTCGGGTTCCTCGAGCGGCGCCAGGTATCGCGCCAGTAACGAGGTCTTTTCCGAGGTGCGAGTCGTTGCGGCGACCCGGTCCGCGAGCTCACTCCAGCCACGCATGGCGGCGATGGTATACCTTCGCCTGGTGAAGTCCGCTCGACGCGACCTGCTCGATCCGTACAGGCGAACTCGGAGGCCCGATGGCAGCCGTCCATGAACGAGAGTCCTGGCGACCGGAGGCAATCCTCGGCCGCCTGGTCGTACTCCGCCGCCATCGCGCCGACAACCTGCGGGCCTTCACCCGCTGGTACGCGGACCCGGAAGTGGCGCGCCTGACCCGATACCAGCAGGCGCCCCTGTCGAGCGACGAGATCCAGCGCTTCTTCTACACGCGGATCATGGGTTCGGACTTCCTGGCGATGGCCATCCACCTGCGGGACACGGACCGGCTGATCGGCACATGCGCATTCAGCCAGCTTGACGGTGACAACGGGTCCACGCTA
Source organism: Chloroflexota bacterium (assembly GCA_003153755.1). Taxonomy (GTDB): domain Bacteria; phylum Chloroflexota; class Limnocylindria; order Limnocylindrales; family CSP1-4; genus Fen-1039. The sequence goes on along the minus strand of PMBG01000112.1, from coordinate 33,558 downwards.
TTCCACATCACGATCGGCGAGCGCGATGCCTGGGGGCACGGCTACGGCAGTGACGCGACCGAATTGATGCTCGCCCACGCCTTCACACGGCTCGCCCTGCACCGTGTGGCGCTGACGGTGTTCGAATTCAACGAGCGAGCGATCCGCGCTTACCAGAAATGCGGCTTCGTTGTCGAAGGCCGGGCGCGTCAAGCGATATTCCGCGACGGGCGCTTCTGGGACGAGATCCACATGAGCATCCTGCTCGAAGAGTGGGAAGCGCGGCAGCGACAGGCCCGAGCCGGAGGCTAGTTGGCCTCTCCGGCGGACGCGGATGACAGCTCGGCTTCCTTGGCGTGGTACTTGTCGATCACGCTCTGGAGTGTGGCACCGCTGAGACGCGCAAGCAGCGCCCCTTCGGCCGCGTAGAAGATGTCGTGGACGCCGCATTCGCCGTCGCGGCCGCACGGGGTGCCGCGCATCACGCAGATCTGGCGGTGCGGATCGCCTTCGATCGCTTCGATCACCTCGAGCATCGTCACTGTGTCGGACGGCTTGGTGAGCCTGTAGCCGCCGGCGCGCCCGGGCGTGGCGTCGACCAGACCGGCCCGCGTGAGGTCCCCCATGATCTGCGGCAGGAAGCGAGGCGGAATCTTCATTTCTTCCGCGATCTTGCGGCTGCTCAGAAGTCCGCCGGCTTTTGTCAGGGCCAGCATCGCGCGGATCGCGTAGTCGCTTCGTTTGGTCAGGTCGAGTCGCATGGCTAAAGCATATTCCGACCTGCGGCCCGTGTTTGGCCCCTGCCGTTGTTCCCGCCGTCGGCGGGCCGCCCGGCAGAAAAGTGAACCAATAAGAGTGGTGATTGCGCGACGACAACGAATCAACGGAGCCGGCGGACTTCCGCCCGCCGGCTCCGATCTCTTCCGAATGGACGGCCTCAGCCGATTAGATAGCTCACCGTCACCGAGATGATCACGTCGGTGGTCCCGGTCTGGACGGGCGTTGATGCGGATTTCGAGTCAAGTGCGTACCCGGAAGCGACAACCGGCGTCGTTTGCGATGTGTATTCGGTGATCGAAGCCACGCCCTTCACGGACACGCCGGCCGCACCGGCGAGCGCATCGGCCTTGGCACGTGCATCGGCCATGGCCACTTGACGTGCCTGCGTCTGGATCGTCTTGGGATCGCTCACCCGGAACGTGACGCCCTGGAGTGTGGTCGCGCCGGCGGATATCGCGTCGTCGATCACGCCCGAGATGCTGGAGATGCTGCGGACGGTGACGCGGACCGTATTTGTGAATTGCTGCCCTACGAGCCTCGGCGCCGAGCCGCTGTTGCTGTAGTCATAGACGGGGCTCAGGTTCAGATTGACCGTCACGATGTCCTTGGCGGCCACGCCACGCTTCTCGACCGCCGCAATGACGGCATTCATCGAGGTGGCGGCGGAGGACTGAGCCTCCGTGACCGTGGGCTTCTGAACCGTCACGCCCAACACCACGTCGGCGATGTCCGGGGCCACGCTGACCTGACCCGTGCCGGAGACCGTGATCGTGTGCTCCGGGGCGCCTGTGGGATCCGCGCCGATCGTCGCATGGTTGCTGATGATCGGACCCGCGATCAGGCCGATCAAGAGGCTCGCGGCGGCCGTGACGGCGAGTGCTCGGCCGATAGTCAGGATCTCGGGCCTGTTGCGGCGAGTCTCCGTGGAAGGTGGCCGGGTCGCCGAGTCCATCTCGGATCCGGGATTCCTGTCGTCCATGTCGTTCTCCTCGTTCGACCCGGTGATGGCGGATCGGCTTCCAGTTGGTATGGCAAGGACGAGATGGCCGGCCCCGCGGTTCCCTCGGGCACGGCCCGCGAGCGGGTTCGATACGATGGCGTCATGAGTACTGCCGAGAGCAACCCCTGGCGTCGAGTGGCTCGTCGCCTCGCATATGAGAACGCGTGGATCCAGATTCATCACGATGACGTGATCCGTCCCGACGGGGAGCCTGGCATCTACGGCGTGGTGCACTTCCGCAACCGCGCGATCGGCGTCGTTCCACTGGACACCGAACGTGATCAGGTCCTGCTGGTGGGGCAGTTCCGCTACCCACTCGATCGATATTCATGGGAGTTGCCGGAGGGCGGCGGCCGCTTCGACGAGTCGCCCGAGGAGGCGGCGCGGCGCGAGCTTGCCGAGGAGACCGGCTACAGCGGCGGGACGTGGCGCGAACTATGCCGTTGCGACCTCTCCAACTCAGTCACGGACGAGGTCGCGGTTATCTATGCCGCGACGGACCTCGAAGCGGGCACGGCCGCGCCTGAAGGCACGGAGCAGCTGGAGATTCGCTGGGTGCCGTTCGACGACGCGATGGCGATGGTCGCACGTGGCGATATCGGGGACGCGATGACGATCATCGGGTTGCAGGCGATCGCGCTGGAGCGGGCACTCGCCAAATGAGAAGGCGGGCGGCTCGCGCCGCCCGCCTTTGTCGATCGCCGAAGCGTTCGGCTATTTGATCACGATCGATCCGGACTTGAGTTGGACGAGTCCCGGCGAATAGACGACATTCGCGCCGCTCGGGTCCATGATGCCGATGCTCAACGAATCGGGACTGCCGTCGGTAAACACCATGTAATACCTATAGCCGGTCTTCCCGTTGACAGTCGCGGTGCCCTGGATCGTAGATGTTCCGTCGACGGTGACCACCCAATCGGCAGTGGTCGTGCTGAATGCGAACTCCTTGGCCGATATGGACAGAGACAACGTGGGCGTCGTGGCGCCGTTCGCGTACCTGGCGCTAACCGAGTAAGTACCCGTTGATGCAACGTTGCACTTTGGCGTGAGCTGGCAGAAGCCGGCTTCGGACGCGAACGTACCCGATCCCGTCAGGGTCCTGGCCGGGTCAAAGACGCCCACCTCCAGGCTGGCGGCCGTCACGTCGGCATCATCCCCGATATTCAAGGTCACCATGTACACGCTGGCCTTCGTGTATACGTGAGTCGCGCTCGTGCTTCGAATGGCAGAGCCGAGGAAGTATGTAGAGCTGGTGCCGTCGCCCCATATCACGAACACTCGATAGGACTCGGATGAGCCGGGATCGGTGAACGTCACCGACATGGTGACGGTAGATCCGACCTTGGCCGCCTTGGTTACCGAGAACTTGGTGAAGACCGGAGCCACGTTTGCGACGGTCACGGTCTTCGACGAGAGTCCGGTCGAACCTGCCGAGCCGTTGACGCTGACGGTTACCGTGAACGAGCCGGGCCGTCCGTAGAGATGGGCGGCCGCCTTGCAGGTCGTGCCCGAGACCGTACCCGCCTTGGCCCCGAGTCCGTCACCGTAATCCACCGTGCACTTGTAGGTCTGGCTCAAGGCGGTGGGCGTGAACGAGGCCGAGGCCGTCACGGTGGTTCCCTCCTTGACCGAGGCCGGTACGGACAACGCACCCACCGCAATGGTGGGCAGGGTGACGTCGATCGAAGTGGTGGCCGATCCGGATCCGCTGACGGAGCCGGTCACCCGGACCGTGATCGTGAAGCTACCCGTGGTCGCGTATGCGTGGCCGGGACCCTTGCAGCTCGTCCCGGTCAAGACGCCGGCGAGGCGTCCCTTGCCATCACCGTAGTCCACTGTGCAGGTGTAGGTCTCGGCGCGTCCGGTAGGCGTGAAGGAGGCGGAGGCGGACACCGGCACGCCGGCAACGGCCGACGCGGGCGCGGAAACGGATCCCACGATCGGAGTCGCGGGGCTGACCGAGATCGTCTGCGAGCCGGCAATCGAGATCGATGCATCCGGTCGGATCCAGACGATGATCACGACCGAGATGCTGTACGTGCCCCAGGCGGTGTAGGTGTGGCTGGGTCCCTGGCACGTATGCCCCGTCACGGTCCCGGCCTGCTGCCCGGTGCCGTCTCCGTAGTCGACGAGACAGGTGTAGGTCGGATTGAATGCGGGCGGCGGAGTGAAGTCCGCCGACGCCGAGATGGCCGAACCCGCGATCGTGGAGGCCGGGGCATGGATCGCGTCCATCTTCGGAGGAATCGCGACGGTGACGGGAGTGGTGGATAGGCCCGTGCCCGAGATCGATCCGGTCACTGCGATCGTCACCGTGTACGAACCCGCGTTGTTGTATGTGGCCCATGGGCCTACGCAGGTGGAACCCGAAATCGTGCTCGGGCGTGCGCCGTTTCCGTCACCGTAGTCCACGGTGCACGTGTAGGTTTCAGCCAGCTGCGACGGGACGAAGTCCGCCCACGCGCTCGTGAAGTTACGAACCCACGATGGATCGGGGATCGAGACCGCGCCGACCGGGATCCCCGGCTTCACGACGTGGATCGAGCCCTTGGATGACGCCGATCCGGAGACCGAGCCGGTGACCGTGATCGTGATCGACATGTCGCCGGCCACGAGGTACGCGTGATCGGGACCGGTGCAGTTCGTTCCGGAGACCACCCCGGCGGTCTGTCCGGTTCCGTCACCGTAGTCGACCGTGCAGGTGTACGTCTCGGAGCGACCCGTCGGCGTGAAGTTGGCCGAAGCGGTCACGGGCGACCCGACGTTCGCGGTCGCTGGGGCAGTAACCGGCCCGACAGTCAGAGGCCGGTCGACGACCTGGATGGAAGATGTCGCGTAGTCGGTGAGTCCGTGACCGTCGGCGACACCCACCGTGACGACGTACGTGCCCGCCTGCGAATAGATGTGAGCCGGGAGATTGCACGCCGTGCCGGCAACCGATCCCGTCTGATTTCCGGATCCATCGCCGAAATCGATCCAGCACCCGTAAGTCTCGCCGAGGACCATGCCCGGATCGCCGAAGACCGCGGACGCGTTCACGACTTCGCCGGTGGCCGCAAGGCTCGGCAGCGTGAAGCTGCTGATCGATGGGGGCGTGTTGGACACGATTAGGGTCGTCTGAAGCGTGCCGACTGCGCCGTTGCTGGCTGTGACTGAAATCGTTGCGGCATGGGTTCCCGGAATGGTGTAGTAGTGGTCGGGACCGACGCAGCGGGTCCCGCTGATCGTTGCCGCTTGCGCACCCGCGCCGTCGCCGTAGTCAACGGAGCAGGTGTACGTTCCTCCGGAATTGCCAGAATCGGAGAACGAGACGGACAGGGACGATGCCCATCCCTCGACACCGGAATTCGTGCTCCAGGTGGGGTCGTACAGGAGCGGCGTGGGGTCCCCGACCTGAACCGTGACAGTCACCGTGGATTGCATCCCGGTGTGGTCGTAGACCTGGATCTGGTAGGAACCGGTGCTCAGAGCTGGCGCCGGGATCTGGATTGGGCCCGGAGTCGGATTCGCCGGCTGGTAGATGTACCCGTTGGGGAAAGTCACCGCGACGGAATAGGGCCCGACACTCAAATCCGTGAACGAGGCGATCGTGACCAGTCCGGTGTCGCCTGCGGCGACCTTGACGGGAGGAGCCGCGATGACGGGGGCGAGACTTTGCACGCCGACGAGAGAGGACCAGGTCTTCTGGTGGCCAAGCGAGTCCGTGACCGTCGCTATGAGCGTGTATCCGGACCCGAAGCCCCGATAGATCGTGCCCCCGCCGGCGACGTAGGTGTGAGCGAGGTTCAGAGGGAGGGGGTTCGATGCGCCATAAATGTCCTGCGTCGACCCGTCGCCCCAGTCGAGGTGGATGTCGAAGGTTTGCGCATAGACGTTGGGGTCGAAGCAGAACAGCTCGAACGGCTCGGAGACTCCTTCCGTCGCATAGCCGTGTCCTTCGCCCATGGACAAGAGGATGTCACTCGCCATGGTGACGTTGAAGTAGGCGTCGCCACTCCATCCGGCGGCGTCGGTGACTGTGAGGTGGCCTCGGTACGAGCCGGCGAGGTAGAAGTGGTTGACGGTGAGAGCACCTTGAGAAGTCGTCCTGCCGGTGGCTCCCCCTCCGTCGCCCCACTCGACGACATAGCTCCATGGACCGGCCCCGGCACCGTTGGGATCGACGAAGGAACCGAGCGAATAGGGGTAGTTGCCGAAAAGGTACTGGGCTGCCATCAGGCTCGTGATGTTCTGGTCCGCGGGAGCGGTCATGACCAGACTGGACGGCGGCGCGACGGTGACCTGCCTCGACGTGGAACCCGATGCGTATCCGCTGTCGATGACGGTGCCGCTGATGGTGTAAGTGCCGGCCGTCTGGTAGACGTGGTCGGGCCCCAGACAGGTCGGGTACGAGAAGTAGCTCCACATCGGGATGTACGTGCCGGCCTGTGGGCCGGTGCCGTCGCCGTAGTTCACGGTGCACGTGTAGGTCTCGATCGGATCGCCGAACAGGGCCGACCCCATGTCCCTGAACGGCAGCGCAATCACACTGGTCCTGCCGACTTCCGGTCGAGATTGCGGAGTGCTCCCGAACAGGAGGATCCCGCTAGGAAAGTCCGGCGGGTAGTTGTAGTTGCTGACGGAGGCCATCCCGAACCCGGTGGCGCCCAGGTTGTCGGTCACGAAGACGAGGACGACGAAGCTGCCCGTCGTCTTGTACAGATGCCCCGGGCCCGTGCAGGTGTTGCCGGAGATCGTGCCCGTCGCGAACAACCCACCATCTCCGTAATCGATCTGGCAGGTGAAGCCGTCCGTCGAATCCGCGTCGGTGAAAGTCGCCGAGGCAATCACCGGCTGGCGTTCGCCCGCGGAGACCGGCGTCACGGACGCCGTTACGACCGGGGCCGCGTTGCCATCCGCGAAGACGCTTCCGGGCATCGCCCCAAGGGCGACGATCGACACCATGGCCAGAGCGAAGCGACGCCCAATTCCACCGAACCTCATCGGACCCTCCTCCATCCCCGTCGACGGCCGGCCACCTCCGACCGCGCGCGAGGCCCGAAGTATGCGCCCGTTCGATGAGTGCGGAGCACCGATTCCATCTGCCAAATGACGAGGCGGACGACTCGCGCCGCCCGCCTTCGTCGATCGCCGAAGCGTTCGCCCGCCTACAACTCGCGGTACTCGAACCAGTCGAAGTCCGCCGAGCGGCCCAGACCGCTGAGGTCCTGGCACGCCATTCCCACGAAGTTGCCGGTGAAGGCGCAGGGAATCGCGTACTCATCGGAGAGGATCGAGGCGTCGAACTCGTCCGACACCGGGTGCCAGTCGTTGCCGTCCGTGCTCGTGTAGAAGCGCAGGCGCTCCATGTCGATCTCGACGCGGAGGTAGATGCGCTTCTGGCCCGAGATGTCGTATTCCTTCTCGACGGGATGGCTGACGTTGCCCTTGTCACACATCATCAGCCCGAGCGCGAGGGTCGAGTGATCGGCCCGGGTGGCATAGAGGTAGTAGAAGTCCTCGGTGCTGTAGAACGCCACGAGACCCGCCGTCTGGTGGAAGTCCTCCGGCGCGAACTCGAACGAGGTGGACGCCACGACGTGGAAGGCCTGCTGCCGTCGGGCGACCATCGTCTGGTTGAACTTGGAGACGATGCTCTCGTTGCCCTTCAGGCGAAGCCAGCCCGGGCGCTCGGTGAGGCTGTATTGCTCGGGGCCGAGCGGTTGGCGCAGGCTCTGCCACTGGACGCCCAGTTCGGGCTTGTCGAAGTCATCGCGCGCCGGAAGCTGCGGCCACGGCTGGAGCGGGATGCCCGGGCCGGGAACTTCCACGGCCGGGAGGACTCCGCCCTGAGCGAGCCTGGGCCAGCCATCCTTGTCCCAGATGATCTTCTGGATGGCGGTCTCGCGGCCGAGTACCGATCGTCCCTTGACGATGGGTCGGCGGCAGAGATGCGCGAAATACCAGTCGCCGGCGGCGGTCTGCACGAGGCAGCCATGGCCGGCGCTCTGGAGCGGATTCTCGCGGTCGCTGATGGAGCTGATCAGCGGGTTGCCGGGCATCTCCTCGTACGTGCCGGTGAGGGTCCTGGACCGGGCGACCGTTTCCGCGTGTGTCGTGAACGTGCCGCCCTCGGCGCAGGTCAGGTAATACCAGCCGTCCTTCCGCAGGAGGTGCGGGCCCTCGACGAGGCCGAGACTCGTCCCGCCGAAGATGCGAGTCGTCGGCCCGGCGAGCTTGCCGGCCTTGACGTCGTATTCCTGCAGGATGATGCCGGCGAACGGGTTCTTGTTGGGTCGCGCGTCCCAGATCATCTGGACGAGATACTTGCGCCCATCCTCGTCGTGGAAGAGCGACGCGTCGAAGCCCTTCGCGTTCAGGTAGGTCGGCTCGGACCAAGGGCCCTCGATCGACGGGCTCGTCACGAGGAAGTTGCGGACGTCCTTGTAGCTGCCGGTCCAACCGCGCACATCGGTGTAGATGAGCCAGAACAGGCCGTCGGAGTAGGTCAGGCAGGGCGCCCAGATACCGCCCGAGTTCGGGTCGCCGCGCATGTCGAGCTGGGAGATGCGAGTGAGCGCGTGGCCGACGGTCCGCCAGTTGACCAGATCCCGCGAGTGCGACAGCACGACGCCCGGAAACCACTCGAACGTGGACGTGGCGATGTAGTAGTCGTCGCCGACGCGGCAGATCGATGGGTCGGAATGGAAACCGCGCAGTACGGGGTTCTGGATCAGGCCCGCGGCGGGCGTGTTCATCGGCGTGTTACTCCTAACGGGCGTCGGCACATGTTTCGTAGATCATCCCGCATCTTGCGGCAAACCATCAACGCTGGTTTGCCCTGAAACGGAGGTCGAGTAGGGGCATCGGTTGTGGCCGGCCAGACCTTGGCCGCGAGTTCGCGAAGACCGGTACGTCCGTGTCCCGGCCGGCCCGTCAGATGGTCCACTAACGGGCCATGCGCCGTTTCGCGACACCCGTTGTATGATCGCCTCCGCATGCAGACTGCATAGCGTTTATGCGTTCAGCGCCCGGAGGCGAGCGATGGCCAGTACCAAGTCCGGTGGTCCGGATTCGATCGCGCGCGCCTCTGCCCACGCTCCCGAGGCCCGCCACGGCATGACGCCGGCGGCCGAGACCCCGTTCGTGAACCGCCGCGATCCGGCGCGTGCCCTGGGCCCGGACGGACGCCCCGCCGTGAGCCGCCGCGCCCCCATCTGGGCCGATGTCCCCGACGAGCGCTGGAACGACTGGCGCTGGCAGATGTCCAACCGCGTGAACACGCTCGAAGAGGTCGAGCAGATCCTGAACCTCACTCCCGACGAGCGCGACGGCCTCTCGGCTCCCGACAAGTTCCGCGTGGACATCACGCCGTACTTCATCAGCCTGATAGACCCCGACGATCCCAACGACCCGATCCGCCGCCAGGTCATCCCCACCGACTGCGAGCACGAAGCGTTCACCGCGATGATGGAGGACTCGCTCGCCGAGGACCGACACTCCCCCGTCCCGGGCCTGGTCCACCGATATCCCGACCGCGTCCTGATGCTCGTCACAACGCAGTGCGCGAGCTACTGCCGCTACTGCACGCGGTCGCGGATCGTGGGCGACGCGAGCCAGAACTTCAACCGTGCCGAGCACGAAGCCCAGCTCGACTACCTGCGCCGCACCCCGCAGGTTCGCGACGTGCTCATCTCCGGCGGCGACGCCCTCACGCTCGCGCCCAAGCTGCTCGAGTCGATCATCCGC
>PMBG01000112.1:18706-24059 GCA_003153755.1 Chloroflexota bacterium | reverse complement strand
AGATCACGCCCGAGGTCTCGCGCGCGTGCGATCGGCTGGCGCGCGCGGGCATCCCGCTCGGCAATCAGTCGGTGCTCCTCGCCGGCGTCAACGACTGCGTCCACATCATGCGTTCGCTGGTTCACAAGCTCGTCGAGAACCGGATCCGGCCGTACTACATCTACNNGGCGGCGGCAAGATCCCGGTGATGCCCAACTACCTGATCAGCTACTCCGATCACAAGGTGATCCTGCGCAACTACGAGGGTTACATCACAACGTACGAGGAGCCGATCCAGTACACGCCGCACGACAAGGCCTCGTGCAGCTACTGCCAGCACCCGCGCTCGGAACCGGGCCAGGGCGGCGTGGCGGGGCTTCTCGAGGGCGACGGCCTCTGGATCGAGCCGGCCGGATTCGAACAAACGCACCGCCGGGGCAACGAGGCCGCGCATCGGCTTCAGGACCCCAGCAAGTGGGTGCCCTACGGGGTGGGCGTCATAGAGGGAACATCCGGCCTGCCTCTGCCGGGGCTCGCTCCGGGCTCCGGCGAACAGCCTCATGCCGGCGCGGTCGAAGGGGCCGAGCCGGAGCGCGCCGGCGGCGCAGTGCCCAAGATGAAGGCCGGGCGCCGCGAGCCCAAGTTCGAGTACGCGCCCGGCGAAGAGCCACGCCCGACCGAAGGCGAGCCCACCGGCTGGTCGCACGGAGAGATGCTCTAGGCGTTCGGTGGCAGCGCGGCAAACGCGAGCCGGGGGCGCAAAATCGGGCGGCGGTCCGGCCCGGCGCGAGCGGGCCGGCCCGGCGCGAGCGAGGCGATTATGCCAGTTGTTCACCCGAGGAACGTTAGGCGAGTCCGCGACGCCGCAACATGACAGATGCCCACCCCCGGAACCTTATGAGGTGCACACGGGCCGGCCGAGGTCTGGCGGAGCCTCTAGACGGGCATATCCGGCGCCTCACACCCCGATTCGGGCGCTGGGAGTGGCATGAAACCACTGGCACACGACGTACGGTTCTCCGGGTGGACAAATGGCAAGGAACGCGGGGCGGGCCGGTGGCCGCTACCAAGCACCGGCCAGTGCGGGCCGGTGGCCGTTGCGCCGAGGCTCGGCCGCTACGATCCCGCTGCTCCCGCGCCGACCATCTCGGGCTCGCTTCGCATCCAGGGCGTGATCGTCACGCCCACGAGGATTCCTTCGGGGCTTAGAAGCCTCGTCACGACCTGGCCCCACGGTTCGGTGCGGTCCCTCACGAGCAGCCGGTGACCCGCGCGCTCCAGCTCCGCCACCGCCTCGGACATGTTCTCCACATCGAACTCGAGCCACGAGGTTGGCGCGGGCAGATCGGCCGGCCACGCACTCGTTCCGAAGCACGACTCGGCCGCGTCCTCGAGGCGCCACAGCGCGAAGTGCTTGTCACCGCCGATGGCCTCGGAATGTGGGTAGTCGTCGTCGCCCTCGAGCGGTATCCCTAGCGTTCCCTCGTAGAAACGGCGCGACGAATCAAGGTCACGGACGATCGGGCCGAACCCGGCTATGAACAGTGTGCGCATCGCATGAACCTCGGACCGGCCGGCACCTGGCGCCGAACACTCCCGCCATGTTGCTGCGTTCGCATGTCAGAGGCTGTCAGGATTCGCCCGCGGTCCGCGTCCCGGGTCATCCTCCGCAGGTAGTGGCTCCTTAAGTCCGGCAGGTGGATGCAAAGAGCGCATGTCGGGCGTACCGTGCGCGCATGCACCTCACGCTCTCGATTCTCATCCGGCCGCTTCGGCTGGTTAAGTGGAATCAGGACCTCGCCGACAAGGCACTGGCCGCCGTGATCACGGCAGTCGTCCTGTTCACGGCATGGCACGAGGGTATGCGGCTGGACCTGGTAAGCGTGCCGCTGCTACTGCTGCAGACGGTGCCGATCGCGTGGCGCCGCCGTGATCCGATGCGGACCCTCATGATCACCGGCTCCGCCATAACCCTGTATTACCTGAGCGAGAACAGCGACGCGGGCGGCTATCTGGGCGTCTTCGTCGCCTTCTACACCGTGGCCGCGCACGAACCCAGGCGCCGGGCGCTGCTGGCCGCCACCGTTTCGGCCGCATGCATGTTCGTGAGCCTCATCTCCTACGTGGTATTCCACCCGGGGGCGCCGTGGCCGGAGATCTTCGGCCAGTCCTACGTGGCGTTCGGCGTCGCGTGGCTTCTGGGCGACAACATGCGCGTGCGGCGCGCCTACAAACGGGAGATAGAGGACCGCGCGTCGGAGGCGGACAAGGAGAAACTCGAGCAGGCATCCATCGCCGTGATCGAGGAGCGGGGCCGCATAGCCCGCGAACTCCACGATGTGGTCGCGCACCACGTCAGCGTCATGGTCGTGCAGGCGGCGGCCGCCCGGCGAGTCGCGGACAAGGACCCGGCCGCCGCGCGCGGTGCGCTGGAGGCCGTGGAGTCGGCCGGACGGACGGCACTAACGGAGATGCGGCGCATGCTGGAGGTCCTTCGCGCCGACGATCCGGGTACCGGGCCGCAGCCGGGGCTCGGTGAGGTGGACCGCCTCATCGCCCAGGTACGCCAGACCGGCCTCCCTGTGGCGTTCGAGATCACGGGCTCTACCTGCTGCCTCCCGCCCGGCATGGACCTGGCCGCGTATCGCATCATCCAGGAGGCCCTGACGAACACAGTCAAGCACGCCGGGAGGGCGACCGCCCGCGTAACCGTTGCGTACCACCCAGACGCGCTGGAGATCGAAGTCGTGGACGACGGCCGAGGCGCCGCCGCACCACTCCTCGCCCTGCGCGAAAGCGGCGGCGGCCACGGCTTGATCGGAATGAAGGAGCGTATCGCGCTGTTCGGGGGCCAGCTCACGGCCGGACCGATTCTCACCGGCGGCTATCGCGTCTACGCTCGGATGCCGATCGACCCGGACGACAGCGCCGACGCAAGGGAGCAGCGCGCGGTGTCCATGGCCGCCATGAAGCCCGTCCCCGAGGCGAACCGCGACTCCGACCCGCGGGAGCGCCGCGGAGAACGGGATCGCGCGCAGAAGCCCGCGCGCAGCGGCGGCATCGTGCGGCCGCGTGGGATTCCGCCCATGATCGTGAGAATGCTGCCTCCTCATCCAGCCGAACAGCCCGCATCCGGCGACCGCCGCACACAAGAGGGTGACCTGTGACAACGCGCCTGATCCTGGTCGACGACCAGCCGCTCCTCCGAACGGGCTTCCGGATGATCCTGTCGGCGGAATCAGATCTGGAGGTCGTGGGCGAAGCCGGGGACGGAGCGTCCGCGGTAGCGCTCGCGCGGCGCCTGAAGCCGGACGTGGTCCTCATGGACATCCGCATGCCCGTCATGGACGGAATCGCCGCCACTCGCGAACTCGCGGGGCCGGGCGTGGAGGAGCCGATCAAGATCCTCATCCTGACCACCTTCGGGCTCGACGAGTACGTGATCGAGTCTCTCCGTGCCGGCGCCAGCGGATTCCTGCTCAAGGATGCTCCCGCGGAGGATCTCGTCGAGGCGATCCGGATCGTTGCCTCGGGCGAAGCGCTCCTGGCGCCATCCATAACGCGGCGGCTCCTCGACCGCCTCGCCAGCAAGTTCCCGCCGGTAAATGAGGATTCGATCCCGGCGCTGCACGAACTGACGGAACGCGAGCTCGAAGTGCTGAAGCTGGTGGCTCGGGGGCTCTCAAACGCCGAGATCGCGGAGAAGCTGGTCATTTCGGAGACGACCGTCAAGACGCACGTCTCGCGAGTGCTCGCCAAGCTGGATCTCCGAGACCGGGTCCAGGCCGTGATCCTCTCCTACGAGACGGGCCTCGTCTGACGTACCGGGGCCGAGGCTCCCGACGCGACCGGTCCGATCACGGCGCGTAGCCGCCCCTCCCATCGACCGGCGCCCGCCCCATCATCCTCGCGCCGCCCGCCGGAGCAAGGTTGTCATCCGCAGGGATGACGGTGGGTTCACTCCCTGGGCTACCGCCGTTTCGGCACAGCGGACGACGGCGCCGGCCGCCTCGGCCCGTAGCTTTGTCACCAACGAGATGAACGCCGGATGGCGTCCTCGAGTGGGAAGCAACTAACCCAGGGAGAGAAACCATGCGACTGCTTCGCGACCTCGGTCGCCGCAAACTACGATCCGGGCTGACGATCAGCGGCATCGCCATCGGGATCATGGCGCTCGTCGTCTTCGGCTCTATGGCCAACAAGATGAACGCCCTGATCAACGGCGGAAGCAAGTACTACGCCGACAAGGACATCGTGAGCGTGGGCTCCATGTTCAGCGGCACGATCCAGCCGCTCGCGCTCGCTGACCTGGACACGATCCGGAAGATCGACGGGGTGGCGGCCGCGACACCGAGCATCGACATGCTCCTCGACGACAGCTCTGCTGCCAGCATGGGCACCCCGGAGATGATCTCCGGCAGCGTCCCCGGCGGCGACAAGGGTCTCGAGTCCTTCAAGATCGACATCGCCCAGGGTCGTGAGATCACGGCTCAGGACACCGGCAGCAAGGTCACCGTTCTCGGCTCGGACCTTGCGCGGAAGCTCAATGCCAAGGTCGGCGACACGGTCACTCTGCGGTCGGTCGACTTCAAGGTCATCGGCATCTGGGCACCGACGCTGACCGCGCCGGACAAGGACGCGTACGTCCCGCTGGATCAGGCGCAGCTGCTCTTCGTGAAGAGCCTTCCGCCGATCATCCAGTCCAAGGTGACCGCGTCCGATCTCGCGACGAGCATCACGGTCTACCCGACCAAGGGTGTGGACCCCGAGACGCTGAAGGAACGCCTGAAGGCGGCACTCGGTAGCAGCTACACCGTCATGGACGGCAAGGACTTCGATGCGGTCCTGGGCTCGATCAGCGTGATCTTCAGCCTGGTGCTCACGGGCGTCGCGATGTTGAGCCTCCTGGTCGGCGGGCTGTCCACGGTGAACACGATGGCCATGGCGGTTGCCGAGCGCACTCGCGAGATAGGCATCAAGCGAGCGATCGGCGCCTCCCGCTGGCGGATCCGAAGGGAGATCGTGTTCGAATCGGCCTCCATCGGGTTGATAGCAGGACTCATCGGCCTGGGGATCGGCGCAGTCATGACCACAGTCTTCAACGACCTTGGTCGCCCCTCCGGAAACGTCCTGTTTGACCTGACGATCGGCACCGCCGCCACGGCACTGATCTTCTCGACCGGTCTGGGCGCACTCGCGGGCTTCGTCCCGGCCTGGGGCGCCTCCCGGCTGGACCCGGTGACCGCTCTCCGCTACGAGTAACCGAGGCACACCAAAGAACCAGAAGCCGACTGTCCGGCGAGGCCAGATCGAGACGCCGGCGAGGACCGGAGCGAGCGGACTTCGATGTCCGTGAGCGAGGACCGCAGACGGC
>PMBG01000112.1:0-18668 GCA_003153755.1 Chloroflexota bacterium | reverse complement strand
CTGATGCACATCCTCGGCCTGCTCCACGCCCCTGATCCAAACCACGGCCCCGCACCGGAGCTCTATCTGGCCGGCCAGAACGTGGCATCCGTTTCGGACAACGATCGGACCAAGATCCGCGCTCGCCGGATGGGCTTCGTCTTCCAGGACTTCAACCTGGTCCCGACGCTCACCGCGGTCGAGAACGTGATGCTCGCCTGCGAATACGCCGGCATCAAGGGCAAGAGCGCCAGGGGCGCAGCAATCGAGGCGCTCGGGCTCGTGGGTCTGGCCGATCGCGCCAACCACAAGCCGGCGGAGCTCTCCGGCGGCGAGCAGCAGCGGGTCGCGATCGCACGAGCTCTCGTCAACAAGCCGGAGATCATCCTGGCCGACGAGCCCACGGGCAACCTCGACTCGGAGCGCTCTGCTGAGGTCCTCGCGCTGTTCCGCCAGTTCAATCGCGAGCACGGCCAGACGATCGTCCTCGTGACACACGACACCGAGGTGGGCGAGGCCTGCGACCGCGTCATCAAGATGCGCGACGGCCGGATCCGCGACTACGGGCTCCGCGAGCCAACCCCGGTGATGGCGATCCCCGTCGCGGTGGCCACCGCCTAGGCACTTCACTCAACCGGCAGAACTCGCGAAAGGCTCCCGCTCCTCCCCCGGGGGCCTTTCCCCGTTAACAGACCGAACGGGCGGGCGGCCCGTCCTCCTCAAGCCAACCGGATGCGCAGGCCGTCATCCGAAGGGATGACCGGACGTTCACTCCGCCGGACGAGGTTGGTTTCGACATAGCGGACGACGGCGCGGGACACGCCCGGCCCTAGCTTTCTCATCACGAGGTCGAGGCGCAGAGCGCGGCCTCGAAAACGAGCCACAAACGCGTCGGGCAGAGCCCCATCTCGGGACGCTCGAGCTTGAACTGGAGGAGAGTCCAAGTGAATCGACAGACCTCGAACGGCGAGCCCGTTCTGAGCAGGGAGCCGTGGACCGTCAGGGTCGCGGTCTGGAGTGCGCGGCACCGCTTCCCGGTGGCCGTCGCCTGGGTCGCCCTCATCGTCGGCCTCATGTTCACCGCGTCGGCCATGGGCGGGCAGCGCGCGCAGTCCGTCATGGACGGCGGCAAGTCGATCGGCGAGTCCGAGGCAGGCACCAACGCCTACAACAACGCCAGCGACAAGACCAAGGTCAAGATCGACACCGAGTCCTTCTACCTCATCGTCTCGAACGCCGGCGGGCAACTCGCCACCGCCGAGAACAAGGCGGCGATCGCGGCGATGACCGCGAAGCTCGCGGCTCTGACCGCCACGGTCGACGGAAAGGTCGTGCCCGTCTTCTACGCCGATCCGGCGAGCCAGCTGCCCGCCGTCGTGGATCCATACGCGCTGGCCGCAGCCATGCCCGATCAGGCGCCCGGCGTGTTGTCCAAGGACGGCACCACGGCGGTCATAACGGCCAAGGTGTCCGGCCCGGAAACCGAGGTCAAGACCAAGTCCGACGCGATCACCACGCTCGCCGGCGAGTTCAAGACGGCGTACCCCAACCTCACGATCTACACGTTCAGCCACACGATCATCAACGAGCAGTTCGGGAACTACGTCAACGGCAGTCTCGACGGCCTGCTGCTGCCGACGCTGCTGATCACCCTGCTGATCCTCATTGTGGCGTCTCGCTCCCTCGTCGCCGCGGTCGTGCCGCTGACGCTGGCGATCTCCGCCGTCCTGGGGGCGATGGGGCTCGTGGCCATCTACAGCCAGAGCGTGGCACCCGTGAGCCAGTATGTGAACGACATCGTGGTGCTCATCGGCCTCGCGGTTGCGGTCGACTACTCGCTCTTCGTGATCTCACGCTTCCGCCAGGAACGCGGCCGCGGTACGGTCAGCTTCTTTGGAATCGTGACTCGGACCTCCGCCGGCGGCTGGTCGGGCATGCGTGAAAGCCTTCGAGCCCAGGAGGGCCAGGCTCGCACCAAACTCGGCGCCATCGAAGTCGCAAGCTCCACCGCCGGCCGGGCCGTGTTCTTCAGCGGCCTCGCCGTGGCCATCTCGCTCGGCGCGCTGCTCCTCATCGATGACGAGGTGTTCAAGTCAATCGCAATCGGCTCGATTGCCGTCGTCCTGATCTCCGTCGTCGGAAGCCTCACCTTCCTGCCGGCCATGCTCTCCATCCTCGATCGCTGGGTCACGCGGTTCGGCGTGCCGTTCCTCGCGCGAGACCGTGGTGAAGGGCGGGGCATCTGGGGCACGATCGTACGAGGCGCCACGAATCATCCTCTGATCGCGGCCACCGCGGCCACCGCCGTGCTCGTTCTCATGGCATTGCCTGTCACCAAGCTGCAGCTGGGCTCCACCACGAGCGACGTCACGACGCTCCCGCATAGCGTGGAAGGCGTCCGCGCCTGGGAGCTGCTGAGCAACAAGTGGCCCCAGGGTCGCGACCTGACGCTGGACATCATCGTCACGAATGCCAGGCAGCCGCAGACCGCGGCCGCGATCGACAGGTTCTCCGCCGACGTCAAGGCCGGCAAGTTCAGCGGCGTCGATGGTTCCGCGGTCAAGGTCTCGTATTCGGGCGACGGCACCGTCGCCGACATTGCCACTCCAATCCCCGGCAGCCCCAACGATCTGACCAACTGGGACCTGGCGCGGACCTTCCGCGCGACCGTCGTCCCGAGCTACTTCGGTTCGGTCGCCGGCACGCAGGTCTACGTAGCGGGCGACGCGGCCTTCACGATGGACTACGCCAACTGGTACGGCGGCCAGATGCCGCTCGTGATCGTGTTCGTCCTGGGCATGAGCTTCCTGCTTCTGCTCGTGGCGTTCCACTCGATCATCATCCCGCTCAAGGCCATCATCCTGAACCTGCTGTCGGCCGGGGCCGCCTTCGGTGTCCTGGTTCTGCTGTTCCAGGAAGGCTGGTTCAAGGAGATCACCGGCATCCGGCCAAACGTCGTGGAAGCCTGGGCACCGGCAATGATCTTCACGATCCTGTTCGGTCTGTCCATGGACTACCACGTCTTCATCCTGACCCGCGTGAAGGAAGCGCGCGATCGCGGCCTCGAATCCACCGACGCGGTGGTCAAGGGCATCACGATCACCGCCGGCACCGTGACCAGCGCGGCCGCGATCATGGTCTGCGTCTTCGGAGCCTTCTACACAATCCAGCTCTCGCTCATGCAGGAGCTCGGCGTTGGCCTGGCCGTAGCGATCCTCGTGGACGCGACGCTCGTCCGAAGCCTGCTGCTCCCGTCGCTGATGAAGCTGCTCGGTGAGTGGAACTGGTGGATGCCGAGCTTCCTGCGGTGGATCCCCCGGATCACCATCGAGGGCGAGCCCGAGGAACTCCTCGGCGCCGGCCCCGATCTCGAGGGCGACCTCGGGGCGGCCGCGTAACCCCTGGTCGCGCCGGCGCGCAGGGGCCGCCGGCGCGCCCCGGCGGTCATCGTCAGCTCACCGGCCCGCCGAGTGCAGTTCTAGGCGCTCGGGAGCATCGGAGCGAGCGCGAGCCAAGCGAGCTTGGCTTTGGGTGCGTGAGCGAGAAGCGGACCGAGCAACGACGATGAGCCAGGCAAGCCTGGCTTGATGCGCCGGCCGGCCGGTGGGCGTAATTAGCGGGTCCCTTGCCTCGGTGCCGACCTCCTCGGCACCGAGGCTCTTCTTTGGCTGCGGTCCTTCCAGGATTCACGTGGTATGTGCGCGCCGCTGGATCGAAGGACCGTTCGGGCCGCGCGTGGAGACGTTTCCTTGCACTTTTCAGCTGGAGCGTGAATCCAGCTGACTCTGAGCCTCGCCGGGCCCTGGGTGGCTCGGACGTTCTCTCGCGGCGCCAGTGGTATGTGAAATGTGGAAGGATCGGCCGGGCGGGTGCAACTTGCGGGCGCGGGCCGCGCGCACTCGGGCGCGCCGGGCGCACGAAATGGCAACGAAATGCGCCGGCAGCCGGGTGAGCTTAAGATGCACCGGGGCGCGTCAGCTTCCCCCTCGGCTGGGGCGCCCCACCCCCTTGCCAGGAGCATCGTGAACAAGCCGGCCGCCTCCCATGTATGGCTCAACGGCCGGCTGACGCCGTCCGACGAACCACATCTCTCGGTCTACGACCGTGGGTTCCAGATCGGCGATGGAGTGTTCGAGGCGCTTCGGGCGCGGCGAGGTGTCCCTATCGAGTTCGCCGGACACATGGCCCGAATGCATCGCAGCCTGGACGCCATGGGATTCGAACTCGGCTTCGACGACGGCGACATCTCGACCGGCATAGCCGAACTGCTCGCAGCGGAGGGATGGGACGGCCTCGAACCGCCGGGCGACGCCGCCGTTCGAATCACGGTCAGCCGCGGCTACGACCCCAGCCGCAACATCCTCGGTGGTGCCGGCGGCACCGCGACCGTCGCAATCCAGGCTTGGCCGTTCGATGGAGCATCTGCGCGCGACCTCGCGGAGGGCAAGCGGGTCATCGTCAGCGTCATCCGCCGCGACCCGAGCTCGCCGATCGCCGGTATCAAGACCACCTCCCGCGCCGAGCTCGTCTACGCGAGACTCGAAGCCGAAAGGGCGGGCGCCGACGACGCCATCTTCCTCACGCCGGACGGCCGCGTGGAGGAGGCGACGACCTCCAACGTCCTCCTGATTCGCGGCGACGTATGCGCCACTCCCCGGCTGGGCACGGGGCTGCTCGCCGGTACGACCCGGGCGTGGCTCGTGGAACATGCCGGCGACGCCGGGCTGCGCACCTCGGAGGAAGACCTCCGGCTGGACGACCTGTACGCCGCGGACGAAGTGGCCCTGTGCGCCAGCATTGGCGGCGTGTTGCCCGTCATTGCCGTTGACGGTCGCCCGATCGGGAACGGGAAGCCCGGACCTCGCACGCTGGCACTGCGCGAGGCCAGAGAACGCTGGATAGACGCGGTTTCGATCGAGGGGTCACGCCGGGCCTGAGCGATGCCGGGCGGCGCCGGAGATGCCCGGCATTGCACCACGCCCGGCGCGATCGACGCCGAGCTTCGAGCTTCGGCTGCGGCCCCTGGTAGCCGCAGGCGATCTCGTCCTTGCACTTGACGCGGACAATGTTCATACCTAGTATCGCTAGGTATCGGCCCCGGACGAGGCCGGTCGAAGGGGAGCCATTGTCGGTGGGAAGTGCCGGAGCAGTTGGCCCTCAGCTGTCGCGAGGCGAGTTCGGACTGCTCGTCCTGGGGCTGCTGGGTAGGCGGCAGATGTACGGATACGAGATCGTATCCGAGCTCAAGGGCTCGACTGAGGGGGCGATCGACCTGGCGGAGGGAACGGTCTACCCTGCCCTGCGGCGCCTCGAAAGAGACGGTCTGATCGTGGGGTTCTGGGTCGACACCAGGTCGGGGCCCAGGCGCCGCTACTACCGGCTCACACCACAGGGCGAGAGCGCGCTGGACGAGGGGCGGGCGGACTGGGCGCGGTTCAAGGCCGCGGCAGACACCGTTCTGGGGTCATGACGGGCGCCGCAACGGGATCCGCGGAAGCACGACTCAAGGCGAAGGTCGAGTCCATTCTCAGCCGGTCCAGCGTCCCAGCCGGCGATCGTTCGGACGTTGCCGAGGAGCTGTTCGCACATCTCTGGGAATCCTACGAGAACTCGGGCGGCGCCGGGCTGGACGAAGACGAATCCGTCGATGCCGCCATCCAAGCTTTCGGCTCCAGCGACACGATTGGCCGGTCGATGACCCGCGCCTATCACTCGCGCCTCTTTGCCGCGACCGTCGGCGAGTTGGTCCCCGCGGGCGCGCGAGCGAGCGAGGGGCCCGGAGTGGTTGCGCCTACCGTCCTGTTTCTGCTGGCACTTGTTGGGTCGGAGCTCGTGTTCGGACTTCAATCCGCGGCGGCCCTCACACCGCTCCGAGCAGTGGTCGTGGCCGCGGCTCTGCTCGTCTTCTGCGGCACGACATCCATTGCGGTGGTTGCGTTCACCCGTGCGCAAGCGTGGAGTCTTCTCTACATCCGGGTAGTGGTGCTGATCACGATCGCTTTCGCGGCATGGGCGCTCACGTTGTCACCGCGGGTGGTCGACATCCTCGGGCTGGCCGCGCTGCTCCTGGCGCCCTGGGTTTTCGGCCGCAAGATCGGCGAGTGGGTGGCGTCGTCGCCACCGATGACCCCGCGCGTCATCGCGCTCATCGCGACAGCGTGCTGCCTGGGCGGGGGAGCCTTTCCAATGGCTGCGGCCATGCCCGATCCCACGCAGGCCGGCCCGCAGGACTTCCGCATGTCCATCGCCGCCGTCTGCCATGGCGACGCCTCGCGCGCAAACCCCGCCGTCATCGATGTGCGGGCGACGTTCCACTGGAGCAGGCTCGACCTGCTCCCATTCGGCCTTCGAGGGACCGACCTTGAAGAAGGGCTGGACGGCGTCATAGCGGAGGTCGGCGACCAACCTGCGATCGGTGTGGACCGGAGTCGAGAATCGTGGGTCACGATCCAAACGTCGATGATGGACATAACTGGGTCGTTGTGGCGTGCCACAGACGGCCAGCCCAGCGTTGTGCGCGACGACGGAGCAATCCCAGCTGGGATCCAGATGGGAGCCACCACCTTCGCGACGCACGAGAACTGGGGCTCGATCGAAGGAATCTCGTTCAACCCCGCCATCCTCCAAGGAGGTCACGCATACGTGGTGACGTGGCACTTCGACCTTCTGAGCTCACCGGCGGCATCGGGCGTCTCGCCGGTGATCGTCGTCCGCTACGGCCATCTCAATCGGTTCGTCAGTCAGGCCCTGGCGACATGCGACGAGCCGACGGGAGATGGGATCATCCTGCCGAATTACCCTCCGGGTTCATGAGGCGAGAATCCATGGGTTATCCGGCTGCGACGAGAGGCGCGGCAGGCTAGACTCATCGACGTGACTGAGAAGAGCGCCCCCAGCACCGAGCTTGCAGCGTCGCCACAATCCAAGACGTTCATCCGCGCCAGCGCCGCGATCAGGTTGGGCCATCGCCACCCCAACATGGGTCTCGCCCCGATAGACATGAAGGGCGGCTTCCCCGTCGCGGCCGAGAAAGTCCGGCGCGCATCGCTGACCCTCGCCGCGCGCGCCCTCGAGGCCGCCATCGACACCGATCCAACGATCCGCGAACGCTACGACGAGGTTGGTTTGCGCCGGCTTCTGCGCGACGGGGAGCTCGTCGTGGAGCGCCTGTCGATGTGCCTCGCCGCGGACGACGTTCGCTGGCTCCGCGAGTACGCCGAGTGGGTCGCTCCCATCTACAGGCGGCGCGGCGTGTCGTTGCTGGACCTGGCCGCCCTCTGCGCCGGTGTGCGCGCGGCGGTTCAGCCTGATCTCGGCGAGAGCGAACTCGCGGCCGCGGATCGCGCGATCGACGCCGCAACCGCCAGCCTGCGCAAGAACAGCCGGATCGCCGGCGACCGACACAAGCGCAACGCGCTGTGGAAGTGGATGTACCGCGGCGTCTGACCGCGCCACTCCCCGTCAATCGGAGGCAGCCATGACGATCAAGTGGGTGAAGTCCGATCCGCTCGTCATGGGCGGCGAGCCCTTCATGTACGGCACGCGGCTGACCGTCCGCCAGCTGCTGCAACTTCGAAGCAACGGCTACGATCTTGCGCGATTGCTGCGCGAGCATCCCGAACTCAAGGTCGTGGGCGTGGCCCAGGCGTATCGCTATGCCGCCGACAACCGCGCCCGCTACGCCGAGTTCTTCGGCCGCGATGGCGCGCTCACAGGTCCCGGCCTTACCGACGACGAGGCGGCCGTCCTACCGGAAGCGCTGCGGATCCCCGGCGTGGTGGTCGCGCCGCAGAAGGCCGCACGCACGGCGTGATGGTCGGGGCCAATCCGGCGAGCTATGTCAGGTCGGCGCTGCCCGAGGACTACGAAGACGTTGCGCGGCTCAATCGCGCAGTCCAGTCGCTGCACCTGGATCGGTATCCGAGTCTCTTCAAAGAACCATCCGACTCCACGCTTACGAGGGAGGCCTACTCGGGCTGGCTCGAGTCCGGCTGCGTGTTCGTCGCCATTGAAGACGGCCGCGTGGCGGGATATCTCCAGGCTCGGGTAGTGGAACGCGAGGAGACTCCGTACCGCCACGCCGGCCGGATCTTGTACGTGGATCAGCTGTGCGTTGCCTCGACCTCTCAACGCCGCGGCCACGGAGGCGAGCTGCTCGAAGCCGCGAAGCAGCGCTCCCGCGACCTGGCGATCTCCCGGATCGAACTCGACACCTGGGCCCTCAATCGGGAGGCGCGCGGGTTCCTGGAGGCCGAAGGCTTCGAGGAGATGGTCATCCGCCTCGCCCGTGACGAGTAGACCGAGCCGCCGCTCGCGCCGGATTCGACTATTCCGACTGAAATGGTAGGATATCGATTGCCATGAGTGATCCAATCACGGCCGCACCGGCCGACACCACCAACGCCGCCCAGACCGCCACCGAAGAGGCGCCAGTCGCCTTCGATCCCCAGCGCCGGGCCACCGAGCTCGCAGTACTGGACGCCCTCCGTTCGGTCGTGGACCCCGAGCTCGGGATGGATGTCGTGGAACTGGCCCTCATCCGCCAGATCATCATCGGCAAAGAATCGTCCGAGATCCGAATGGTCCTGACGACGCCCTTCTGCCCGTACGCAGGCTCTATGGTTCAGCAAGTCAAGGACCAGACCGAGTCGGTGCTCGAGCACCCGGTCAAGGTCACTCTGCTGGCCGAACGCTGGGACCCGCGGGACGCCGGCCTGACCTGGTAAGGCGTTAGCCCGAGGGAGCTCATGGAGCCAAAGCCCAAACGAGCTTCGGTAGTCTCGACCAAGCGTGGCGACGATGGAACCACCGGCCTGCTGTTTGGCGGCGAGCGCGTCTTCAAGGACGATCTGCGGACCGAGGCGTACGGCACGATCGACGAAGCGGTCGCGGCTCTTGGACTCGCCAGAGCGGAAGCGGACCTCAAGGATCTCAGCGGAACGCTGCCGCGAACGATCGCCCGACTGCCCGATTTGATCCTGCGCCTCCAGCGCGAGCTGTTCGTCGTGGGGGCCGAGCTGGCGACCGCTCCGGGCCGCGAGGAACGGCAACGGCCCGATGAAACGCGGGTGACGGCCAGGATGGTCGCCGGTCTGGACGCAATGCTTCTCGAAACCGAAGCCGCCATCGAGATGCCGCGCGAGTTCGTCGTGCCCGGGGAGACGCGGCTGTCGGCCGCGCTCGAACTGTCGCGCACCATCGTCCGGCGCGCGGAGCGCAGAGCCGTCACGATCCGCCGCGCCGATGCTCTCGAGAATTCCGAGCCCACCGCGGAATCCGCCGCTGCCGATCAGCTGATTTCGTACCTGAATCGCCTGGCAGACCTGCTGTGGATACTGGCCCGCGCCGCGGAGCAGGGCGAAGCGCGAGCGGCCACTCCCTCAAATCCCGGCAAAGCGTAGGATTCACGAGCAGGGGAACGACAAGGAGGATCCGCCATGTACGAAGATTCACAGCGAGCCCAGAGCGCCTACGGGGCGCGGCCGCTGGCTCAGGTTTCGAGCCAGCTGCTCACTCAAGCGTTCTTCTGGATGTTCGCCGGCCTGCTTCTAACTGCGTTCATCGCGTTCCTTGTAGAGAACAACTTCAGCCTCGCGAGGTCGGCCGCCCAGGTGTGGATCATCCTGATCCTCGCCGAGATGGGGCTGGCGATCGGTATTCAGGCCGCCATTCGCAAGATCAGCGCCGCCACGGCGCTCTTGCTGTTCTTCGTTTACGCCGCGTTGAACGGCGTTACGTTCGGCGTGATCGTCCTTTCTTACTCACTCAACGGGCAGTCGGCCACGGTCGTTCAGGCCTTCGTGAGCGCGGCGGCTATGTTCGGCGGCGCGGCGATGTATGGGCTCGTAACCAAGCGGAACCTCGCGAGCATGTTTGGCATTCTCGCCATGGCGACCTGGGGCTTGATCGTTGCGGTCCTGCTCAACTTGCTTTTCCAGAGCAGCACTCTGGACCTTCTAATTTCGATCGCGGGCGTCGTCATCTACGCGTTCCTTACCGCGTCCACGACACAGAAGATCCAGCGCGGCGACTTCGCGTACATCACAGGGTCCATGGAGAAGGCCGCCGTGTGGGGCGCCCTGCTCCTGTATCTCGAGTTCGTGAGCATCTTCATCTTCATGTTGCGGCTCTTCGGCGGCGGTCGCCGCTAGCGTGGGACGAAGCAAGTCCATCTATGCGATCGCGGTCGCGATCCTGATTTCCGTCGCCGCCGCGTGCGGCACTTCGACGCCCACTCCCGCGCCTACTCCCACGCCGGCGGCGCCGACCGCGTCGCCGAGCCCGGTGATCACACCGCAGCCCACCCCAACACCGAACACAGCGACGCCGTTACCGAGCATCGTGGCGGTTCCCTCTTCGCAGTTCGTGGCGCATGCCGCCCCCAAGGTCACGCTCGACGCGAAGAAGGCCACGGCGCTGCAGTCCGCGCTCGCGTCGCGCCAGGTCACGCAGAAGTACCCGGGGGTCTCCGCCGCGATCGTCTTCTCCGACGGGACGGTGTGGGCCGGGCAGTCGGGTTCGGCGGTTCTCTCGCCCAAGACGGCCGTGACATCGGACACGCTTTTCTCGATAGGCAGTATCAGCAAGACGTTTGTGGCGTCACTCGTCGGCCGGCTTGCGCAACGCGGCACGATCTCGCTCGACGACCTCCTCAGCAAGTACGTACCCACTTTCCCCAACGCCGCCAAGATCACCCTCCGGCAGCTGCTCAACCACACGAGCGGCATAGAGGATCTGTTCGATATCAAGTCGATTTCGGCCGCGATCCTTGCCAAACCGGCTCAGATATGGACCGCAAGCCAGGTTCTCGCGCTGGTGGGCGGGTCCCGGTACGGTTTCGCGCCGGGTGCCGGCTACCACTACTCGAACACCAACTACATCCTGCTCGGAGCCGCGATCGAGAAGGCCACCGGCAAGACCGTCGCCGAGCTCGTCCGCAGCGAGTTCCTGACTCCGCTCGGCCTCGGGCACACGTACCTCCAGACCCAGGAGCAGGCGCAGGATCCGTTGTCGCACGGCTACATGACGCCCGGTTCGGTGCGCTCCAACGTGGCCGGCCCGATGCTGCCTTTCACGGCGTTGGCGACCGCCGTTGGGCCGGCCGGGGCGTACGTCTCCACCGCGGCGGACGTCGCCCGTTGGGGGCACGCGCTCTATAGCGGCCAGGTCCTCGACCAGGCGACTCTCGCGTCGATGGTGGACATTTCTGCCACGCAACCGTACAAGCCGAAATGGGTCTACGGCCTGGGCATGGAGGAGACCGCCATCAACGGACAGCTCGCCTGGGGCCACCGAGGTCAGCTGGACGGCTACTGGTCCGCCGTCTGGTATCTGCCGGCGTACGACATGAGCATCGCCGTTCTGACGAACTGCCAGTGGGCGGATCCGGTCGCGTTCGTCGCCGCCCTGGAGACGATCGCGATCGCCTAGAGGAGGGACGGCGCTCGGTCACGGGGCGCTGGGCCGCCGGAACCGCCACTCCACCCAGCTCGCCCGGCCGCCCAGCGCAGTTCGAGGCGGCAGCGAGCACCGGAGCGAGCGCACCTCGAGGTGCGTGAGCGAGGAGCGCAACTGCCAACGAAGAAATGCGCTCGGCCGCCGGGCGAGCGGAGAATCGAAAGACCCGGCGATGACTCGCCGGGTCTTCCTCAGGTTCTCTTTTCAGCCACGGCCTCGGCCGCCCTCGCGACTATCCGCGTCGCGAAGTGAAGCAATCGCTGCAGTAAACGGGCTTGGTGCCACTGGGGCGGAACGGAACCTGGGCCTCACGGCCGCAACTCGAGCAAGTAGCCGAGAACATCTCACGGGGGCCGGACGAGAAACCACCACGACCGCCGCCGCCGCCCCCTGCGTGGGACGACCCACCGCCGTAGTCACCGCGCTGCGCCTTGCGGGCAGCCCGGCACGAGGGGCAGCGGCGCGGTTCGCTGAACTGGCGATCCGCATAGAACTGCTGCTCGCTCGAGGAGAAGACGAATTCCTGGTTGCAGTCCTGGCAAACCAGGGTCTTGTCCGATGCGTACAAAGAACGCTCCTTGCTCATGCGGCCTCAGCGTCACGTCTGTCTCGCCGAGAACCGTTGAGAGGAGCGATCGTGTGAGCCGCTGGTTCCGGGGCCTATTGGCCCGTCGGGCGGAATGTACCACGTATGTTTGCGAGTTTGTCCAACGAACCAGTAGGTAAATCGGGCTATTCCACGCCTCAGTACATGACCGCCTGACCGCCTCCGGCGGCCTTGGCGCGATACATCGCCTGGTCGGCGCGACGTATCAATACTTGCCCGTCTCCGGTAGCCTGGCGCTGCCAACCGACCCCGACACTGGCACCAACCTGCAGCCGAAAACCGTCCTTGTCGGCCAGCGCGGCGAGGACGCGACCGGCCACCATCTGCGCTTCTTCTTCGCTTACGTTGGGTAGCACAACAGCGAACTCGTCGCCGCCCATACGTGCGATGTCGTCGGTATCTCGCAGCACATCTCGGAGCCTGTCGGCCACCGCCATCAGCAGCTCGTCTCCCACCTCGTGGCCGAATATGTCGTTGACTTGCTTGAAGTGGTCCAGGTCTATCCAGAGTACGGCGACCCCACGTTCGCTGACGCGGAATGCATAGTCGAGACGCTCATGGAACATCGTGCGGTTCGGCAGGCCGGTCAGCGGGTCGTGAAGCGCTCTGTATGCCAGCTCCGCCTGAAGCCGCTCTTGCTCCTGCAACAGCTTCTGCAGTTCCGTGTTGGCCGCCGCGATCTCAACGTTGGCGGCTTCGAGCTCCGCGTTGGCCTCCTCGAACTCGCGCGTCCTCTCCTCTACGCGCAACTCGAGCCGCTCGGCGAAGACGTGGAGCTCCTCGTCCGCCTGCTGGCGATCGGCTATCTTCCAGACGACGTCCATGATCTGCATGAGCTGGGTCACGTCCGCTTCCGTGTACGGCTCGACCTTGTTGGCGACACCCACCACCGCGACGACCTCGTCACGGCTGAACACGGGGATCGTCATGAAGCGGGCGACCGGGGCCGGCTGGTCCGGATCCACCGGAGCGGGCGGATTGTCCGGGTCGGGCGGAGGCGCCGGCAGCTCGTTGAGCACGATCGGCTGACGCTGACTGGACACCTGTGCCCATATCCCAGATCGAGCGATCTGGTAGGTCCACTCCGGATCCTCGATCTCGTTCGACTCTCCCGCGTCGCGAGTCCAGGAGTGGAGGGTGAACGTGCCGGAAAGCCGGTCGTATGCGTATATGTAGCCGAAAGCGCTATCGCTGAGGCCCACGACCTCCTCGATCGTCCGGGTGAGGAGTTCGGGGACGCTCTGGAACTCCACTTCCGAGATCCGAAGCAGGGCCCGCAGCCGCCGCTCCTCCGAGGCTTGCGCGGTCTCGGCGCGCTCCCGAGCGGTTACGTCGCGCATGATCAGCTGGCGCTCGCCGCTGGCCAGCCACGCCACGCTCAGGTCGATCGGGATCGCCGAGTCGTCCTTGCGGCGCAGTCTGCGCTCCAGGCGCATCGTCACGCCCGGCGCGTGCTCCATCTGCTGCCGGCCGATCTCGCGTTCGTCCGCCATGTAGGTGTCGAGGACGTCGAGGCCCACGATCTCGGAGAGTGGATATCCGGTCATCTGGCAGGCACGCTTGTTTGCCAGCGTGATCTTCCCCGCGGAATCCACAACGACGATCCCGTCGGCGGCCTGCTCGATAAGAGCCCGGAAGTGGCGCTCGCTATCGGCGAGAGCCACGAGCACCGGATCGAGATGAAGTAGACCGGACGCGACCGGCTGGTTCGACTGGTCGGCAAGGACGCGCTGGAGCCGCGGACCGGCCGCCGTGTCGCTGCGGCGCCGCTTGAAGGGTTCGTACGGCGCCAGGGTCGCCTGCTGGAAGGGGGCCGCGGCCGGTTCGGGCGGCTCGACGGTCTCGACGTTGCCGGTGGCACGATCGGCGGGCGCAGGAGTGGCCGCCGATTCGGCGGGTCGCGTCGAGGAGTCCCCGGGCGCGATCACGCCGTCCGGCGGAGTGCTGGGCGGCTCGAGCGGTGGCACAGACTGCACGGCAGCGATTATGGCAGCCGGAATGATCCGGGCCGAGGGGGCAATTAAGCCTATGGCGGGCGCGTCGGCACGTGGCTGCAGCATGGTGTAGTGGTCGGGCGACACGCCACTGGACTGAACAGGACGATTTGGCAGGCACGCCGGCCAACCGGCGGCAAAGCCGGAGGGACGGGCGCTCCGGGCTAGAGCTGCAGCCCTTGCTCGAGCACCCGCAAGGCGCGATCCATCGAGTCGAGTATGTCGACGCCGCTCCCATCGATCATCGGCAGGAAGCCCGCCATTATTGCGCCCATCAGGGCGCCTACGAACACGCGGAGCTCGAAGTCGTCGACCGGTCGGCCCGTCCGCAACGCGACGGCGTCCGCAAAGAGCCCGGCGGACCGCAGCATGTCCATGATGACCGCGGACCGCAGCTCCGGAGCGGAGTACATCAAGCGGCCTCGCACCAACGTATCGGCCATCTGCTCGGGCGGCATCCCTCCGAAGATCTCCACGACGGTCTTCCGGATCGCCTGGATTGGCGTGAGCTCGGCGGGCTGGGCGAGGAATGCGGCGATGACAACCGGGTCCATCGGGTCGTAGAGGAGGACGTCTTCCTTCGATCCGAAATACCGGAAGAAGGTGCTGGGCGAGACTTCGGCCGCCTCGGCTATCTGCTCGACCGTCGTGGCGACATAGCCTTGCTCCTGGAAGAGACGCAGAGCGTGCTCCTGGATCAGCGCGCGCGTCTTCGCTTTCTTCCGCTCGCGCAAGCCGGGTCTGCCATCCACCGCCGATTCGCTCATGGCGTCATTCTCGCCCCTCCAGGGGTGGTCGCGCCAGCCGGATGATCACATGAGAGCCGGCTGTTCGGTGGACTCGGCCCCAGCCTCGGCTTCCGGCTCGAGGTCCCGACTGCGTGAACGGCGAGGCAGCAGGAGCAAAGCTCCGGCAATCCCCACGGCCGCGATGATCGCGGCCACGCGTGATGCGTCGTCCATGCCGGCCACGAAGGCCGATCGGACGGAATCCAGAAGCGCCGGCGACCCGATCTGCCGGGCCACTCCCAGACCGCCGAAGACGCTGCTCTGTACGGTCGCGGCGACATCGGGCGGAAGGCCCGCCACCTGGACCTGTCCCTGGTACGTGGAGTTCAGGACGCTGCCCAGGATCGTGGCCCCGAATGCGGGACCGAGCTTGATGATCGCCTGGACCAGAGCTCCGCCCACTCCGGCGCGTTCCGCCGAAAGCTCGACGATCGCGGC
The DNA here is from genome assembly GCA_003153755.1 of Chloroflexota bacterium. Classification (GTDB taxonomy): domain Bacteria; phylum Chloroflexota; class Limnocylindria; order Limnocylindrales; family CSP1-4; genus Fen-1039. Next base: position 3,405 of record PMBG01000112.1, on the reverse strand, counting down.
CGACGCTGCCGTGGCAAGGCCGATACCCGCTCCGGCGCCGACGATGATCGTGAACAGGGCCATATATGCGTCGTTCGCGGTCACGGTCATGCCGCTGGCGATCACCAGGCCCGCGGCCATCAGAGCGAAGCCGAACGCGACGGTAAGCTTGGCGCCGAATCGCGCCGCCAGCCGATCGGCCGTGACGGCGCCGATCACCAGGCCGATGATCATCGGCAGGAAGCGCAGGCCGGCGCCCTGGGCATCCACGCCCATGATCGCCTGCAGGTATTGCGGGAGCGTGAACAGCACGCCGAACATCCCGAAGATCCCCGCGGCCGCGAGAACGACCCCCACGTTGAAGCTGCGGGAGCGGAACACCTCCACGTCGATGAGCGGCTGGATCCATCCTCGTGCCGTCACGAGGATCTCCCAGCCGGCGAACGCCGCCAGCGCGGCCACGCCCGCGATCGACGGAATGATCGCGCTGCTGGAACCCCAGCCGTTGTCGCCGGCCTCGACGAGTCCGTACATCAGCATCGCGAGCCCCGCGCTGGACAGGACCACACCCAGGACGTCGATACTCGGGCGCTTCTCGCTGCGTGACTGCGGAACGAAGAGCAAGGACACTGTCAGCCCGATCAGGACCACCGGCACGTTCATGAGGAACACCCAGCCCCACCAGAAGTGGGTCAGGATGTAGCCGCCCAGGATGGGCCCGAGAGGCAGCGCCAGGAAGCTTCCGGCGGCCCAGATACCCATCGCTCGCGGTCGCTCCTTCTCGTCGAAGAGGACGGTTACCACGGAGAGCGACATCACCGTGAGCGCGGCCCCGGCGACGCCGAGGATCGTGCGAGCGGCGATGAACGCGTTTGCGTCCGGAGCGAATGCGCACGCCACCGACATCACGCCGAATAGCGCGATCGCCCCGATGAGTACGGTCTTGCGGCCGATGCGATCGCCGAGGAGCCCCGCCGGCAGCATCGCTGCGGCCAGCGCGAGCGTGTACGAAGTCACGAACCACTGCAACTGCGCCTCGGAGGCGTGCAGCGACGTTGACAGCGTGGGGAGCGCCAGACTCAGGACAGTCTGGTCGAGACCGATCGCGATGAGGGCAAGCGACAAGGCAGCCATGGCAAGCCAGCGGCTGGAAATCGCTCCGTGTCGGGTCGCGACGCTAGACATGAGAGACACCACCTTTCCGATTTGACCATCGGGTGGTAGTGTCTACCGTATGAGAGTCTCTGTCAATACATACTGACTCTCATCAGGTGCTGCTTGCACCGCGTGTTGCCGGGACGCCGGCAACTTTACCGGAACGAATGTGGCGGGTGGGTCAACTCCCTATCTGCGGAAGAGATGGAGCGCAACACCTCGGCCTTCTGCGCGTCCACTCGATCCAGCGACGCGCGGACCTCGGTCCAGGCCTGCTTGAACTCGTCGATGCGCCCGCCCGGGCCCCCGACCTCGGCTTCCAGAGTCGCCGCGTTGCCGGCCATCGTCGTTGCCGCCATGCGCGCTGCCTCGAGATGCTCCAGGACCATCCGCTGGCTCGCGGCGGCCTGAGCAACCACGACGGCAGTGCGCAGAGCCGTGGATGTGGTCGTGATCGCGGACGCAACGGACTTGATGACCTCGGCGTTGTTCGACTCAACCACTTCGAGCGCCGCGTAGCCCTGGGTGGCAATCGTCAGCTGCATCAGGATCTCGGCGCGGCGCCGCTTCACGACGGTGAGCGCCTGCGCCTTCAGGCTCTTCGCCCGAGCCGCATCCGATTCCGCTATGAGGCGGATCCGCGTCTCCAGCTCCGAGTCCAGGCGCTCCGCCAGAAACGCGAACTGCCGCAGCGTATCCACCTCGGCGGCCAGCGCCTCCTGCTCGGTGACGATGGCCGCGTTGTCCTGTTCGAGCACGAATCTCGATTGGGTCAGGTCGGCCAGGATGGACTCGAGCTTCGGCTGCGTACGCGAGAAGCGCTCGAAGTAGCGGTCGAGCTCGCGCATCTCGTCTGACGGCGACCGGCCCCCGCCGAGCCTCAGCCTGGACGGGTCGAGCTCGTCCGCGGCCTTGCGCAGGTCGGTGAGCCGGCGGGCCATCGGCGCCTTCGACGCGAGGTGCTCGTTCATCGCCTTGAAGCGGCGGTCCAGCAGGCGGCCGCTCAGTGATGCCGTGACGATGAAATCGCGCTCGCCGAGACGTGCGATCGCGTCGAGGGCGCGAGCTCCTTCGGACGTCCCCGAATCCAACGAGGTGAGCGTCTCGACATAGCCGGATACGAGATCCTCGATGCGCTTCACCGCGTCCGGGTCGATGGCGGGCGGCGGGTACTCCTCACCGGGGATAGAAACGGAACCCGGCGGGGCTTTGTGGGCTCCGGCCGGGTTCCGCGACTTGTCGGGGTTGCTCAACGGAGCGATGGTCCGGCTACTCCGCCTTGGGGGCCGCGACGGCCTTGGCAGTCGGAGCGGCCTTCGCCGGAGCGACAGGCTTCGGCGACGTTCCGGATTCGTCCTTGATGGTGTCCATCAGGAGCGGTGTGATCGTCTTGCGAGCGACGCCCGCGAGGGCGCCGGCCTGCTGGATGATCTCCGAGAGGGCGCTCGTTACACCCTGCGCGCCGTTGAGGACCGTGAACTGGCCGACGTGCTCGAACGGCGATGCCGCCGCGCGGACGATGTCGGGCAGTGTCTGGGCGATCTGCTGGGCGATGACCGCTTCCTGGTTCTGGCTGAGGGCCGCCGCGCGACTTTCGATACCGGCGGCTTCGGCCATTGCCTTTGCCTTGATCGCATCGGCTTCCGCGAGACCGCGAGCCTTGATGGCATCGCCGTCGGCCTGGCCGTTTATGCGAGTGGCATTCGCCTGTGCCTCGGCCTGGAGCCTAACGGCCGCGGCCTGTGCTTCGGCGGCGAGCTTGACTTCCTGGGCGGCCGCTTCCGCCTGGCGGATGCGGGCGTCGCGGGAGGCCGTCGCGAGAGTTGTCTGGCGATAGGCTTCGGCGTCCGCCGGCTTGCGGACGTCTACCTGAAGCTGCTGCTCGGTTCGCTGGGCCTGCAGCTGAGCGACGAGCGTTTCCTGCTCGACGACCGCCTGGCGAGCCTGGGCTTCGGCTAGAGGGCCCTGCTGTGCGGCCTGCTTCTGGGCGCGATCGATTTCGGCCTGGAAGCCTGCCTTCTTGATCTCGGTGCCCCGGATGGACTCGGCGATCTGTCCCTGAGCGGTCTGCTCCTGCGCGACGGCGTTCTGGTCTGCCTGGGCGCGTGCGATGCGGGCGTTCTGCTCGACTTCCGCCTGGTGCGGGACGGCGAGGTTCTCGATGTAGTTGGACGGGCTCGTGATTGCCTGGATCTGGAAGCTGTCGATTACGAGACCGAAGGACTCCATCTCGACCGTGCAGCGCTCGCGGACCTGCTGGGCGAACTTGTC
>PMBG01000129.1 GCA_003153755.1 Chloroflexota bacterium | reverse complement strand
GCCAGCAGCGCCGCGTGGTTGACGTCGGGCATCTCTCTGACTTCGTCGAAACCCAGCACTTGCCATGAGTCGTCAAGGGCGATGGAGACGGGCCTGAAGGGCAACTCCACGTCGTCAAATACGGCGTTGCCATTGCTTTCGATCGCGTACACGGTCCAGCCCTTGCCATCGGGCCTGAGACCCAGCGCGTGAACGACGTTGGTAGCACTGTCGAAGACGACTTTCGTGACTTCGCCGGGCATCTGACGGAGCGGCTGGTCCGGCTCGAGGGAGACGGTTGCAACAGTCGACTTGAAGGGCGAGCTCAGTAGCAACGTGGACTTGCCCGCGGCAACGTAGAAGCGAAAGAACTCGGCACCTTGCGGACCCAGTCGCCTCGGATCGAGCGCGATCGAAGTAGCGGGAGCGTCGGTAGCCACCGTAGAGACGATCCCGAGGCCGCGAGCGTCGACAACCGCCACTCCTGCCTCGCAGGCCACCAACACGGCCGGGTTGACACTGGAGGCGCTCGGACCGGTATTCAGGGCCGCGAAGTCCGCGGCGCCAGGTATCAGGCCGCGGCCGATGATCTTGCCGCCGACGGTCGTCAAGTCGATCGACACTACGTGGCCGACGGCATCCGAGACAAGGACGTACGGCGGCGCACCCGCGAACACGTGCGCGACTGGCGACAGTCCCGTCTCCACGTTCAGCAACACCGGCACGACGGCTGCCGTCGATGAACCCGAGCGGACTTCGTCAAGTGAATTTGTGTCGATGCTGAATACGTGGCCGTCCGTCGTCCCGACGTAGATCAGACCGGCCGGACTCACCCCAGATATGGCGCAGGCGCCGGCGATATCGAATGTGTCTACGAGTTCCCGGGTCGCGAGGTCGTAGACCTTGACGTCCGACCCCGTAGCCACGAAGACGCGGTCGCCGTAACGGGTGTGGTAATCGACCATTGGGTCGCCGCCGACTACCTGGCTGCTTCCCGGCTCTGTGTTGGTGCGCGACTGCACTACGACGTCTTTGACTGGAACGCCCAGTGAGCTCGTGGACTTGACCTGGTAGTCATCGAAGAGCGAGATGCTGCCCGCGATCGCGTATTTGGCGAAATGCGGGTGCGTCCATTCGTAGACGTCGTGGGTGATGCCGTACTTGAAGTCCTGCAGGAACTCGGTCGCGGTCCGGGCGTGGTANNAGTCGATGCCACAGGGACATGACCCAACGCGGCACGTACCGGGGAGTGGCCGATGGGTCGCCCTGCTCCGGCTGGGAATCGACGCCGGCGAGTTCAAGGCTGCGGCTTTCGGCCGCCGTGCTCGGCTCTTCGGCGCGACGCCGATCATCACTGAAGACGACCACGGTGCCGATCGCAAGGAGCACCAGTCCGAGCAGCGCCAGCCAGAAGCCGAGGCCCTGCGTAATCGGCCACGGCAACAGCGAGGCCTGAACCAAGAAGGCAATCCTCAACACGTAGCCGACGAGGGCCGTGCCGAGCAGCACGAAGTATGTGGCGGGCTGATCCATCACCACGCTGCTCGCGGTAGCGTGACGGAGTGTCACCAGAAGCAGGAGAGCGAGCGAGGCAACCACCATCAGGAAGACCGGCCCGTCGGCGATTCCGATATCACTGCGTGCGGGGAGTTCGCCCGAGCCACCGCCGACCTGCCACCACTGCAGCAGCGAGGAACAGATCAGCGTGATTGCGCCGCCCGCCGCCATCCGGCGCCCTCGGGACGCGAACGAGTCTTCCAACGCGCAATCCCCTCCTCTGCCACGTTGATGCGACGAAGACGGAGTCCTACGAAAGCGGCGGCGGCGCGCTCGCCAGCGACGGTGACGGACACGGCCGGGCGAATCGTGGAGACGCGGGCAGCGGCACGAACGAAGGCGTCGAGGGCGACACAATCGGAGATTCGCACGGAGATGCGATGGCGCCGGGCGTGACCGGCGAAAGCGGGACGCCGCCACCATGACCCTGAAGCACAGGCCCCGCCAAAGCGAAGGCGAAGGCGATGGCGATAGCGATAGCTCCAATCGGCAGCGCAAATCGGAGCCCGGGCCGGCCCATCGGCCGTGAGGTGGGCTGTTCATACGTCGACGCCAGCACCGCCCGCAAAGGCGGCGCCGGGCTGGCAGCCTTGTCCAACTCCGCGGCGCAGGCCTTCATTCGTCTCAAGAGTGCGGCTTCGTACGTGTTGTCGAGGCTACCTGCGCTCATAGGTCGAGTACCTCCGGTCGCTTGCGCAGAGCCGCAACACCCCGCGAAACCTGGGTGCGTACTGCCGCCGACGACAAGCCCATGATTCTGCCGATCTGGGCGTCGCTGAAGTCGAACAGGTACCGGAGCACAACGGCCTCATGCTGGCGGGCCGACATGCACTCACGCAACTGATCGAACCAGGCCGCGGCCTCGGCCCCGCTTGGAGAATCGATGGGAGCGGGCTGATCGCCGGCTCTCGAAAGTGGCAACCAAGCCAGGACTGGGCGCCTCGTACGGTCGATGACAATCCGGCGGGCTATCAAGAAGAGCCACGGGAGAGGGTCACCGACCGGGCCGTGGCCGGCGACACAGGCACTGTAGGCCCGGCGTATCGTCTCGGCTGCCACGTCCTCCGAGTCTTCGTGGTGTCTCACGAGCACCCATGTGTATCGACACAACCGAGGCCATGCAGCCGCGTACATCGCCTCGAATGCGACCGGCGAGGAGACAGCTCGGGCCGGCGCATCTTCAGCCGCCTTCAACAAGATCCTCCGTGCCAGCACATCTTCCACACTGAGGATAACGACGCGACGACACGATCTGTGTCACTCGCGGGCGACTTTCGCTTCGTCAAGCCGAGTGCGTCGTGGAGAGCAGTCTTGCTGCTACCTGCGCAGCCTTCGGGACGCCGCTCAACCCTACGGCTTCCACCGCGCACGACCCGGCGGCCGCCGCGAACCTCAAAGCACTCGGCGTGGCGCGCTCTCCCAGAAGCAGCCACACGGCCGTGAGAGCAGCGAGAAATACGTCTCCGGCTCCGGTCGGGTCCACCACGCGGTGTGCGGGGATGGACCGATAGCGGCCCAGCTCGCCACCGCGCATGGCGATGCCACCGCCGTCTCCTGCCGTCAAGACGATTATCGCGCCCGGCGCCAGTTTCGGTAGCAGGGCCAGGTCCGTCTCCGGAACCAGATCTCCGACACTTGCGCACACGAGACCGGCAGCACGCAGCAACCCGGAAGGAGCAGGCTCGACCCGCGCCACCCACCCGTCGGCCATGAACTGCCTGAGCAAACCCTGCGGTCCCAGGGCCACGCGAGCGCCTGGTTCGGGCACGGCCGCCCATTCCTCGCCCATTTCCCCGGCGACGGGCACCAGCAGCCAGGCGGACGCGCCAGCCCACCCCTCCGGCAGCGCCTTGACCGGGATCTCGTCGCTCTTTGCGAACCACCGTTGACGACGTTGGCCGCCGCTCTCCAGATTCTCGAACACCGGGCCGTGCTCCAACGGCGCAAGACGCAAATCGACGCCGGCCGCCCTCAGCAACCCCAGCTCGTCGGCCTCGGCAGCCTCAGCGTCAACGCCCAGGAGGCAACCGACGCGAAGCCCCAGCCGCGCGGCCGCCAGCGAGCAGTACGTCGCCGGCCCGCCAAGTCGCCAACCACGCGGATCGTCGAGAGCCAGGTCTCGCGACGCGGCACCGACGACCACGACGTCCGGCGCATCGCCTAAGTCGTCCACTAATCGAGGGTATACTCGCCCGGTTTCCAGCTGGCACCTCGTTGGAGTCGAGCCGTGTTCTATTACGAACTGCGCGAAGGTGACGATGACGTCTTCGCCGAACTTCTTCTCGCCCGCGAGGACGAGATGGATGCCGAATCATTCTTCGAGCTCGTACAGTCGATCCGCCGCCGTATCCAGGACTCCTACAGGCACGGGACGCTGATCGAGGCGATCGCCGAGGAGCTGGAGCAGGACCACGAGTTCATCTCGATCTCGGACGAGCGCCTGACGGCATCGGTGAACGTTTCGATGGCCGACGAGGACAACTTCCTCGGGACCCTGGATCCCGAAGAGGATGAAGATCCCGAAGGAGCCGACTACCGCGGCATCTTCGTCGACTTCGCCGGCGACGGCACTCGGCCGAACTAGGTTCGCGACGGACCCCGCCGCTCGCCTTCGATCGATGCCGAGAGCTACTTGCTGAAGAGGATCTCGACGACGTCCCCGTCCTTGACGGTGTAGGTCTTGCCCTCGGAGCGAAGCTTGCCGTGCTTACGCGCCTCCGCCATGGACCTGAGCGACAGCAAGTCCTCGTACTGGACCACCTCGGCGCGAATGAAACCCCGAGCCAGATCGGTGTGAATCGCGCCCGCGGCTTCGACCGACGACGACCCGTCTGGGATCGGCCAGGCCCGAACTTCGTCGGGTCCGGCGGTCAAGAACGAAATCAGGCCGAGCAGCCGGTAGCTGAGATGGATCACCCGTGCCAGGCCCGACTCGGTGATTCCGAGTTCGTCCATGAAGACGGCCGCTTCGTCCGGCTCCAGCTCGCCCAGTTCCATCTCGATCTTGGCCGAGAGAGCATCGACGAGCGACTTCGTGAACTGGTAACGGGTTGCGATGCCGTCCACGATCTCGGCCTCGCGCGGCAAATCGACCTCGCCCACGTTGAGCAGCACCAGGACCGGCTTCTGGGTCAGGAAACGGAAACCCCGGATCGACTTCTCCTCGTCGGCGTCGATCACTTCGCCCCGCAGTGGGCGCCCTTCGACCAGGGCCGCGTGAAGTCGAGTCAGAACCAGCGTCTCCCGATCGTTCGACTCGCGTTCGGCCGGCGTGCCGTGGTGGCCACCGGACTTCAGCCGCTCCAGACGCTTCTCGACGAGTGAGAGGTCGGACATCAGGAATTCGAAATCGAGGCGTTCGAGGTCGCGCCAGGCATCGACCGAGCCCTCGGGATGCGGAACCGACGGGTCTTCGAACGCCCGGACGACATGCAACAGGGCGTCGGCCTCGCGCAGGCGGGCCAGCTGATCGGCCGGCAACTCTTCGGTACCGACTCTTCCCTCAGTCGAGGCCGGCGGTGCCGCGAGGTCGAAATAGGTTACGTCGGCCTGGACGATCTTCTTCGGCTTGAAGATCTCCGCCAACCTGTCGAGTCGTTCGTCGGGGACTTTCACGGTCCCGACGTGCAGCTCCATGCCACCGTAACCGCCGGTTTGGGCGTGACCCCGTGTCAGGGTATTGAAGACTGTCGTCTTCCCAGAGCCGGCTAGCCCGACGATGGCGATCTGCATGTGGTGGTGGCCTCCTCCAAGACGTTCGGTGCGGTGCACATGCTAGTCGGTCGGACCGAGGCGAGCGAACGGAGACCCGGGAAACGCGGACTCAGTAGCCGAGTGTCGCGTCGACTTCGTGCAGCAGCGGCTCGCCGCCGCGGTACCGACGAAGGTTCTCGCAGAAGACATCCAGCGTCCGACCGAAGGCCTCGGCGCTCGACCAGCTGGTGTGGGGCGTGACGATGCAATTGGCAAGACGATAGAACTGTGACGTGTCTGCCAGCGGCTCCTCGCGGAACGTGTCCAGGACCGCGCCGCCGATCGGCCCGGAACGCAAGGCGCTCAGCAGCGCCCGTTCATCCACGAGCCCACCCCGCGCGACGTTGATCAACCACGATCCTGGCTTTGCGCCGGAGAGGGCGTCGTCGTCGATCAACGCCTCTGTCGAGGACGTCAGCGGCAGCGCCAGCACCACCAGGTCGGACGCGGCGAGCAGCTTGGGCAGCGCCTCGAGGCCACCGAGCACCTCGACGCCGCGGACTGCAGCGGACTCCGGACGGCGGCGTACGGCCACCACCCGCGGCCCGAAGGGCTCCACCAGCCTTGCCACTTCACTGCCGATTCCGCCCAGACCGATCAGCCCGATCGTTTGCTCGCCGAGTTCCCTGGCCTCCAGGGGCTGCCAGGTTCGTTCATGCTGCAGTTCTAGAAGAGCGGGCAACTTGCGGCAAATCGCCAGCATCATCGTCAGCACGTATTCCGAGATAGGCCGGTCGAAGACGCCGCGGCCGTTCGTGACGTTCAGGCCCCGGAGCAGAACGCAAGGCGTCAGTACGGACTCCACACCGACAGAAACGGAGTGGATCCACCGCATCTTGGGAGATCGGCCGACGAGTCTGTCGAGGTGATCGCCCCCGAGCGACCAGCCTCGGAGCAAGACCTCGACTTCATCGAGAGACTCGTCCGCGTGTCCCTCGGCGTTGACTGGGATCAGTTTGGAGCCGGGCGAGGCCTCCAGAATCCTGTCTCGCATGAGCCCGAAGGCGTCGCGGCCGGTCAGGACCGGGCTGATCGCTATCGCCACCGGCGAACCGCCCGGGCCGTGTCCCGGACCAGTGATCCCGAGGCTGTCAGCGCTCACTTGCCTCTCCTTCGTTCAGACGACTTCCGATTGACCTGCCGGCATGACGCGGGCCAACCAGAGTGACGGTTGGTCTATCTCTTCGGGTGACGGCAGCGTCTGCGGTCCTTCCCAGATCGTTCGCAGCGCCTCGGCTCCACCGGACCGAGCAATCGCCGCCACGAACTCCTCGCCCTTGCGGTATTGCTCCATCTTGAGATCCATTCCGGTGATCCGCATCATGGCCCGCTCGAAGGCCGTCCGTTGCTCCCGGCGCGCATGGAACCTCGTGCTGATGAGCTCGACCTCGGGCACCAGGTCACGTCCAACCTCGTCCATCATGTAGTCGCCGAAACCCTCCAGCAAACTCATGACGGCCTGGATTTCGCGGAACTCGCGACGCTGCTCGTCGGCCATAAGGCCTTCCATCCAGTTCTCGCCCGTTCCGGCGCCGCGCAACGTCCGGCCAAGTCGCCCAAGGGCATCGCGGCTCAGCCCGGAGGTGCTCGACGCAAGCGATCCAAGCTGCCTCTCGAGTCGCGCGGCGAGATACGGTCTCAGCCACGGGTGGGCCTCGAATTCGAAGGCGTGGGTGGTCTCGTGGAGGGCGATCCAGGTCCGGAAGGGGTTGAGCGGGACGTCCAGAGCCGCGGCTGTCCGTCGGATGTTCTCGTCCACGAACAGAAGCCGCCCAGGAGTGGACTCCGCCGAGAGCATGGCCAGGTCGTACTGGCCGAGGACGCGCTGACCTAAGAATCCCAGCAAGTACCCGACCTGGCGCGTCGTGATCATGCGATTGGCAATCGCCATGGTGGCCTTTATCAACCCCGCCCCGGGCGGGATGACCTGGTCGAGGAGACCAGACTCAACCTTGCCCATGAGTCCGGCGAATGTGGACACGTTGGCGTGCACCCAGGCCTCGCGTCCGACCACCCCGCTCCGTTCCACGATGCCGGGCAACTCGGTATCAAGGGCTCGGCTCAGGGCAGGCACGATATCGAACATGGCCGCGGCGTAGATCGGCTCGGCGCGTCGCAACTCGAGCGGGTCCAGGGCGCCCGGCGCGCGACGTACCCTCCCCGCCGCGACACGTTCGGCCACTCGCCAGTCGATCAGGCCACGTCGCGCAGACCGCTCGGCGCGACGACCCAGAACCGTGACGGTGGCGCCGGCGGCCGCGCCGATGAGGAAACCCGCCTGCACAAACATGTCGCGACGCCAGCCCGGCGATTTGCGTGGCGTTGCCGGGCGACCTTTGCGGCGCGGGTCGCGAGTCCCGGAGCCGTCACTCACGACAGGCCCGCTTCCAAATCTACCCGTTCCACGTCGGGAAATGCCTCACCGAACATCCGCTCGGCGACCGCGCGGAACAGCTCCACATCACCCGTGGTCAGCTGGAAGTGAACGGGCACGGCCGCCGTCTCATTAGGCGCCTCATGGCCCGCCATCCCGGCGTCGGCGGCGGTGCCGCGGGTCGTCCCCGGCGACTCCAGCGCGTTCACAGAGAGCAACTCCGCCAGCGACGACGCCGTCGCGGTGGCCGAGTCCACGATCGCAACTGAGTCCCCTACCGACTTTCGCAGAATGGTCGTCAACAACGGGTAGTGCGTGCAGCCCAGCAGGAGCGTGTCGATCCGGGCCGAAGGCGGCAGCGGGAAGATGAAGTCGCCGTCTTCGTTGCGCTCGCCCAGGAGCGGCGCGACGGCTTGCCGGACGGCCTCTTCAACCTCTGATCCGCTCAACATACCCGCCTCCACGAGAGGCACCAGCGTGGGCGTCGCGTGCTCGTAAACCTCGACCGCCGGATTCTCGTCCTTGATGGCGTTGAAGTAGGCCCGGCTGCGGACCGTCGCCGGCGTGGCGATGACGCCCACGCGTCGGTTGCGCGTCGCCAGCGCCGCGGCAGCCGCGCCGGGCCGAACGACGCCCAGCACGGGCAAGTCATAGCGGCGCCGGAAATCCCCCAATGCCACGGAAGTCGATGTGTTGCAGGCCACGACAAGCGCCTTCACGTTGCGCCGCACGAGCGCATCGAGCGCTTGAATGCTGAAACGCCGGACCTCGTCGTCGCCGCGAACGCCGTAGGGAGCGCGGGCATTGTCTCCCAGATAGATCGTGGATTCGAACGGCGACCGTCGCAGGATCTCCCGCAAGACCGTGAGGCCTCCAACGCCTGAGTCGAACACTCCGATGGGTCGTGGGTCGGACACGGCCTCAGCGTCTCACCGGAGCGTTGGCCGCGGTACGACCCAGGAGCGTCTGCGCCACCCGCCTGATGTCGCGGCTGACGGCCGCGTCCGGGCTCGAAACGACGAACGGCATGCCTTCGTTGTTGGCCTGGACGACGAGGCGGCCGTCGGAAACGACCTCGAAGTCGGGCCGCCGGCCGAGAGCCCGAGCAAGCTCGTCGTGGCCGATGCCACCGCTCGAGTCGGAGCGGTTGACCAGGTATTGCATCTTCTCGGGCGAATAGCCGATCGATGAGAACACGTCGGCCACCGCAATCGTGTTGTGGATCGTCGTCGAATCGTAGGTCACGATGGAGAGAACGACGTCGGACGTGTCGAGCAAGGCGAGGGTGATCTCCGAGAGGCTGGTCGGCGTGTCGATGACGATCGCCTCGTAAAGCCGACGCAGCAGCGAGACCGTCTTCTCGACGTCGCGCGCGCTGACCATTTCGGCCATCTCGACACGCGGCGGAGCCAGCAGGATGTCGATGCCGGCCGGGTCGCGCCACATGACATCGCGCAGATCCGACTCCTGAACCCGATCCGTCGGCAGGTCCAGGATCGAAGGCACGTCGCTCGGCACTTTGAGGAGGGCCCGCAGGTCGCCGTATTGCAGGCTGCCATCGATCAGTGCCGTCGCGACGCCAAGCTGAGACAGAGAAACGGCCAGGTTGAATGCGATCGTGGTCTTGCCCACGCCGCCCTTGGGCGCAAACACGGATATGACGCGGCAGGCACCCGACGACCGGGCCTGACGATCCGCAAGAATGTGGCTGAGGGTGTTGACCAGCTCGAAGCCGCTGAAGGGCAGGGTCAGCACCGCGTCGATGCCACGGGCAGGATCGCGGGCCAGAGGGTGCTGTGGAACCGTCAGAACCACCACCGGAATGTCGAGACCCGAATCGCGCAGCCTCTCGATCAGCTGAGGTCCCTTGACTTTGCCCTGGAGTAGCAAGTCAACCATCACGACGTCCGGCCGAAGCTGCTTTGCCGCATCGACGACCTTCGATCCGTCGTTGAGCACCTCGAGCAGCTTCACCTGCGACTGGACGCTCAGCAGGTTCCGGACGTGCTGGCTTACCTGCGGAACGTCTTCCGCTACAAGGAGGCGAATCGAGTTGGGCGTGGCCACAGACCGACTATATCAAGGTCGCGGGGCGGGTCTCCCCCGCCGACGCGCTATGAGGATGGCCCGATCGTCATGGGCCGACACCGGGTTCAGGTCATGGTCGCCCGCTACGACCTCGACAACGAGCCCTGCGGACTCGGCCATCGAGCGCAGTTCACCGGCGTTCAACAGCCTCAGTCGGTCCTCGCGCACCCAGCGTCGAACCGCGCCGCCCTGCTCGCCTTCTTCGTAGATGACCGTCAAGTTCACGTGACCCGTTGCGGGCTCGTGCTGTGCCGCCGCGCTCTTCGCGACCGTGAGGCCCGTATCGGGGTCCGTCCGCACGTACTCCAAGCTCAGCCGGCCGTCGTAGCGTGTCAGGTCCTCCGCGCTCGGGATCCAGACGTCGACGACCGCCAGACCGCCCGGAGCGAGATGCCGGGCCATCGTCTCCAGAGCCTGGCGCTGGGTTTCCCTGGATCCGAGCAACAGGATCGAGTTGAGGGCGAGGATGGCCAACCGGAAAGCGGCGCCTGCGGGCAGGTCCAGGCCGACGAGGTTCGCCTCGACGAGATTCACTCGGGCACGGACTTCCGGGCCGAGTCTGTCTGCGGCTGCTGCGGCTCGAGCGAGCATGCTGGCGTCGATGTCGACGAGCGTAACGTCGTACCCGGACTCGGCCAGCGGCAGAGCCACGCGTCCGGACCCGGCCGCGATTTCGAGGATTGGGCCACCCACTCGAGCTGCCAGGGCCAGGTAGAGGTCCACATCCCCCGGATCGTCCAGCAAATCGACGTCGTACAGGCGCGCCAACGCAGCTGCTGTACTGGTATCGCGACGCGTCTCTGCCATCACGTACAGGTTATCCGGTCGGACCGGCGACGGTGAAGGACGCGGCGCTGCGACGGCAAGGGCTTAGCGCTCCATCGAGAGCGTGATCTCTGCCAGGAGCACCAGGACCACGACGAATACGGCTATGGGCAGGCTCAGAACTGCCTGGATCCTCAATGTCACGAACAGCGCCACGATCGCGGCCACCCACGCCCCTCGTCGGATGGCCCGACCCCAATCGCCCAGCAACGCTATGCGCCGGTGACGGGCAAAGGGCACGAGCCAGAACACCGGTGTCGTGGTCAGGCCGAACGCAATACCGATGAACGCAGCGCCGATCAACCCTGTCGTTGGGTTCTCTCGTGGATATGTGGTCGTGACCACCTGGGCCACGGCCAGCCACGCCACGAGGGCCAACGTGATGAACAGCATGTTGAAGGCACGGTCCTTGGACTGCATCGTGAGTCAGTCTAGCCGCGGGTCCACCAGTCCCGCTGGTCACGCACCGAGGGCCGCCTCGAGGTCCAACACAGTGTCGATTTCCAGGTCCGGAACCGCATCCACCGCCGGCGGGGCGACGGGAAGCGTGGAATCCTCTGGTTTGAGTTTGACGAGGGCGGTCCGCCAGCCGAGGGCCTGGGCCCCGACAACGTCCGCTCCCGGGTCGTCGCCGACGTGCAGGATCGCCGGACCCGAAGCCACGGCCAACTCGCGCGCCGCCGACTCGAAGATCGCTGCTCGAGGCTTGATGACGCCGACCCGCTGCGAAACGACCACCGCAACGAAACAACTCCTCCAGCCGGCGCTCTCGACGAACCGATCCACGGCCAGTGCCAGCGGCCAGTTCGAGACGATGGCGAGCTTGTATCGCCTGGTCAGGCGCTCGAGCATCGGCAGGATCGCGGGCGGGACCGGAACGACCCCAACAAACGCATCCGCATAGGCCTCGAGGATGGCCTGGACTTCGGGCGGCGTGGAGGAGGTCGCTATCTCCTCGTCGTCCCAGCGAACCGATGCGGGCGGTGCATTGCGACCACGCAGGCGGGCGAGGACGCGGACCACGCGCACGTCCATGTCCGCCTCACGGCCTTCCGGCACGTCCTCGGCGAACTGGCGCAATCGCTCTTCGCCCCAGATCCTGACGACTTCATCGACCGAACGCCCGGTCAGGTCGCCCATGAACCCGGCCGCAACGTCGACGACGGTGGCCATCGGGCCGGCCGGGAAGGGCACGAGCGTGTTGCCGAAGTCGAACGTGATCGCCTCGATGCCTTCGATCACTTGGCGGCACTCGAGGGGCAGATGTCCCGGAACGCGCAGTAGCCACACGACATGTAGTCCGGCGTGGCCGTGAACCGCCGTGCGCGAATCCCGATCGCTGCCCGCCGGATGGATTCGCGAGCCTTGTCCAACCTCTTCTCCTCGGGCTCGACCCTGCCGATCAAGCCCGACTCGAGGAACCACAACTGCAGAATGTCGGGCAGACGACCGGTCTCGGCCTGGTAGGCCATGGCNNCTCGACTTGTAGTCGGTGATCGTCACCCGTTCCGGATAGAGGCCGGGCAGGGCGGGCGTGACCTCGTCGGCTTGCTGCCGTTCGCCTGCTCCGTCCCGAGCCGCTTCCGCAGGTAGCCGCTCGATGTCGACGCGGTCCATTCGGCCGCGGATCCTGTCGCCGTCGAGAACGAAGCTGAACTCACGCTCCACGTAAGCCGGCACGACCGTCCCCGGCCGCAATTGCTCCTCCCGGAAGCGGCGCAGCGCGGCTCGGCCCGCGGCGAGGCGCGCTTCCTCGTGCTCGCGCGTCAAGAAGCCTTCGTTCGACCAGGCCCGATCGAAAGCCGCGAGAAGCTCCTCCTCCGACATCGTCTGGCCGCGCTCAGCGAGGCGATGGAATTCCTGGACCGCCTTGTGCAGCGCAGAGCCGTAGACGATTGCGTGATGCGGCGCGATCGGCACTCTGAGGATATGGACGTACTTGTACTTGAGCGGACAGGTCAGGTAGTCGTCGACCTGGTAGAAGCTCAGCGAAAGCGGGCCCTCGACCGGGTCTCGGCCGGGCTTGGCCTGCTCCGCGGGCTCCGCCTTCGGCTCGAATGAGGCCAGCCGCTCCAGCGGCGAGTGGGCCGTGAGGTCGGCAGCCGCGCCGGTCGCGGCCGATGCCGCCAGATCGAGCGCTTCGAGGACAAACTGCGACACGCGTCGAACGCGCTTGCCCCCGTAATCCGCCGCGTGGGCCAGCACGAGCTCATCGCGGGCTCTCGTCATGCCGACATAGAACAGCCGTCGCTCCTCCTGAAGGCGGGCGTCGCCTTCCGGGAGAACCTCGTTTACTAGGGCAACCGGCAGGGCCAGCTGCTCGCGACGAGTCCGCGCAGGGAAGCGGCCATCGACCAGGCCGGTCATGAAGACGACCGGGAATTCGAGGCCCTTGGCCTTGTGCACCGTCAGCACCGCCACCGCATCCGCGTCCGGATCCACTTCTGCGGTGGCCGGGTCGTCGCCGGCGTCTATCAACGTCTGCAAGTTGCGGGCCACGAATATGACCCGATCGTCGGCCACGAGGTCCGACTGAGCCCTGATGATCTCGAAGAAACGGGCGATGTTCTGGAGGGCCTCCTCGGCCGCCACCGTGTCCGTTGAAGCCAGCCGCGACAGCAGACCGCTGTCCCGTAGGAATTGGTAGAGGACCTCGCCCGTGGGACGTTCGTGAGACAGGTCGACGAACCGTCTCAGGTCCGTGACGAGTCGCTCCACACCGGCACGTGTTTCATGCGCGAGCCTCAGGAGACCGGGCTGCTGTGTCAGCTCCTCGAGCACTTCCCAGAGCGAACGGTTCCGGCGGCGTGCAGAATTGACGATCGCCGTCAGATCGGGTCCCCCCAGACCGTACACACGAGATGAGGCCAGGGCGTAGACATCAACGCTCGAGGACAGATCGGCGAGGGATCTGAGAAACGCCAGTAACAGCCGGATCTCAGGCCGTGCGTAGAGACCCGACGTGCCGGAGAACCGCCACGGCACGGACGCCAGGTTGAGGCTGCGCAGGATTGGATCGGCGTCGGCGTTGGCCCTTACGAGGACCGCGAAGTCGCGGGGCCGCGCCCCTGCCTCGACCCGATCGGCAATTTCCCGGGCAACCCAATCCGCCTCCTCCGAACCCGTGGCGAAGACCATGTGCCGGACTGGTAGCTCCGGACCGGTACGCTCGGCGATGAGGCGCTTGTCTATGCCGTTGCGAACCTCCAGGCGATCCGGGTCGTTGAATCGGATCAGCCTGTAGCTGGCATCGAGGATTGGCGTACGAGACCTGTAGTTGCGGCGCAGGACAACCTGCCGGGCCCGCGGGTAGTGCTGCTTGAACTCCAGGATGTTGCTGATCGCCGCACCGCGAAACTTGTATATCGACTGGTCGTCGTCGCCGACGACGGTCACGTTGCCGTGCAGCGCCGAAAGCAGTTCCACGAGCTCCGACTGAGCCTTGTTGGTGTCCTGGAACTCATCGACCAGGATGTAGCGGTACCGGCGCTGCAGTTCGAGACGCGCGGCCGGGGATTCGCGCAGCAACCGCAGCGCCAGGCTGACCTGATCGCCGAAGTCGACCAGCCCTGCCTCCCGCAGCATTGTTTGGTAGCTGGCGTACGCGCGCCCGAGTTCCAACTGCCGCCGCGCTTCTTCATCGAGCGCGTCGAACTCGTCGGACGAACCCTCACCGGAGGACGGGCCCTCGTCCCCCGACGGATCCTTGGCCGCGGCGAGCGCGGCCGCCCGACCCTCGGCCGCCTTCGCCGATAGTCCGGCCGCGTAGTCGAGATATGCCTTCGGCTCGACGTCCTCGTCCTTGCAACGGCTGAACAGCGTCGTCAGGGCGCTCAGAAATCTCGTCGGGTCGCCCAGCGGCCGGTATTCGTCCAGATCGAACCGAAAGAGCCGCTCCCTCAGGAAGATCACGACCTCGGGCCGAGACAGGACACGTAAATCGGTCGGCAGACCCAGCTCGAGGGCGAACTCGCGGATCAGTCGATCGCCGAAGGCGTGGAACGTTGACACCGCCGCGTCCGTGTAGCCGTATGGCACGAGTTGATCCACGCGGATCTGCATCTCGTCCGCGGCCTTGTCCGTGAACGTCAGGGCCAGGATCTCCGACGGTCTGGCTCGGCGCGTCGCGATCAGCCAGGCAATTCGGCGTGTGATCACCTGGGTCTTTCCGGTGCCCGCACCTGCCACAACGAGCAACGGCCCGTCACCGTGGCAGACGGCACGGCGCTGCTCGGCATTGAGTCCGGCGAGTAGCGCAGCAACTCCCTCGGACGCGTCCGAGGGAGCTTCGGTCTCTTCAGGCTCAGACCACCATACGGGGATCTGTTCGAGGGGCTGCGGCTCCGGCTTGGATGTCCTCCGGCTCTGGCGCGTCATTCCGCAAGACTCGCCGGCCCGAGTGACATCTCACGTGTCACGGGCTGGGCTAGTCCGCCTGCTCGATCGACTCGGTTGCCGGCTGACGGCCGGGCTTGCGACCCGACTTCTCCGAAACGGCGTCTGGCTCATCCGGGATGGTGGATTTGACCTGACCCTTGACACGTTCCTTGGAGGGCCGCTCCAATGTCTCGTAAACCTCGGCCTCGGCCGCGTCCGCCACCGGAGCGGCTTTGACCGGGACCGGAGTGGATTTCGCCGGGGCCGGGGCGGCTCGTGCCGGAACGACCGCGGCCGCAATTCGGGCGGCAGCCGAGGGCTTCTGTTCGGCGCCGCCCTCCGAAGTCGCGGCCGGAGCGGGCTTGGCCACTGCCGCGGCGGCAGCCGCCTTGGTCCGGCTTGCGGCGGCGCGACCTGTGGCGGCCGCTCCGCTGGCTCGTCTGTCGCGGGCTTCGGCGATCGCCTGGATTTCCTCAGGCGACGAAGTCGAATCCGGCTTGCCGTTGGTCACGGCCTTGGCGTAGATGCGTGTGCCCGTTCGAGAGTGCAGGCTGCTGATGATCAATCCGTCGTCGGACTCGTCGAGGAGGGCCAGGGCGAAGCTCTGGTTACCGCCCGTGTCCTCAAAGGGGCTGAAGCGCACGAGCCCCTGGCGCGCGTAGTGATGTCGACCCGAACTCTCTAGGACGGCCATTCTGGCCGTCAACTCGTCCAGGTCCTGCCCGACCTCTTGGACCGTCTGGATGTGTTGACCGAGAACGGCCTCCAGGTCACCCTCCTCACCGCCCGTGAGCATGTCTATGCGCAGCTTCAGACGGCTGATCTGGAGTGACTGAAGCATCACGATCGCCAGCCCACACAAGCCGGCGAGGACAAGGACTATCGCAGTCAGGTTGTTACCGATGGTGTCTAGCACGCTTACCTCCGCTCAATCGTTCCGGAGTCTACCAGCCGGCGGCCCACGGCGGCTCCGCTTCGAACTGCCCTCGAGTCCCGGCGAGTTTCCGCCGGGCGGAATGGAATGCTATTCTCACGCTCGGGGCAAGAACACCGGACCGACCGGCCAAGCCTGCCCCCTGTCTACTTCGACTGACTCAACGGAGGCCTCTCACTCACCATGGCCAAGCGCACTCGCGGATCGAACCGTCCTGGCCAACGGCAGTCCGCACGACTACAGTCGCAGCCCGCAAGCCGGCCCAGCAGCAATCTGTCCCGCGACGAGGAAGCCCGAGCGGCAGAGCTCGAGTCGCAGATAGTCAGCCGGGAACGGGCAGCAGACACCGAGCGCGCCCGAGCCCGCGACCGGGCCAAGATAGAGCCCGCCCGACCCGGCCGCGCCGGCGGTCAAGGCCTTCTCGCCGCACGAGCGGCGCAGGAGTACGACTACCTCAGACGCGACATCCGCCGGATCGTCATGGTCGGCGGCATGATCGCCGTGATCCTCGCCGTCCTGTACGTCCTCGTCGACATCGGCCATATCTTCACGATCAGCTAGAACCTGCGCCTCCGGCCCTGCCCGAGAGCTGCCGGCCACCTACTTCGACGGAGCCGCAGCACCCTTCTCGCCATGCCCGGGAACGTCGCCCTCGGCCCGCGGCGGTCGCTCGAGGGCGCGCCTCACCGCGTCACAGAGCTCACGCGGAGTGAACGGTTTGGCCAGTACGGCGCCTTCCGCGATGGCCCCGGTCAGGTCGTCCTCGCGGTCCCGCGGATAGCCGGACATGAAGAGCACGCGCAGTGTGCGCCGGCTCGAGGTCAGGGCGGCGGCGATGGTCGGCCCGTCAAAGTCCGGCATCACGACGTCCGTCACCAGAAGATCGAGATCTTCGCCAAGCTGCACGGCCGTCTCGATCGCGTCGCGTGGCCCGGCCGCGCTGACGCGATAGCCCTCGGCCTCGAGAGCCCGCTTGCAGAAGTCGCGCACGGTTGGCTCGTCTTCCACGAGCAAGATACTCTCGCTGGCTCGGGCGTTTGCGAATGTGTGCGCCGGACGAGCGGCCGGACGAGGCGTTAGACCTTCGCACAGCGGTAGTTCGACGATGAACCGCGAGCCCTCACTCAGGACCGACTCCACCCTGATCTGGCCGCTCATCCCCTGGACGATGCCGTATACGGTGGCGAGTCCCAGTCCCGTGCCCTTGCCCTGCCCCTTGGTGGTGAAGAACGGCTCGAAGATGTGTTCTAGCACGTCGGGCGCAATTCCGAAACCGGTGTCGGCGATCTCCATCCCGGCCCAGGCTCGATCCAGATCGCGGCCGCCAACACCCGATTCGATGACGTGAGTTGTCAGGGTCAGCAATCCGCCGCCGGGCATCGCATCGCGCCCGTTGACGACGAGATTCATGATCAGCTGGTCGAGCTGGCTCGGATCCGCCTCAACCGCACCAAGCGACTGGTCCAGTGTGACCGCGAATTCGATGTCCTCGCCGAGGAGGCGCCGAAGCATCGGCACCATTGCCTCCACCCGGCCGTTCAGATCGACCGGCTCCAGAGCCCGCTTGCTACGCCTGCCGAAGGCGAGGAGCTGAGCCGTGAGTTCTGTCGCTCGAGAACCAGCCCGTCGAATCTCGATGGCATCGGTGGCTCGCTCATCGCCCTCGAGAGCCAGCACCAAGAGGTCCGCATAGCCGTTGACCACGGTCAGGAGGTTGTTGAAATCGTGGGCGACACCACCGGCAAGGCGACCAAGTGCCTCCATCTTCGATGACTGCCGCAGCTGGTCCTCGAGGGTTCGGTGCTCTGTGATGTCCTCGACTGTGCCGACCGCGACCGACGGTTCCGCCGTTCCGTCTCGGACCGGCGACACGTGGACCCTGGCCCAGATCTCACGTCCGTCCTTGGCCACATACCGCTTTTCGAGCCCGTAGCCGTCATTTCGGCCCGTGAACAGTTCGTCGAGGAGCTTCCGACTGGCCTCGCGGTCTGCCGGATGCGTGTAATCGTCGGCCCGCAGCAGCTTCAGGGCGTCCTTGTCGTAGCCGAGCAATCGCTCGAATGCCGCGTTGCTCTCGATCGTCAGGCCATCTCGATCCACGACGACCATGCCCAGCGCGGATTGATCGAATACGGCTCGAACGCGGGCCTCGCTGGCACGGAGCGCACGCTCCGCCGCCTTGCGACCGGTGATGTCGCGGGCTACGACTTCGACTGCAGGCCGGCCGTCATAAGTAACCGGAGCGGCGACAACTTCAACATCGAAGGGCGTGCCGTCCAACTTCAAGTGCTGTTCCTCGGCGAGCGGAACCGTTTCGCCGCGAGAAAGCATCTTGCCGACGCGCGAAGCGACGAATTCCCTGCTCGTCGGCGCCACGCGCTCGACGATCGGCGAGGCGTACATCTCTTCGGCAGACTTGGCCCCGTACAACTCCATCGCCGCTCGGTTGACGAAGACCGGGTGGCCGTCCTGGTGGATCACGACCGGGTCGGGCAGAACCTCCAGCAACGTCTCGAAACGAGACTCGCTTTCTGCCATCTCCCGGGCGGCCCGGAGACCGCGGGTCGTTTCGACACCGGTAGCCATCACAAAGCGAAACCCATCGAGGTCGACCAGGCGGGCAGTCCACGATATCCGCGCCTTCCGGCCGTCCTTGCGGAGCCACTGTGCCTGGAAATCGATGCTGCGCTCGGCTCCGGAGATGAGGCGCTCCAGCGATTCCTGCGCGGCGGACCGGAGATTCGGCCGGAGCCGCATCACCCACCACAGGGATTGGCCGGCTACCGCCGCCAGCGGTACACCCGAGGTGTCATCGCAGCGCTGGTTCCAGAGCCATAGGTTTCCCTCGGGCGTGGCCACAACGACGAGCGCATCCACCGCGTCGACGACACGCTGGACCATGTTCGTACGCCTCTCGGCCAGCGCCGCCGAGGCCATGGAGGTACCAGCGCCCGACGAGGACGCGCGACTGAAGAGTCGACGCAGGGACGGGATCTGCATTGGGGATGAAGCGTACAGGCCGACAAATCACTCTGTCGACCCATCCAGCCTGTAGCATCGGAGAATGTCAACGCGCCGTGTAGTCCGCTCCGCCACCGAAACGGGTCAGCAGCCGGCATTCGTGCCGCCGCCCGACCGCCAACCGCTTGCGGCGCGGATGCGTCCACGCTCTATCGACGAGGTCGTGGGCCACGGACAACTCATCGGCGAACGCGGCGCGCTACGCCGGGCCATGGAGAGTGGCCGCCTTGGCTCTCTGCTCTTCTGGGGCCCGCCCGGCAGCGGCAAGACGAGCCTGGCCCGCGTCCTGGCAGACGCTGTTGGGGCGCGGCTGGTCACCATCTCGGCCGTCATGAGCGGCGTGGCCGAGGTTCGGGCCATCGTCGCGGAATCGCGAGAGCGCCTCAGCCTCAACGGCACCGGAACCATCTTGTTCATCGACGAGATCCACCGCTTCAACAAGGCCCAGCAGGATGCGCTGTTGCCGCATGTGGAGGACGGTTCGGTCACGCTCGTCGGGGCCACCACGGAGAACCCCTACTTCGAGGTCAACTCGGCCCTCCTGTCCCGTCTTCGGGTATACCGACTAGAGCCACTGACCGACGAGGAGATCGAGGTTGTCGTCCGGCGGGCTCTGTCGGACGTCGAACGCGGCCTGGCGGGAGACCTTGGTCCCAAGGGCGGCGCGGCCCTGAGCGGAGAGCCGTTCGAGCACCTAATCGGACTATCGGCCGGCGACGCCCGCCAGGCCCTCAATGTTCTGGAGAGCGCGGTCTCGATTGCCGAAGCGGAAGGCATCCGCGACGCGGACGGCCGCGTGACGCCGCGCCTCGCAGACGTCGAGGCGGCCGCCCAGCAGCGCGCTCTCGCCTACGACCGGGCCGGAGACGGCCACTACGACACCGTCAGTGCATTCATCAAGAGCATCCGCGGCAACGACCCGGACGCGGCCCTGTACTGGCTGGCCAGCATGATCGCGGCCGGCGAGGATCCCCGGTTCATAGCCCGGCGCCTGATCATCCTCGCCTCCGAGGACGTGGGGCTGGCGGATCCGCGGGCCCTTGACGTCGCCGTAGCCGCGGCCGGCGCGCTGAACTGGGTCGGACTGCCGGAGGCCCAGTACGCCCTGGCCGAAGCGACGGTGATGCTCGCGGTCACGACGAAGAGCAATGCCGTCGGTAAGGCCTATTTCGCGGCCATGGCAGACGTTCTCTCGCACGGGTCGTTGTCTGTCCCGGCCCATTTGCGGTCCGGCGGCGCCGCTCGTCGCAACTACAAGTATCCCCACGACTTCGACGGCAACGACGTCGCGCAGCAATACCTGCCGGACAAGCTCGCGGGCAGCCATTACTACTTCCCTGGCGACCAGGGCGCTGAGATCAAGATCAAAGAGCGTCTCGGCAGAATCGCCGAAGCCCGCACGCTCCCGGTCCGGCGGAAGCGGCCCGCAGGCGGCCAGCCGACATCGGATGGCATGGCCGCAGGCTCCGAAGGTATGCAGAAACGGCAGAAGAGCCTGCGAGCCCTGGCCGACGAGCAGCGCCGCGACGCGGACGACCCTCCGAGCGGCCGGTCCTAATCAGATAGCGGCTACTCGCAAGGGTACTTGCCGCACCGGACCTCTCGACTCAGCCTTGGCCCTGGAGCCGCATTGCAACGAAGTTGCGACGATCCGCAGGCTGGTAGCCGCTACAGATTCATGGCAGCCGGCCGAATACTCACTTGCGTCTCCACGGCTACACGGGAAGTGCCATGTCACGAGCGCACGCTGTCGCGCCCATGGTCGGCGCCGAGGCTTCGTTTCGCGGACCTGTGCCGGTAGCAAGGCGCCGCGCTCCCAGACCCGTACGCAGCCTCGCGCGGCCTTCCACGACGTGCTACGTCGAGCGGGCACTGCTCCTTTGGCCGCGTCTCGACCGAGCCAAGATCCAGCGTATCGCGGACAACCCAGCCCGGATTGCCGAGATCGTCGAGCGACGGACGTCGCTGCCGTTCGACGCGATCCTGGCGATGCTCACGAGACATGTCCCGGCCCTGTCAGCTCCCACCGACCCCTCCACTGGCTTCGATGCCGCCAGACCCGAGACCGCCCACTTCACTCTGCGCATCGTCAGGAGCGAAGAAGGCGGCGAGATCCGGGTCCAGGATCTGCTGCCCGACTGATCGCCCGGTCTGACCCCTCGAACGGGCGCGCCGCGCTCCTCCCTCGCTCCCGCGCGCGGTTGGTGCCCGCTCCAAGTGGACATGGCGAGAGCCGGGCCGCCACAACCTGCTGCAGAAATCTGTGATGGTGGTTCCGCGCGGTTCTTGGCGGCCCGGCTCTTCAACAGGGGCATCGGGGCCTGCTCACCGACCTTGAATCGGCGCCTCAGAAACCTGGTGCGTCAGGGCTCCAGTTCGAGCGCGCGGACGTGTTTCGGACGGAAGATGGCGAGCGGCGGCCGATCGAACACGGCAACTCGCGTGACGCCCAGCCGCTCGGCTGTGGCAACGAGCACCGCGTCCGTCAGGCGCGGCCGGTATTCCGTGGTCTCGCGCATCAGCTCCATGGCCCGCGCCAGGTCCGCCGTCGTCGGCGCCACCACCTTGACTGCGCCGCTGCCGATCGACTTCAGCAAAGCGAACGTGGCCCGCAACCCCAACTCGCGCTGGAGCAGCAGGTCCAGCTCGCCCAAGGACAGCGCCCCGATCAACAGTGGTTCGTCCACGCGTCCAAACCACGCCAAAGCCGCGCGGTGGTTCAGGTCCGACTGATCCGACGCCGCCAGGACGGCGCTCGAGTCGAGCAGGATGGCCATCTCTAAACTTCGTCCGGACCGGGGCGCACGCCGGCCTCGCGCCGGGCGATTGAGCGTCCGTCCAGCGAGAGACGGCCGTGATCACTCCGCCCAACCGCAAGAAACGACAGGTCCAAGGCCGTGTCGTGGGCCTCGAGATGAGCCTCGATGGCGGCCGTGAGCACGGAGGTCTTGGTCACTCCGCTCCGGGCCGCAAAGCGATCCAGGCGCTCCAGGAGATCCGCGTCCATCAAGATCGTCGTTCGCTTCTGCATATGCGGTCATATATACCACACTGGGCACGATAGGTCCGGCCCGATAACATGCCGCAGCAACCAGTACCCAGCAGTGAGGTCCACCTGTGAACCGCTTCGAGCCCAACCTGCGCATCCCCGGCCCGACGTCCCTCCCCGACGCGGTCCGCGAAGCCGGCGCCCGTCAGATGGTCAACCACCGCGGTCCCGAGTTCGCCATCCTGCAGAACCGGATCGTCGACCGCCTCAAGGCGGCCTTCAAGACCCAGAACGACGTCCTGATCCTCACTGCCGCGGGCACTGGCGGGCTGGAAGCGGCCATCGTCAACTTCCTCTCCCCCGGCGACAAGGTCCTGTCCGTGACCATCGGTGCCTTCGGCGATCGCTTCGCGAAGATAGCGACGACCTACGGGGCCGAAGTCACCAAGGTCGCGTCCGAATGGGGCAAGGCCGCCGACACGGTCAAAGTTCGCGAGGCCCTCGAAGCCGGTGGTGGTTGGAAGGCCGTCCTGCTGACCCAGAACGAGACCTCCACCGCCGTTACCAACCCAATCGCCGAACTGGCCGCGATCGTGAAGGCAGCGGCTCCGGACGCGCTGATCATCGTCGACGCCATCAGCGGCCTCGGCGCGGTTCCGTTCGAGACGGACGCCTGGGACCTGGACGTCGTCGTGAGCGGTTCCCAGAAGGCCTGGATGGTTGCTCCCGGCCTGTGCTTCGTCTCGGTGTCGCCGCGCGCCTGGCAGGCGGCCGCAGTAGCAAAGATGCCCAGGTTCTACTTCGACCTGGCCGCCCACAAGACCAGCGCGGAGTCCGGTCAGACGCCCTGGACGCCGGCCGTCGCGGTCATGTTCCAACTCGATGTAGCGCTGGACCTCATCGAGCAGGAGACGCTTCCGGAAATCTGGAAGCGCCATGCCGCCGTCGGCGCCGCCGTCCGTGCCGGCCTGACGACCCTCGGCTTCAAGCTGCTCGCGGACCCGGCCTACGCGTCGGACGCCGTCACGGGAGCCTGGGTGCCTGAGGGCATCGAGTGGAAGACCTTCAACGGCAAGCTGCGCAAGCTTGGACTCGTCGTTGCCGGCGGCCAGGGCGCGCTCAAGGGCAAAATCTTCCGGATCGGACACCTCGGGCACGTCACTGTGCCGGCGATCCTCAATGCCATCGCCGTGCTCGAGCAGACGATGATCGAACTCGACCAACCGGTGCAGCCGGGCGCGGCCGTCGCCGCCGCCCAGGTCGCTGCGCTGAAGTCCCTCCAGCTGGCCAAGTAGGAGCCCGACATGAAGATCCTCGTTGCCGAGCCCCTGGCCAAGCAGGGCCTCGAGATCCTCCGCGCCCAGCACGATGTCGATGAGAAGATCGGCCTGACTCCCGAGGAATTGGCCGGCATCATCGGCGAGTACGACGCCCTCCTGGTCCGAAGCCAGGTCAAGGTCACAGCCGAGATCCTCGCTCATGCCACTCGCCTGGTCGTGATCGGGCGGGCCGGCGTTGGGGTCGACAACGTCGACCTCGAAGCAGCCACCAAGGCCGGCGTGGTAGTCGTCAACGCGCCCACCGGGAACACCGTCTCGGCCGCGGAGCAGACGATCGCCCTGATGTTGGCGCTGGCCCGCAAGACCGCGGCCGCCGACGCCTCGATGCGCCGGGGCGAGTGGAAACGCAGCTCATTCACCGGCGTCGAGTTGCGCGGTCGCACCCTCGGCATCATCGGTCTGGGCAAGATCGGCCAGGCAGTGGCCGATCGGGCGCGTGGCATGGAAATGACCATCATCGGCTACGACCCGTTCGTGACGGCCGACCAGGCCGCTCTCCACGGCGTGACCCTGGCCGATGTGGACACGATCATCGCCACGGCCGATGTCATCACCGTCCACGTGCCGCTCAACAAAGCGACACGTGGCATCGTCAACGCCGACAACATCGGCAAGCTCAAGCCGGGCGTGATGCTCATCAACGTCGCCCGCGGTGGCGTCTACGACGAGGCCGTCGTCGCCAAGGCGCTGACCGACGGCAAGATCGCCGGGGCCGCATTCGATGTCTTCGAGACGGAGCCGCCCGCGGCCGACAATCCGCTGCTGACCGCCCCGAACACGATACTGACGCCGCACCTCGGCGCTCTTACGGCCGAGGCCCAGCTACGAGTCGCCGAGGAAGCGTGCGAGCAGGTCATCGACGTCCTTGCCGGGCGATCGGCGCGCTATGCGGTGAATGCGCCCCTTCTCACGCCGGAGACGGCTCGGGCAATCGCGCCGTATCTGCCTCTGACCGAAACGCTCGGCCGTTTCGCGGCTCAGTACATCCGCGGCGGCATCAAGACCCTGACCGTCGATGTCGCCGGCGACCTCGCCAACCACGACGCCTCGCAGCTGACTGCGGCCGCACTCCGCGGCGTTCTCGCGGACGCCACTTCGGAGCGGGTCAATCTCATCAACGCCGCGTTCCTGGCCAAGAACCGCGGCCTCACCGTCAACGAGCGCAAGACCAACGACGCGGGCACATTCGCGGCCCTGGTGACGTTGACGGTCGAGGGCGACGCGGGCAAGGCCGTCCTGGCCGGAACCATCGCCAACGGCGAACCTCGTCTGGTCCGTATCGACGACAACTTGCTCGACATGGCGCCGACGCCGTTCATGGTGATGACTCGCCATCAAGACAAGCCCGGAACGATGGGCCGCATCGGCCTGATCCTCGGCGAGGCAGGCGTCAACATCAGTTCCATGACCCTGGCCCGATCCACGCCGCGAAATGACGCCTTGATGCTTCTCGCCGTGGACGACGAAGTGTCGGACGCCGTGGCCGTCCAAATCCGGAACCACCCCAACGTCCTCGACGTGTGGGTCATCCGGGCTGCCACCGAACGTTGAACCCCTCTCGACAGAGTGCCGAGCGGCCCCGAGCCGGCGATGAGCCGGCGTCCGGGGTCGCGCGGCTGATTCCCCCCGGCCTCGACGCGATCCTGGTCCTGCTTCGGCACGGCCAGACCCAATTCATCGTCGAGAAGAGGTTCCAGGGTGCGATGGAAGCGCCCCTGACCGCGTTCGGTGAGACGCAGGCACGCCTCGCCGGCCGAAAGCTCGCCGCTCCCACCTCGGCGCCGCCGCTGCCGATTCCCGACTCATCGCCACTCACGGTTGTCCACTCCCCGCTTGGACGCGCCCGCCGCACCGCGGAGCTGGCCGTGGCTGAGATGAACGCGGCCGGCCGCCCGACTCCCCCACTCCGCTCCGACGCCGGGTTCTGCGAAATCGGCCAGGGTGAATGGGAGGGCCTCACCGACGTTCAGATCACGGCCCGGTTCGGCGACTCACTGGCCGGCTGGCGACGCTGGCCGACCAGGTTCCACGCCTCCGGTGGCGAGAACCTCGAGTCCGTCCAGGCTCGCGCCGAGATCGCGCTGACAAGGCTTCTGTCCGACCTGGGGGCGGCCTCGCCACCGGGCACACACGACCGGAACCAGGTCCTCGGCTACGGCGATGACGCCCCCGACCAGAGGCCCTGGTCCCTGCTCGTGGCCCACGGCGGGATATTCAAGGTCGTCGTCTGCGTCCTGCTCGGTCTGCCAATGGAGCACTTCTGGAACTTCGACTTCGGGCTCGGGGCAATCACAGTTGTCGAAATTCGAGCCGGCCGGGCCGTCCTTCGCACCCTCAACTTTGAGTCCCATCTCGGCGGCGACGAACAGCGGACTGCCGAGGACTCGGGGCGCAACGCCAGCGGTGCCCTCTAAGCAGGGCTTCTGTCAGCGCCGCGAGCCACGCCTCGAGGACTGGCCGCGCCCCGTCGTCTTGGATCGCGAGCGACCGCCGATCCTAGGCAATCGCCACACGAGTCGGAGCAAGGCCTGCCTGACGACCCGCTGGGCCGCCGCGAGAATAGCCAGACGATCCGTCCCGAGAACCTTGCGGCCGTATGTAACTTCAACTGCTGCCGTGGCCACGACGCCTATGGAGTCCCGAGCCCTCGGAACGACGTCCGCCAGCATCCCGGCGTACTCGTAGACCGTCTGGGTCGGCGCGGGCTTGTAGCCGAGCCGGCTGGCCAGCCGGACTACGTTGCGATAGACCGTGTCGGGTTCGTCGAGGTGCCGCAGGCGCCGGCGCCACAGAACGAATAGCGCCAGGGCGATGATCGCCATGAGCAGGAACGGCACGATGACCATGCCCGCGCCACTGTCGCCCGATGTGGTAGATCCGCTCGTGGTGTCGTTTGGGTTCCGGGTCGGGCGGCTGGTGGCAGTGTCGGATGCGCCTGCCGTCGTCAGGGGCGTCGGCGAGGAGGAAGCGGCTGTTCCTGGTACGAGCAGCGTCGGCTGCCCCACCGAACCGCCGGTGGGGTCGAACGTGATCCAGCCGTAAGTCGGGAAGAAGACCTCGACCCAGGCGTGCTTCTGCTTGCTGGTGACCTGCTGGAGCAGCGTGTTCTCGGCAATTGTGCCGGGCAGGTAACCCAGCACGTACCGTGCGGGATAGCCCTGCATGCGCATCAACATCGTCATTGTGGTCGCGTACTGCTCGCAGAAACCCTCGCGGATAGTGGCAAAGCAATCGACCGTCGAAAGACCCTGGCAACTCTGCTGCATCTTGTTCGTGATGTCGGTGCTGTACACGAACCGGTCGGAATGGAGGTACGACTGCATCGCCTTGGCAACGTCGTATTCATTGTCGAAGGCGTTGCCCTGGGTCTTGGCCCAGGCTGAAATCTCGGCCAGAAGCTTCTGCCCCGCCTGCCCAACCTGGTTCACGCCCTGCGTGTACGTCAGGAGGAGACCCGGCGGGTATGCGACACCGGCCTGCCGGAGACGCCACTCGGTCAGGCCCGTCCCGGCCGGATCCATGTTGGGCACGTAGGACGAGACCGTGTAATCGGTCGCATCGGACTTGAGCCAGGCGACGTTGAAGCCGCTCGGCACCGTTCCACCCGGCGATGGACCGCTCGGCGGACCGTCGACGAGGGTCCGCTGGACGCCGACGGTAACCGTGTCGGGCTCGTTGGCGACCACGACATGCTTGATCGACGCGTCCTGAATGTGGACCACGAAAGATACCTGGATCCGCCCCGGCGTTGTCGCCCCGACGAGGTCCTGCGTGCCGGAGTCGACGGTCGCACCGGCCAGACGCTGGTCATCATGTGTGCTCGGACCGAGTGTCCACCCGGTCGTCTGGAAGGTGTCGTATGAGACCAGCCGCCAGTGGAACGCTACCGATCCGCTCGGCACTCGAATCGTGAATACCTGGCTGTTGTCCGACTTGAAGAGCGAGGCAACCGGCGATGTTTCGCCGAAATCGGAGTTCTGGGTGACGCGGCTGTTGCCACCATTGGGAAGATAGCCTTCCAGCCAGCCGAACGAGTCCCGAAGGTCCAGGTTGTTGACGAACGCACCGAGCGGGGCCGAACTGGCGACGGTCGTGAGAATCAACGCCCCGGCGACTGCCGCCGATGCGAACGCAAGCCCGCCCTGGATATGAGGCGCCTGGAAATCGCGGCCTCGCCAGATCCGATGCCGCTGCCAGCCCGACCGCTCGTCGGCGGCGTGCGCCAGCAGCAATAGGAGCAGGGCCGAGGCGCTGAACACCACGAGAGTCACGAACTGGTCCTGGTTGTCGGAGTTCTTAGTGAGAGCCATGTTGGCAATGAGAACCACCGCCAGGAGCAGCACGCCATTTACGGAGCGGTGGTAACCGAAGACGTCGTACGCCGCCGCCTGCGCCGTCCCCCAGACGATGATCCCGAGGACCAGACAGAAGTGGCCGAACTGGAGGGTGGAGACCTGGTGTCGCCAGGTCAGGTCGAGGTAGGCCTGCGTGACCGAGTTGGCGGTCGCCTGGAACCAGCCAACCGGGCTCGATTCGGCATTGGGCATGACCATTCCGACGGCCTCGATGATCACGACGGCGCCGATGACGCAACCCAAGGCTTGGCCGAGCCACGGCGAAAGGCCCAGGCGGGCACTCAGGTAGCTCCACGCCACAGCCGCCAGAGCGATCCAGATGAGGAAGCTGGTCAGATCATCGCGCCCAAGGATCCAACGGGCGTTGGCGATGGTCCAGGCCATCGCTCCGCACAGGATGAGAACCAGCGGCAGGCTGACCCAGCCTTCGTCTGGGCGCAGGGCTACGATGGCTCGAGCCACCGGGCCTGGCTCGTCGTCGTAGGACAGTTGATCTCGCCGCTGGCGAAGGACCTCGGGCTGAGCGCGAACGCTCATGCGAGCACCGCCCCAAGGTTGTCGCCGGCGTGGACCTCGTGGCACTTGATGTCGTACTCGGCCAGGGCGAAACGCAGCGCTCGCTGCTCCTGCCTCGCCAGATTGGCGGCATCGTCGCCACCGCGCCGGCGTCGACCCTCGACCTCGTAGCTCGCGGCATCGAGCGCGATCACGGCCGCCGCAACGCCGCGCGCTCGAAGGACGGTCAGAGCTCGGACCCAGCGCCGCTCCCGCGACGCGGTCACGACGACCGCAGTCATGCCGCGGCGCAGTTTGGGCAGGCCGCTCAATAGCATCTCGGCCAGCGGCGTGCCGCCATCGCCCTCGACCGCGGCCAGAAGCTGCATGACTTTCTGGCGCTGCCGCGGACCTCGATCGGCGGGAATGCTCACGAGGCGGTGGCCGCTCGTCGTGAGGCCGACCGCCCGGTTTTCGAGAAACGCGTCGTGGGCGATGGACGCAGCCACTCGGAGCGCCTCCTCCACGGTCGATTCGTCACCTTCGCCCGTCTGTATCGGCGACTCGAGGTCGACAAACAGCCACACGTCGGCGGTCTGCTCGAGGTCGAACTCCTTGACCTGAATCTCACCGGTCCGGGCCGTGCTTCGCCAGTGGATCCGGTTGAAGCTGTCGCCCGGCGCATACGGCCGGACCGTGGTCGCCAGAGGCGTCGTCTGGAGCGTGCGTTCCGGAGCGGAGTGGTTGCCCTCGAGGTTGGAATTCGGAAGTCGCCACCGAGGCAGCGACACGACGCGCGGGAAGACGGTCACCACGGTGGGACGTCCGACTGTTGCCGCCGCCTCGAAGAAGCCGAACGGATCACCCGTACGGACGACCATAGGCTCGATTCGGTAGGTCCCTCGGCGAGTCAGAGGCACGAT
This sequence comes from Chloroflexota bacterium, assembly GCA_003153755.1. Classification (GTDB taxonomy): domain Bacteria; phylum Chloroflexota; class Limnocylindria; order Limnocylindrales; family CSP1-4; genus Fen-1039. The sequence continues at coordinate 1,131 of PMBG01000129.1, read as the reverse complement.
CGCAATCCAGGACCGCTGAGCCCAGGACCGCAGCCCCAGTGCGCGACCGGGCATCGGCACGGGCAGATCGGTGGGGTTGTACACCTCGAGCCAGGGCTTCGGCAGACCGCTGGCATTGGAGATGCTGTAGGTAGTACGCAGATCGTCGCCCACGTGGCCTTGCCGATGGTCGACTCGATAGCCCGCCTCGAGGTCAGCCAGCCCGTATCGAGTCAACACGTAGCTGCCCCCGATGGCGAGCAGCCCGAGGTAGACCACGTAGAACAGGAACGGCAAGCCGCTCGAAAACGCCGCGATCAACAAGATGACCGCGACCACGAGGAACTGGAGGCGCCGGATCACGACTCGACGCTCCCGGATCTAGTGGCGGACCGGGCTGCTGGCGCCATGTCTGGCAATACCAGCCCCCGTCGAATCGCCGGCTGACGCGCCGCGGCGGTCCGCGCCGGTGCCCCTCGACTCTTCGACCGGAACTGTATTGAGGATCTCGGTGATGACCTGCCGCGGATCGATGTCGTGCATCGACGAACTGGTCTTGATGATGAGCCTGTGGGCCAGCGCCGACTCAGCAAGCGACTTGATGTCATCGGGGATGACGTAGTCCCGGCCGGCGAGCGCAGCCAGAGCCTGACCTGTGCGATACAGGGCGAGCGAGCCGCGGGGCGATGCGCCAAGGTAGACGTCGGGGTGTGTCCGGGTCGCATTCACGATGCGGACGATGTAGTCGCCGACGCTCGGATCCACGTAGATCTCGCGCACGGCGGCCTGCAGACTTCGCAACTCCTCGACGCCTAGGACTTCGTGTAGGCTGTCGAGGGGATGGGTCAGCTTCTGCTCGTCGAGCACCCGCAATTCGTCCGCCGGGCTTGGATAGCCCAGACGGATTCGCAGCATGAACCTGTCCAGCTGGGCTTCCGGCAAAGCGAAGGTGCCCTCGTACTCGATCGNNTGGGTGGCGATGACGAGGAACGGCTCGGGCATGGCGTAGGTCGTGCCGTCGATCGTCGCCTGGTGCTCTTCCATACATTCGAGCAACGACGACTGCGTCTTGGGTGTTGCCCGGTTGATCTCGTCGGCGAGGACAACCTGGGCCATGATCGGCCCGGGTCTGAACTCGAACTCCTGCGTCTT
>PMBG01000128.1:13375-111474 GCA_003153755.1 Chloroflexota bacterium | reverse complement strand
CCGAGCCGCGGAGCCGGCGGCCGAGCTGCCAGAGATGGAGCGGCCCATCGTGACAGATGCCCACCCGGGGGACGCTGAGTGAGGTGCGGTGCGCGTCCTGACACGCGCAAGCGGCGATTCAGACGTCTGCGTCCGGTAGGGAGCCCAATCAAGGGCTCGTGAACGCCGGTTTCCGGCACGAATCTCGAGTTTGGTGGCCGCCCGACCTTCGGCATCGGCCGTAGCGTTCTCCCGAGCGACGTTTGTCATGTTGTCCGGCATTCGTGCGGGATAGCGTCCACCGGGCGCACATCTGACATGAATCCGCCACCGGGACGTGTCCCTTGGCTCGGCGGCGCGGTACCGGACCGGCCGTGCCACCATCCCGGCGATGGCGCGGGTGCTCGACCGGCCGCGCCGCGGTATCGGCGCCACCCCGCCGGCATGCGGACGGTGACTAGGTCGAAATACTATTATGAGTATCGAAGTATCGAGGACGAATTGGCCGTCGAACCGCAAACCCAGGATCTGGCGAGGATCTTCCGCGCGCTCGGCGACCCGAGCCGGCTCGCGATCTTCCAGCTCGTTCGCGACTGCTGCGGGGAAGACACGGGCCATTCGTCCGACGAGCTGCGCAACAGCGTCTCCGAGATCGCCAGGCAGTTCGACCTTTCGCTCTCGACCGTCTCGCACCATCTGAAGGAGCTTCGGACGGCGGGGCTCATCAAGTGCGAGCGCAGGGGCCAGCACATCTTCTGTTCGGTCGACGCGGAGATCGTGGACCTGGTCGCTAAGTTCGCCGAAAGCTGAGGCAGGCCGCGCCGTCCGGCGCTCGTGCCCGCCGTGCTAGTCGTCGTCGAGTTTCGGCAATCCCACGCGGCCCTCCACGGCCGAGTTCGGGTCGCGCTCGAACGGTGCCGGCAGCGGCCGGTCCAGCAGGCTCGCGCGGGTCACGGCGCGATCCCCGAATTTGCGCCGCACCGCGTCGGTCGCCTCGACGACGCGGCGTTGCTTCTGATCCGCCACCTCGAACATGCTGATCTGTTCGGGAGCACCGAGCTGGGTGGCGGACACGCCCAGCAGCCGGATCTTCTTCCCGCGGATCTCCGGCCGGGCCAGTTCCACCGCCACCCGCCATATCTGCTCGGTGAGGTCCGACGGTTCGGACAGCGTCCGCTGCCGCGTGACCGTCCGGAACTGAGAATCGCGGACCTTGACCGCCACGGTTCCCGCGCGAATTCCGGCGGACCGCAACCGCGCGGTAACGCCTTCGGTTAGCGCCAGCAGCGTGCGGTCGATTTCGGCCGGGTCCGAGACGTCAACCGCGAAGGTCGTCTCGTGGCTCACCGACTTTGCAGGGTCGCCGCCGCCGGTCACCGGATCGGCGTCGACGCCGAGCGCCCGGTCGTGCAGCGTGCCGCCGTGATCGCCGAGCTCCCGGGTAAGGGCCGAGATCGGCAGAGCCGCGAGTTCGCCCACAGTCCGAATGCCCAGGCCGTGCAGCCGTTCGGCCGTCTTGGGCCCGATCCCCCACAACCGCCGGATCTCGAGCGGAGCCAGAAACGCCGCCTCCTCGCCCGGCTCCACGATCACCAGGCCGTCGGGCTTGCGCAGGTCGCTCGCCACCTTGGCCACGAGCTTGGTCGTGGCGACGCCCACGGATACCGTAAGCCCCGTCACTTCGACGACCTCCACTTTGATGCGCCGGCCGATCTCCCTGGCGTCCCCGAACAGGGCCTCAGACCCGGCGACGTCGAGGAACGCCTCGTCGATCGACACCTGCTCCACCGTGGGCGTGAAGCGCTTCAGAACCGCCATCACGTCGCGACTCACGCGCTGGTACTTGCGCCCGTCCACCGGCACGAAGATGCCCTGCGGGCAGAGCTGGAGAGCAGTCCGCAAAGGCATCGCCGAATGAACGCCGAACTTCCGCGCCTCGTACGAGCACGTGCTCACGACGCCGCGCGAGTGCGGGTCGCCACCCACGATCACGGGCTTGCCGCGCAGCTCGGGATGGTCGCGCTGCTCGACCGCGGCGAAGAACGCGTCGAGGTCGACGTGGATGATGTGGAGGCGGGAGCGTGCCGGGGCGGCGGTCATGACCGAATGATGGCGCGGCGCCGCGGCCAAGGCCAGAGGCGCCGCGCGCCGATTCCGGGTGCGCGCCCGATCAGTATGGCCGGCGACGGTCCACCCAGAAGAGAGCCACGCCGGCGCAGAAGAGCGCGCCGAGGAACAGCCCGGCCGACTCCACCGCCACCACGAGCCAGTACTGGTTACCGGGGATCACGTAGGTCATCTGCATCGGAGGCATGACCTTGTCCGGCAGAGTGCCGCCATCCTGGCAGCCGATCGGTCCGGCCGCCTGGCCGACGTTGCCGTTGGAGCCCACGGTTGGGCTGGCCGTTGGGCTCGCAGTGGGGCTTGCCGTCGGGCTGGCCGCGGGAGCCGGTGTCGGAGCCCCAACGCATACGATGTTCTCGTTCCACCAGGCATTGATGTCCCCGTTCCACGGCTTGCCGTCCAGGTAGTACTGGTCGGTCTGGTAGACCCAAAGGTCGGCCCCGTAGCCGGAGGTTTGACTCGAATCCTGCGGAACGGCCAGCTGTCGCAGGATCGTTCGATCCCAAGCCTGCTCCCACATGCCGCGCGCAAGCACGCAGATGACCAGTGCCAGGAAGACAGCCGGAAGGGTGCGCCCCGTGATGGTCCCCAGGGCTACCGTGCCGCACAGCGCCGCAAGACCCCAGAAGACGAAGAAGACGCCGCGTTCGGCGTAGTAGTAGAACGACGCGTGCGGATCGAGGCCCGGGTTCATTGCGCCCTGCCTCACATCGGCGGTGAGACCGGCGATCAGCAGTAGCGGCACGACCAGGATGACCACGGCCAGCAGCTTGCCCATCAGCCACCGGCGACGCGACCCCGAGAGAGCCCACGACAGCGGTGCCGTTCCCTGCTCGATCTCCCGGGCCACCAGCACGGCTCCGAAGGCGATACCCACGATGAACGGCAGGAGCGCCTCGAACAGCGCGACCATGTTCATGTCGAACGCCCACGAAATGTCGTGGAACTTCTGCGTCGCCAGATCACAGGCAGTGGGCGCCCTCGAAGGGTCGAAGCCGTATCCGCCGCCCGAAGGCGTGCAACCGGCCGGGAACTGGATCGAGTTCAGGCGGTAGGCCTCGACAAGGCCGGCGACGGCTACGCCAAGGCACAGAACGACGACGGTGATCGTCTCGAAGCGGTGCTGCTTGAGAGTCAGGAAGATTCGGGCTCGCATCTCGTTCCCCCTAGTTGAGCTGCAGGCCGGTGGTGCCACGCCCGGCGGCGAGGTAGCCCAGGACCACTTCTTCGAGGCTGGCCGTGTCGGGCGCGGGTGCGGCGTCGCCGCCGGCGGTAACCCCGGCCCCAGCCTCGGGCATCCGCCAGAGCGTGAGCCGCGTGAGCCCCTTGCCCGCGAACGAGCCGATCGCCACTCCACCCTTGGGCGGCGCAGCCGAGTCCGTCAGGATGTGCTGCTGCCGCGCCTCGTGGAGCGGGCAATCCAGCAGGATCTTGCCGTTCCCGAGGATGGCGAGACGGTCGCAGGCCTCCTCGACGTCGGTGACGATGTGCGATGAAAGGACCGCGGTGGAGCCGTCCGTACGGATCGCGTCCACGAGAACCTGGATGAACTCCCGCCTCGCGAGCGGATCCAGGTTGGCGAGCGGCTCGTCGAGAAGCAGAACCTTTGCCCGTGTCCCGAGCGCGATCGCGAGTCCGAGCTGCGCGGCCTGACCGCCGGACAGCGTGTCGGCTCGCTGGTCGAGCGGGATGCCCAGCTGGCTCAGGCGCCGGCGCGAGTATTCGGTGTCGAAGGTCGAATGGAGGCTTCGCGCCATCGACAGGTGGTCCTCAACGGAGAGCCCGCGGTAGACGGCCGGCGTCTGGGGCACGTACCCCACGCGGCGAAGGGCGGCGCTGCGATGCTTCCAGGGATCGACGCCGTCCACTTCCACGTGCCCCGAGTTGGGCCGTTCGAAGGCCATGCACACCTTGATCAGCGTGGTCTTGCCGGCGCCGTTGGGACCGACGAGCGCGGTGACGCTTCCGGCCGGGATCGAGAGGTCGACATTGTCCAGCGCGACCTTCTTCTTGAACCGCTTGGTGAGTCCGTGGGCCTGCATCGCCACGCCGGGAATCCGGGCCTCGGCGGTCGGGTCGGTAGTCAAGGTTCCCCCTTCGCTGCCGTAGCGCGCCCCTCGGCGCGGCTTCGAGGGACACCATAGCACCGCACGGGTGCCCTCCGGACGGCGGGAGAACCCGCTACTTCGCGGCTTGATGTCGCCTGTCATAAGCTTCGTGAATGAAGTTCGCCATCGACCTGCCCAACTTCGGAAGCTTCGCCGACGCCCGCGTCACGGCCGAAATCGCGCGTGAGGCGGAAGGTGCGGGCTGGGACGCGGTCTGGCTGTGGGACCACGTCTGGCGGGACGAAGGCGTGCCGTACGGGGACCCGTGGATCCTCCTCGCGGCGATGGCGCTTGCGACCTCGCGCGTCCGCATCGGACCGATGATCACGCCGCTGCCGCGCCGCCGCCCGTGGATCGTCGCCCGCGAGGCGGTCACGATCGATCATCTCTCCGGCGGGCGTCTCACTCTGGGGCTCGGGCTGGGCGCTCCGGCCAAGGAATTCACCGGCTTCGGCGAGGAGTGGGACGCGAAGGTCCGGGCCGCCAAGCTGGACGAGGGCCTCGAGGTCATGGCTCGGTGCTGGAGCGGCGAGCGGTTCAGCTTCAGCGGCGAGCACTACAAGCTCGCCGACGTGCAATTCCTGCCGCGGCCGCTGCAGCCCCACATCCCGATCTGGACCGCGTCCACGTGGCCGGTCCGTGCCCCGTTCCGCCGCGCCGCCCGCCTCGACGGTACGTGGCCGCTTCGCCGCGACGCCGATGGCCTGAGCGCGCCACTCTCCCCGGACGACGTGCGAGGAATAGCCGCGCTCATCGCGGAGATGCGCACTTCGCCGGAGCCGTTCGACATCCTCGTGGCCGGGGTGACGCCAGCCGATGATCCGGCTCGCGCCGCGGACATCTGCGCCGGGTTCGCCGACGCGGGCGCCACGTGGTGGACGGAACGCATCGACTCACACGGCACGTTCGAGCGGCAGCGGGAACGTATCCGTAAGGGCCCGCCGCGGCCGTAACGGGGCACGCGTGACGCTCCCACGAGGCCTGCCTGTCGCCCCGGCGACTTCGGCGTCGCGTCAGGCGACGACTTCAACCCGCCCGTAAGGACGCGCGAATCCAGGCGCAGGCAGCCCGCGCATCATCGATTGGACGCTGATCACCCCATAGCCGCCGGTAGTCCGTGACTGCCGAGAATCGAAACGACCGGCCTCGAACGAGGACGGCCGCTTCTCTAGTTTCGGCTTTGGCGCTCGGCCTTGCGGCCGATCGCGGTGCCCGCTTTGGCGTTAGTGCTTAGCCCTTGGGCTCGACGACGACGGTGACTTCGGGTGTCATGCCCGAAAGGACCTTGATCGCGACCTTGTAGGTGCCGAGGGACTTGAGGGGCTCCGGCAGATCGATCTTGTGGCGATCGACCGTGATGCCTCGGCGAGCCAGGGCTTCGGCGATTTCCTTAGCCGTGATGGAGCCGTAGAGCTTTCCGCCCTCGCCCACCTTCACGCCCATGGTCAAAGTCGTGCTGCCGATTCGGGTGGCCGCGATCTCGGCCTCCTCGCGCTCGCGGCGGCGCTTCTCTTCGCGGCTGGCGATGTCGTGCTGCCAGGCGCGGTATGCCCCGCCGGCGGCCGGAACCGCCAGGTTCCGAGAAATGAGGAAGTTGCGGGCGTAGCCCTCGGCCACTTCCTTCATCTCACCGCTCTTGCCGAGCTTGTCGACGTCGGCGGTCAGGATGACCTTCACGCGGAAGTTTCCTCCTTATGACGCCCGGCCCGGCCGAGCGTTCGTTGGCAGTGGCCGGATCTTGGATCCGACCCCGGCCTTGCTGACTAGCCGTGCGGCGGCATCGATTGCCTCCGGCAGCCGGCTTATGACCCCCCGCACCGGGGCGGGGATTAGGCGGCGGACCTGGTCCATGTCGCGCCTGAATGCATCGCGATCGATATCGAGCTCCGCGATCTTCTCCTCGAGGATCTCTTCCGGGATTCCGTCGAGGAAGAGCTCGACCGCCAGGACCACCACGGCGAGGTCGTCGAGTCCGCCGAATAGAGGGATGTCGTCGGGTATGAAGTCCCGGCCGACGAGCACGTAGCCCGCCGCTCCCAGCAGAACCGCCTTGCGGCTGGAGGGAACCCGTGCGTCCATCGCGAGTGTCCAGATGAGGCGGGCATACACGGGGGCTCGACTCGCGACCGGTACGAAGGCAAGCCAGCGGAGAGCCCGCAAGAGGCCCCCTTTACGGCGTCGCCGACGCTTACTGACCGCGAAACTCGTGTCTGACATCCTCGAACTGGCCGTCTCGGCCCTGACCGCCGGGCAGCCCAACTCGCTGGTCCGCTCCGGGGAATCGTGAGTCTATCAGGTGCCATCGGGACTGGCGGTCCCGATGGCACTGGCAGTCCTGACGCCTGCGGGCGGAGGACTGCTCAGTGGCAGGTGTGATCGGCTGCTCCTCGGCCGCCGGAGGGCTGCTTGGCGGTCCCGATGGCACCGTTCGTCCTCGACCGCCCGCCGCTACCCGCTCGTTGGCGTAGGATCATCCCAACCGCACGTGCTGGCCGGAATGGAGCGTTGACCGGGACCAAGGGCACCAATTCTGACGGCGAGGCGCGGCGAACGTCGGTGGAGGGGGGCAGCGTTCTGGGCATGTCCAGCGACACTCCCGCGCCGGTTCGGCACGCCTCCGACGGCGAGCGGGCAGCTGCGGCAGCGCCCGAGGCAGCGCCCGAGGCAGCGCCCGAGGCAGCGCCCGAGGCACCAGCCAACTCCACCCCTCGGCGGCCGATCCTGACCGGCGATCCCGTATTCCTCCTGCTCGTCGCGCTGGGGACAGTGACCGTCATGGCGGCGCTGTGGTGGGTCGCTACCCGCGACGACAGCTCGTTCTTCTCCCGCTTGACCGGCGCTCCGGCGGTTGCCAGCGGGTTTGTGCTTCTCGGGCTGGGTGTCCGCCTCCGGAGATCGTTGACCCTCAACGCTCGGACGCGCCTCTCCTGGTCCCTGATCGCGAGTGGCATCGCCCTTTACGGACTGGGGGCGATAGTCCATTGGATCGCCTATTCGGCATCGAGCCCCGCGTTCCTTCAGCCGTTGGGATCGGCTCTGCAGCTGGCCACATACCCGCTCGTCGGATTCGCGCTGGCGCTCGTACCAAGGCCCACGCGCACGATTTCGGACCTGGTGCTCTTCTGGCTGGACATCGCGATCGTCGCCTGGAGCGGGGCGATGCTCTTCTGGCACTTCATATTCTTTCCCGTTGCCCAGGGTGCAGGAGCCGATCTGGCGGCGACCGTCGGAGCGGCTGTCTTCCCGGTGTTCGATCTCTCTCTGCTGTTTGCCGTCGTCGCCCTGGTCCTCCGGGGCCCTCAAACCGAGAGCTCCACCATTCTTCGCGTGGCCGCTGCCGGTATTGCGCTCGTCTTCCTCGGTGACGTCTTTGCCGGGATTCGCACGCTCCAGGGGACGTACGTGCAGGGGGGCGCGGTGGGCGTCCTCTACTCGGCCGGCTGGCTGGGTCTCGCGCTGACGGCCTACATGCAGGGGCGCCTCGGCGAGAGCGCCGGAAGTCTGCCGGCTCTCACCAATTACTCCAAGTCGTTCGTGTGGCTGCCGTATGTTGCCGTTGCCGTCGCGTTCGTGGCGCCCGCCGTATACGACTGGAACAATGGCGATCTGCTTCGCCAGCACGTCCCTGCCACAGGTTTGCTGATCGCCCTGGTCGTAGCGCGGCTCGGAGTCACAGCCGCCCAGAACGCGAGCATGGCCGCCGCCGAACGCGAACGGCTGGCCGCCGCCGTCGAGCAGGCATCCGAAGGGATCCTCACCGCGGACCGGTCGGGCAACATCACCTATGCCAACCCCGCGTTTACGCGGATAACCGGCCTGGAGGCATCCGAAATCATCGGCGACAACCTGACCTCAATGGGCGAGCCACTCGATCCGGCAGTCGCCGCCGACATAGGCTCGACATTGATTGGCGGCGATGCCTGGCAGGGCCGCGTGAGCCATAGGCGCAAGGACGGCACCCAGGTCGAGCTGGACCTTGCGCTCTCCCCCATGCGCGACTCGTCTTCCGCCGTCGTTGGATACGTGGAGATCGTCCGCGACATCACCCGAGAGCGGGCGCTCGAGGCGCAGCTGGCCCAGTCCCAGCGAATGGAGGCGGTTGGGCGCCTGGCAGGTGGGATCGCCCACGACTTCAACAACATCCTCACGGCTATCAGCGGCTTTGGGGAGCTCGCTTCTGATGCACTGCCCGAAGACCACCCGGCCTCCGTGGATATCGCCGAGGTTCTGCGCGCGTCCGATCGGGCGGCCTCGCTCACCCGGTCCCTGCTGGCATTCAGCCGGCGGACGGTCATGCAACCGCGCCTCGTAGATCTCAACGAGGTGCTGGCGAGCCTGACGCCGATGTTGAGCCGGATCATCGGCGAGAACATCCACCTCGAGGTCAGCCAGGACAAGGAGCTTGGCGCCACTCTCGCGGACCGGAGCCAGCTCGAGCAGGTGATCCTGAACCTCGTCTTGAACGCCCGAGACGCCATGCCGGCGGGCGGCAAGGTCACGATCACCACGGCGAATGAGGATCTCGACGGTGACTACGCGCGTACCCACGTGGGGGCCGCGGCCGGGCCGTATGTGGTCCTGACCATCGCCGACACGGGGGTTGGCATGACGCCCGATGTAATCGAGCACGCCTTCGAGCCGTTCTACACCACGAAGGCGCGCGGCAAGGGCAGCGGTCTCGGCCTTTCGACTGTCATCGGGATCGTGCAGCAGAGCGGCGGCTTCGTGGTCGTGGATAGCACGCCCAACGTCGGCAGCACTTTCGGGGTTCACATGCCGCGGGCCCTGGGAGCCGCCGGCACGGACGAGGCGGACGGCACCGGCCGGAATTCGACGGGCGGCACGGAAACGATCCTCGTGGCTGAGGACGAGGCGCCCGTCCGGCAATTCGTCGAACGCGTGCTGCGGGGCGCCGGCTATCGCGTGTTCGTCGCCGGCAACGGACGCGAGGCGCTCGAGGTTGCGGCCACCTTGCCCAAGTTCGACCTGCTGTTCACGGACGTCATCATGCCGCTGATGGGCGGCGTGCAGCTGGCCAGGGAGATCTCGGCCGGTCATCCCGACATTCGGGTCGTATTCATGTCGGGCTACTCGGAAGAGGCGCTGCCTCTGGATGGGGATCTGGGCCGCATCCCGTACATACCGAAACCATTCACCTCGGACGTGCTGCTCGCCCGGGTCCGCGCCGCGCTGGACGAGCCGCGCTCCTAGCCGAGTGGCACGTAGTCGAAGTACAGGGTGGGGCTTCCTCCCGAGCTGGGACGGATCAGCCAGAACTTGATCAGGCCGTTGCTTCCTAGCGTCGACTGGGGGTCGGCAAAGAACGAAGCCTCGTCGCCTTCGATCTTCGGCGCGGCCGTGAGCATCGTGGGGGTGGAACCGTCCGCGGGGAAACGCCAGAGTTCGCTCTCGGTGGGCGCGGCCACCTCGACGTAGGCGTAAGTCGCGTCGCCGGCTATCACCGATCCACCGACCTGAATGGGCGCGCTGGTGCTGCCGGACGATGAGATGAACCGGGCGGCCTTGGTCGTGTGGTCCTGGGCCCAGATGCCGGTCCCGGCAAAGACGTCGCTCTCGCTGCCCCAGTCGGAGAGCTTCACCATCGAGGTCGCCCCGCTGGTAAGGCTGTAGATGCCCTTGTCCTTGACCGTGTCGAAGTAGAAGAGGACGCCGTTGCCGTCGCGCCGGTAGGCGTTGATGAACGGGACGGGGACGCCGGAGGTTGGGTCCGGAGCGTTCGTCGAGGGATCGATTCTCGTAAGGACCGCGCCCTTGTTCGTGTTCGGGTCGTACTTGCTCACGTCCACGAACCAGAGCGCCGAACCGTCCGAGACAACCTCGGGATGACCGAAGTACCCGCACGGCACGTCGATCGTCGCGAGCTCGGCCAGGCTCGTGTTGTCGAAACGTGTCACGTTGCAGGTGTTGCCCTTGGCGTCGGTCTTGAGACCCGGCATCCAGACCGAGTCCGCGGCGTAGTGGACCTCCGTCGATACCGTCGTGGGCACCTGAGCCACGGCCGTACCGGTGATCACATCGACGAGCATCAGCGAGGCCGTGCCGTCGGGCTTCGTGACCGACACATAGAGTCTGTCGGCTGAGCCGAACGCGTACCCGCCCAGGCCGTTCATCGCTCCGAGCGAATGGACACCGGTCGTGATTGCCGGAGTTGCGGACGAGACGGGACCGGGGCTCGATGTGGGCCCTGGGGCAATGCCGGTCTCGAACAGGGCGCTTGCCGCCTTGTAACCGCCGGCGAACCCGCCGTCGCCGGTGACGCCCACGTCGAAGACACAGTCGTCGTGGAGTTGCTGGTCGGTGATCGCGCCGCAAGCCGTGTCGCCGGCCGCGCGCTGGTCGGCTGTGAGCGTATCGAACGTGGCCGCCTGCTTCTCGGCCGGGAAGCTCTTGATGGTGTACGTCGCGGTGCTCTTGCCCGAGTCGTAGTCGAAGAGAGTCGTGGAGTCGGTCACTCGCCACGCTTCGGCGTAACGGCCGTACAGGACTGTGAAGCGCTCGTGAGCGTCCTTGGCTACGGGCAAGCGCGTCCCGTCTGGGAGCGTGGGAACACCGAGCCCGCCCGGAATGACGCGGCCAAGCAACCCCACGCCGGTGGCGCGCAGTGAATCGGATGGGGAGATCAGCGCGTTGATACCGTAAGGCGCCACCGAAAGCGCCCACATCTTCGTGCCGTCCGCGAAATCGATCTCGGCGCCCTTGGGATACGAGGCGATCCGATTGCCGCCGCCCAGATCAGTGGGCTTCGTCAGGTCGAGCACCTTGCCGTCGAGCCGCGTCTCGATCCCGGTGTCCGTGGCGTAGAAGCCGATCTTGTGGCTGCCGACCCGTGCCGCCACGGCCGTGTTCGTGGCCACGCTCGTCGAGCTGTGGTACGGCTCCTGCCGGGCTTGAACCTCCAGCTTGCCGTCGGCCGAGCGCAACAGCGTGAACTCGCCGGCGCCCTGGAAATCGTAGCGGTACTTGTTGATCGTGAGGAGATGCGGGTCGCCGTTTGAGTTGGAGCACTGGCCGGTGCAGGGGCTCGGGTTCGTCGGCGCGGGCTGGTTGGTCGGGGAGGGCTGCTTCTTGCAGATCTCGTCGAGTTTGAAGCTCTCCACCCCGAAGTCGGCGCCGCCGAAGGGCGCGTTCATGGCCAGCGAGAACGGCATCGTCATGGTTTGATCGGCCATCTTCTGACCGGCGAGCGTCGTGCCGGCCGGGCAGGTGCAGTCTCCCGACACGCAGAACCGCTTCGTCTGGAAGCTGAGGGCCGCGTTTCCGGACTGATCGTGCGCGCTCGCGTTACCGCTGGTCACGACTCCAACGATTTCACCGTCGGCGCTGTTCACGCTCAACACCGTGTTGGAGCGGCCAAGTTGCGTCTTCTGATAGGCCGACGACGTGGCGGTGACGGGATGCTGGAACACCTGGGCCGCGTCCGGCAGCCCGAAGCCGTACATGATCCACGGGTCGCTCCACGCGTTCTGGCGCAGATATGAAGGCGCCCATGCGTCGCGGACATCCTGGTCGTCACCCTGCAGAACGGCGATGAACGCATTGGAGCGCTGGGCGTTGGTGGCCGCCGCGGTCCAGGCGGCGACCATCCGCGACCACAGGTCCCGTCCCAGATGATCGAGAAGTGAGTAGTAGCCCACCGCGTCATACGAGCGGTTGGTCAGCGGCGTCTCAGGGTTGAAGTAACCCTGCTCCCATTGAGAGACGGTTGACGGCTCCTGGATTCCGGTGTCGCTGGCGGCCATCCAGAAGGCCGTGCCCTCGCTGATCCACGATGCCATCGCCTTCGACGTATCTACGTCGCCGAACACCACGTTCTGGTAGCAGTGGATGACTTCGTGGGTCATCAGGACGTGGAGCTTGTCCGATACGCCGCCGTTGCTGGTGGGCGTCTCACCCTGCCAGGTCTGCTTGTATACGGTGACGTCGCACGGCGTGACGTGGCCGATCCCGTTCTCGGAGATCTCCGTAAGCATCAGCGTGTTGCCACCGTCCTGATCGCTGAGCGTCAGCGACGAGTTGCGCCACAGCCCGAACCCGGGGGTGATCACCGGCAGCTTCAGCCTGTCTCCGATGTGCTGGATGTCCTTCGCGAACTCGGCCTCGAGAGCGGTCTGGAGTCCGGGCGCGGGCGCGCCGGCCGCGGCTGCGCCGGCTATCGGCGGGACCTGCGCGATCGCGAGACCCGGTCCGGCAATCGTCGAGGTCGGGGCCACGTAGCCCTTTGTGGCATCTACATGGAGAACCACGTCGTTGGGGCCGGGGGTGATGAAGCGGTTGACCACCGACTGCTGGTCCGGTGTCAGCGCGCTCCAGTTGGCCTGAACCCATCGCAGCGAACCCGACCCGTCCGAAGGGACGTCGCTGCCGTCGATTCCCTGGGGTACCGTCACGCCCGGGATCGAGACCTTGAACTGATAGGCGAACGCCTCGAGAGCGACATCCTTGGGCACACCCGCATCCGTGATCCCGGCGGTGATTGTCTGCCAGATCGTCTTCGTGCTGCTCGAATCGTTCGGAGTCAGGAAGCGCTGGCCGATGATCAAGCCCGCGACGATCACCACGACAAGGCCCACGCCGAGCAGCTCCCAGCGGAGGTTTCGCCGAAGACGGGACCGGCGCTTCGGGGCGGGTGGACTTGCTTCCCACGGAGCCGCGGGCGCCGGAGCGGCGGCAGGCGCAGCTTCCCACGGCGCCTGCGGCGTTGGGGAGGCGGCCGAGCCGACTTCCCACGGTGCCGGCGGAGCCGACTCGGACGCCGGCTGAGTTTCCTCCACCTGACTCGAATCGGATGCCTGCTTGTCGGGCGGAAGTGAACTCATTGGATGACCCCCTGGGGTGTGCGTGGTTCGGTCAGGGACCCGGCGTCAGCGGGTTGCGTGACGGACAGGGTCGGCGTGATTGCGATGCTCCGCCGCACCGGGCTGACCGGCAAGGCGCGGGACATCGGGTCGCGGCGGGTGGGCCAATTCCGGTGTGCCGGACCACCTGGTGGGATTGGGCGTTGATGCCGGAGCCGCGAAGGCCGGCCGCCGGCGCACCCTCGGGCGCGTCACAATGCGGGCATGGATCGCCATCGCGACAGCCTGGCAAGAATCGCGGATCGCGTACCCCTCCGGGCGTGGGCTCCGGACACGATCGATTTGCCCTGGGGCGACCCGGCCTTCTCCGAACGAATGCTGCTGGAGCACCTGAGCCAGGAGCATGAGCTGGCCAGCCGGCGACTCACCACGATCGCGGCCCAGACCGACCGCCTCGTGGAGTGGATGGGGGCCGCGCCGCGCGAAGGCGTATCACCGAGCGTGCTCGACGTCACCTGCGGCCCCGGTCTGTTCGCGCAGGCGTTCGCCGGGCACGGGTTTTCGGTGACTGGCGTCGACATCTCGCCCGCCGCCATCCGAGCGGCAGCCGAGATCACAGCGGGCTTGCCGTGCCGTTTCATCCACGCGGACATCCGTGATGTAGTGCTGCCCACCGCGTCCTTCGACGCGGGCGTCTACCTCTACGGCCAGGCCGAGGTGCCGGCGCCGGACGAGCTCGATGCGATTCTGCGCCGCATCAGAGCGGCGCTGAAGCCGGGGGCGGCGCTTGCGTTGGAGTTGCGTGTGGCATCGGCCGTGCCGCGAACCATGAGCACCGGCTGGCACACGGGCGTGGACGGACTGTTCGGCTCGGGAACGCAGCTCGTGCTGTCGGAACGAGGTTGGGACGCGCAGGCCCGGGCAACGGTGGAGCGCCACCACGTGCTGGACGTCGAATCGGGTGAGCTGACCATATTCGGCGGTACGGCTCGCGCCCTCGAACGAGACGACTGGGCCGCGATTCTGACCGGCGCCGGATTCCCCGCGGTGGAGTTCCACGAGGCCTGGGACGGCCTGGTCTTCGACGACTCGACGAACTGGCAGGTGGCGATCGGGCGTTAGGCGGGCCGGTCCGGCTTTCCGCGGCCCGGGGGTAGGTCAGCTACCTCATTTGCAATCTGCAAGATTTCAGAAATATACTGTGCGCGCCCCGGCTCGCCAGAACCATTCCGTCCGGCGGCATCGAGGTCTTCCATCCCGTGATCGTCACGCCGCAGAGCACTTCCGGCGCTGCGCTGCTCCCCGCCTTGTGGGTTGCGGTCGTGGTTCTGCTTGCGCTGGCCGCCGCGATCGCCTTCATCCCGCGCTGGAGCCGCTTCTCGCCGATGTTCTCCACGGCCGGCGCCGGCGCGGCCCTGATCCTCGGCTTGTGGCTCGTTCTGACGAATGCCTCACTCTCGGCGAGCGGCGGCACCGTTCTCGGGTTCGTGCCGTTCGCGGTCCACTATGACGCCCTGAGCGGGGCGTTCCTGATCGCGTTCGGCGCCTCGGCGGGGGCCGCGTCGCTCTCGGTCGTGGGCGAGGAGCCGCGAAGCCCGGCCGAAGGAGCCGTGTACCCGCTCTTCCTCGGAAGCATCGCGATCGTGCTCGGCGCCTCGAATGCCTTCTCGTTCCTGATCGCCTGGGAAGCCATGGCGCTTCTGTCCGCGTTCCTCGTCGTGGGAGTGCGTCCAAGCAAGGCCGTCGTGTCGGCCGGCAACGTCTATCTCGCGGTGACGCACGTCGCCACCGCCGCGATCCTGATCTCGTTTGCGATCCTCGCCTCAAATTCCGGGGGCAGTCTCGACTTCCAGGCCTGGCATGCGGCAGCCCCTTCGATCCCCTGGCTCACGCGCGACGGGATCATGCTTTTCGCCTTCATCGGGTTCGCCACCAAGGCGGGCGCCATGCCGTTCCACATCTGGCTGCCGCGCGCCCACCCGGTGGCGCCGTCGCACGTGTCCGCCGTGATGTCCGGCGTGATGATCAANNATCAAGACCGGCATCTACGGCCTCATCCGGATCCTCATCGACGTGGTCGGCGGCACCCCCGACTGGATAGGCCTGCTGATCCTGGCGGTCGGCGCCTTCTCCGCCGTGGTCGGCGTCCTGTACGCGCTGATGCAGCACGATCTGAAGCGCCTGCTCGCCTACCACAGCATCGAGAACATCGGGATCATCCTGATCGCCCTGGGCAGCGCAATTCTCCTCGAGAGCCACGGCGCGCACGAGCTCGCGGCGCTTGCCCTCGCCGCTGCCATCTTCCACTCGATCAACCACGCCCTGTTCAAGACGCTCCTGTTCCTCGGCGCGGGCGCCGTCCTCCATGCCACGGGCCTGCGCGACCTGAACCATCTCGGCGGTCTGGGCCGGCGGATGCCGGTCACGATGCTCGCGTTCATGATCGGGGCGGCCGCGATCAGCGGACTGCCGCCGCTCAACGGCTTCGCGAGCGAGTGGTTGACTTTCCAGGGATTGCTGGCAACGGCGGGCGGTCACGACATCGCCCCGATCGCCAGGTTCGCCGCGGCCGGCACGATCGGTGCTCTGGCGCTCACGACGGGGCTTGCGGTCGCGTGCTTCGTCAAGGCCACCGGCATCGCGTTCCTTGGATTGCCGCGCAGCGCCGCGGCCGCCGCAGCGCAAGAGGTGGCAAGGCCCGCGCTCGCCGCCATGGCCGCCCTCGCGGCCGCGTGCGTGGCCACCGGACTGGCCGCAGGCCCGGCCTTCCATGCGCTGCTCGGAGTGGCCCGCGTCTCCCTGCACTCGGCCTCGGGCCCCGCCGGCCCCATCCCTTCCACGTTCACCCCGGCCGTGACCGCCGGGCCGCACACCGACTTCGCCGCCACGTATACCCCTCTCGCCGTCGGCCTGCTGCTCATCCTCGCCGTCGGCATCGTGGCGCTGGCCGCGAGGTACCGCATCCTCCTTGCGGCACGTCGCGTTGAGAGAATCGCCGAGCCGCGCCGCGTGGACACCTGGGCATGCGGCATCGCGCCGCGAGCCGCGTTCCAGTACAACGCCACGAGCTACTCCAAGCCGGTTCGCATCTTCTTCCGCCGCATCTTCTCGCCCGAACGCGAGGTCCGGATCGAATACCACCCCGGCACCGCGTTCCCCTCCTCGATCAGCTACCGGAGCCACGTGACCCTCGTCGTTGAGGACCGCATCTGGCGGCCGCTGCACGCGCTCAGTCTCAGGGCGGCGAACTTCGCCCGGAAGCTCCAGGGCGGCGCCATCCAGATCTACATCGCCTATTGCGTCATTGCCGTTTTGCTTCTGCTGGCGTGGGCGCGATGGAGCTGACCGCCACGGCAACCAGCGTCTTCCTCATCGCCCTTCAGCTGAGCGTCTTCGTCGCGTTCGCCCCGTTCGTGGCGGCCACGATCCGGAAGACCAAGGCGCGGCTCCAGGGCCGCCGCGGACCCGGCATCACTCAGCCGTACCGCGACCTCATCAAGTGGTGGGGGAAGGCGCCGCTCGAAAGCAGCGCTGCCGGTCCGGTAGCTCGCTACGCCCCGGCGGTCGTGCTGGGTTCGATCGTGGCGGCGGCCGTCCTCGTGCCGTGGGTCGCGAGCCGGGAGCCGCTGCCGGGCACCGCCGATCTCATCGTCGTCGTGGGGCTATTCGCCGCCGCGCGCTTCGCCCTCGCCCTTGCCGCGCTCGACACCGGCAGCGCGTTCGGGGGCATGGGCAGCAGCCGCGACGTGGCGCTCTCCGCACTGGCCGAGCCGGGTCTGATGCTGGCGCTGGCGGGCACCGCGGTTGCCGCGGGTTCGAGCAATCTGGCCACGATCTCCGCATTCGGCATCGTCTCGGGCGTGGGGCTGCTCGGCCCGGCCCATCTGCTCGCGGCCGTGGCCTTCGGAATCGTCGTGGTGGCGGAGACAGGCCACCACCCGTTCGACAACCCGGACACTCACCTCGAACTCACGATGGTCCACGAGGGGATGCTTCTCGAGTCATCGGGACGCGCGCTGGCGACGTTGCTCTTCGCCTCCGAACTCAAGCTCGTGGTCCTTGCCGCGCTCTTCTCGGCCGCGTTTCTGCCGTTCGGGGCCGCAACGGAGATCGCCGCGGGTCCCATCGCGCTCGGGCTCCTGGTCGGCCTCGTGAAGATACTGGCCGTTGCGCAGGTGCTCGCGATCATCGACTCCATGCTCGCCAAGTCGCGCTTCTTCGCCCTGCCGGACCTGTTGGGGCTGGCGTCGCTCCTGGCCCTCACCGGCCTCGCCATCCAGGTACTTCTGCCATGACGTTCACCGCCCTCGACGCCGCCCGACTTCTCGATACCTGCTCGGCGGGGATCGTGGTCTTCGGCGTGCTCGTGGCCGGCACGACCTCCATCGGGCGGGCAATCTGGCTCGTGGCGGGGCAGGCCGTGCTTCTTGCCGTGGCCGTTGCCGGCGTGGGATTCGCCACCGGCGACACCCACCTCGTCTTCGGCGGTCTGCTCACGCTGGCGTCACGCGGAATCGTGGTGCCGCTGATCCTGGGCCGGATCCTGCGCGCCAGCCCGGTACGTTCGGAGCGCGACCCGTACGTGGGACCGCGCCTGTCGCTGGTCCTCGCGATCGTGATCGTGTTTGCGGCCGCGTTTGCCGTCGACGGCTACGCGCTGGGCGACGCGACGACCTCCACGCTCAGCGCCCCGCGTGCGCTGCCGGTTTCCGTCGCCGAGGTGCTGACCGGGCTGATGATCGCCATGACCCGCCGGAAGGGCCTCTCGATCGTGCTCGGCCTGCTCGTCTTCGAGAACGGCCTGGCGCTCACGGCGTTCAGCCTCACCTACGGAATGCCGTTCGTCGTGGAGCTCGGCGCCACGTTCGATCTTCTGATGGTCGTTGTCGCGGTGGCCGTGTACGCGCGCCGGATGCTCTCTGTGTTCGGATCGCTCTCCACGGACCAGCTGAGGAACCTGCGCGGATGAACGAACTGCTGGTCGCGATTCTCCTGCTTGCCCCGGCCCTCGGCGGTCTCGCCTGCCTGCGTCTCCGCGGCCGTTTCGTGGAGCTCGTCGCATACGGTTCGATGGGCATGTCGCTCGTGGTCGGGATTGGGCTCGGCCTGGCGGCAATGCAGCTGGGTCACGTTTCCGCGTTCCAGGGTGCGGTGGCGATCGATGCGCTCGGAGCCTACATCCTGGTTCTGACGCTGCTCGTCTCCGTGCTCGCGCTCGCCGCCTCGCCGCACTACGTCCGCCACGAACTCGTCTCCGGTGCGTTCAGGCCGCGCGACGAGAGTCACTACTACGCGCTGTTCCTCTGGTTCGTGACGACGCTCATCGCCGTTCCGCTCGTGGACAACCTGGGCCTGCTGTGGGTGATCATCGAGGCGACCACGGTCGTATCAGCGCTGCTCATCGGCATCAATCGCTCCCCCGACGCGATCGAAGCCGCGTGGAAGTACCTCATCCTGGGCACGATCGGAGTGGGGTTCGCGCTCCTGGCCACGCTGCTCGCGTACGCGTCGTCCGTGGGCGCTCTCGGCGCCAGCTCCGACGCGCTGAACTGGACGCGGCTCATGTCGATCGCGCCGCACCTGAACCCGAACCTCCTGCGACTGGCGTTCGTGTTCGCGCTCGCCGGCTACGGCACGAAGATCGGGCTCGCGCCGTTCCACACCTGGCTGCCCGATGCCCACAGCCAGGCCCCGAGCCCGGTGAGCGCGCTCCTTTCGGGCGCGTCGCTGCTGGCCGCTTTCTACGCCCTCACGCGCTTCCATCTGGTGGCCGCGGCCGGTCTGGGCGCGGGGTTCTCGTCGACACTGCTGGTGGCCTTCGGCCTTCTGTCCATCGCCGTCGCCCTGCCATTCATGATCCGCCAGGAGGACGTCAAGAGGCTGCTCGCCTACTCGAGCATCGAGCACATGGGCGTCGCCGTCGTGGGTCTCGGTTTTGGCGGCCCTATCGCCCTGCTCGGCGTGACGCTCCACCTGGCACTCCACGCGTTCACCAAGGCCACGCTGTTCATCTCCGCGGGCGAGCTCGTACAGCACTACGGAAGCCGCCGGCTCTCGGCGATCCGGGGCACGCTCTATGCCGCCCCGGTCGCGGGCGGAGCTCTCGGCGGCGGGATTCTCATTCTGGGCGGCCTGCCGCCGTCGGGCATGTTCGTCACGGAATTCGCGATCATCCTGGGCGGCGTGACGCGCGGCTGGGGCTTCGCGGCGGCCCTGATGGCCCTGCTGCTGTCGCTGTGCTTCGTGGCGCTGGCGGTCCACGGCAGCCGGATCATCTTCGGGCACTCCGGTCCGGTGGAGCGTTCCGGGGCGGTTGACTGGGATATGGCGGTATGGCTGGCGGCGCCGCTTCTCGCGGTGGCCGTGCTCGGACTCTGGACGCCGGGCTGGCTCATGGACGCGCTCGTTTCGATCCGAACAGTCCTGGGGGTGGCCGGTGTCTGAGCACGATGCGGCGGCCGAGGTCCTCGTTGCGGTGACTCTCCGTGAGCCCGGCGAGCCCGTGTCCGCCACAGCAATCCGCGAAGCGCTCGCGCTCCATCTCGATCACTCGGTATCCCCAACGGCGCCCGGCGCGTCGGGCGATCTGCTCGTGCCGGTGATGCGTGAGGAGCTCACGGCGGCGATCGAGGCGCTGCTGGAGCTGGACGCCACCCACGTCATGCTCACGGCGTTCTGCCTGGCCGGCCCGCGCGTGGGCCGATCGCCGAGGGTGCAGGCCGGCCTCGCGGTCGAGGAGGTCATGGCCGTTCCCAACGGACCGCTAGTCCGGCTGCGCATCGTGCTTCCCGCGGACGACCCGAGCTACCAGTCGATCACGCCGCTGGTGCCCGCGGCCCAGTGGGACGAACGCGAGGCCCGCGACCTCCACGGAGTCACGCCGGTGGGCCACCCCGACCCGCGGCCGCTCGTGATCCACGATGCCGGCACGACTCCGGCGAGCGCGGCCGCTCCGGCGAGCTCGAGCGCGGCCACTCCGGCGAGTGCGGACGCCGCCGTGCCGTCCCCCTACGCGCCGCCGCCCGCCGCCCCGGCTGCGCCCGAACCGACCGTTCCGCCGACGACCGCCCCGACCGTTCCGGACGTTGCGCCCTACCGCGCGTTCGTGGCCCACGGCGACGGCGTCTACCAGCTTCCTGTGGGCCCGATCCACGCCGGCGTCATCGAACCCGGCCACTTCCGCTTCTCGGCCGTGGGTGAGTCGGTGCTCTACCTGGACGCCCGACTCTTCTATGCGCACCGCGGCATCGAGCGCATGGTCGAGGGCCGCCCCTTCGCCGGCGCGCTCCCGGTCATCGAACGAGCCTGCGGCGTCTGCACCGTCACCCACGCGACGGCCTACAGCCGGGCCGTTGAAGAGCTGACCGGCACCGTGCCCCCGGCGCGTGCGCAAATGGGGCGCGTTCTGCTCGCCGAGATGGAGAGGCTCTACAACCACGTCGGCGATCTCGGCAACATCTGCGCCGGAGTGGGATTCAACTACGGCATTTCACGCCTGGGCTTCCAGAAGGAGCGGCTGCTCCGGCTCAACGAGCGGCTCACCGGGCATCGATATCTGATGGGCGTGGTGGCACCCGGCGGTTTGAGGCTCGAACTCGACGAGCGGGGCCTGGTGGGCCTCGGTTCGCTCGTGACCGACATCGAGCACGAGGTCAGGGCCACCGTCCGCCACATCGTCCGGTCCGAAGGCGTGATGAACCGGCTCCACACGACGGGCATCCTCACGAACGCGGAGGCCCGGCGACTCGGTGCCCTGGGGGTGGCCGCGCGTGCGAGCGGGCAAGCCTGCGACCTCCGCATCGACAGGCCGACCGACGGCTACCGCGAGATCCAGGTTGCGTCGGTGGGCGCATCGTCGGGCGACGTTGCGGCCCGGTTCCACGTCCGTGCGCAGGAGGTGGGTGTCTCCGCGGCGATAGTCGCCGACCTGGCCGGACGCATCCCCGACGGAGAGATAAGCGTGCCGCTCGGCCGGGAGCCGCGCTCCGGAGAGGTTGCGCTCGCCGGCGCCGAGGGCCCGCGCGGCGCATCCTGGATCTGGCTCATGGCCGGTCCAAAGGGAACGGTCGCGCGGCTGCATCTGCGTTCCGCATCTTTCGCCAACTGGCCGATCGTGGCGGCCGTGGTCCCGGGAAACATCGTTCCCGACTTCCCGCTCATCAACAAGAGCTTCGAGCTCTGCTACGCCTGCACGGATCGCTGACATGCCGATGGACGCCGTACGCCGGCTGGTAACGCCACTTCGCAACTCGCCGGTGACCTCGCACTACCCGGAATCCGGGCCGCTTCTCCAGTTCGCCACGCGCGGATTGCCCATGGTGGACCAGCATCGATGCAACGGCGAGGGTTCGCCCGCCAGCGCGTGCATCCGATCGTGCCCCACCGGCGCGATCCTCGCCGCCCCGCCGGACGCGGCCTCCAAGGCGCCCTCGATCGACGCCGGCCGGTGCATCTTCTGCGCCGAGTGCGTGTCCGCGTGCCCGAGCAGCGCAATCGCCATGACCTGGCGTTCGGAGCTGTCCCGTACCGACCGCGCGCAGCTCGTGGAGCGGCCGGTGGAGATCGACCCCGGAATCTCCGCCTCGGAAGGTTCCAACATCGCCGACCACCTTGCCACCACCCGCGCCGACGACGAACGCACGCGGACTCAGATAATCGGCCGGCTCGGTCGCTCGCTGCACGTCCGCCACCTCGACGCGGGTTCGTGCAACGGCTGCGATTGGGAGATCGCGGCGTTGCTCAATCCGTATCACGACGTCCAGCGGCTCGGCATCGATTTCGTCGCCTCGCCCCGCCATGCGGATCTGCTCCTGGTCACCGGCGTGATGACGAGGAACCTGGAAGAGGCGGCGAACCGAACCTACCAGGCCATGCCCGAACCGCGGCTCGTGGTGGCCGTCGGCGCCTGCGCCATCGGTGGTGGGGTCTTCGCCGGCTCGCCGCAAACCGGCGACGGCGCGACGTCCAGGCTCCCGGTCGACGTGTTCGTGCCCGGCTGCCCGCCGCGACCAGAAGCGATCATTCAGGGGCTGCTGATGGCCGTGCATCTGCGGGGAAGCGGCATCGGTGACGCGGCCGGGTCCGGTGGCGCCAACGCCGGCTCCGAGGCACCCGCCGGGCCTGCGAAGGCCCCGCAATGAGCGCGAACCTGCGCCGTGACGATCCCGACGGCTTGCGCCAGTTCAAGGCCGAGTTCTTCAAGGCCCTGGGTCATCCGCTCCGAATCCTGATCCTCGAGACGCTGCGTCAGGGTCCGATGAGCGTCGGCAAGCTTGCCGAGTCGGTCGGCGCTCCGGAGTCCTCGATTTCACAACAGCTCTCGGTGCTGCGCGGCCGCAACATCGTGGTGAGCGAGCGACGCGGCACTACCGTGATCTACAGCGTCCGCAACGCGGATCTGTTCGAGCTGCTCGACGTGGCACGCCGCGTCTTCAACTCCAGCCTCACCGACACGATCGACATGCTGAGGCTCGTGGAGTCGGAAGCGCCGAACCCCGAGGGCTGACCGGAGCGGCTCCATTCGGCCGACGACGCGCATGGTTCGCGCTCCGGGGATCGCTTGACAATCGAACGGGTGTTCGGTACGCTCCCGACAGGGAAAGGAGGCGCCGGTGACGAAGCACGATGCCGAACGAAAACGGAAGATCCTCGACTTCATCGCGGCCACTCTGCGGTCGCGAGGGTATCCGCCCTCGGTGCGGGAGATCGCGGTAGCGGTTGATCTCGCGTCTACTTCGGCGGTACACCACCATCTCCAGATGCTCGAGCGAGAGGGTTACCTGGAGCGCGGCGCGGCCCAGTCGCGTGCGCTTCGCCTGACGCCCATGGCAGCCATGCGGCTAGGGCTTGCCGGGGAGCTGATGCCGCAATCGGTCGCGGGCGAGGCACACATCCTGCCGATCGTCGGCGAGATCGCCGCCGGCGGCCCGATCGAGGCGTATCAGGACGCGTCGGAGAGCATGGCCGTCCCGGACATGCTGGCGCCCTCGGGGGACGCGTATGTCCTGCGAGTGCGGGGCGATTCGATGATCGACGCCCACATCCAGGACGGTGACTTCGTCCTGATCCGGCCGCAGCAAACGGCGCGGGACGGGGACATCGTGGTTGCCCAGGTGGAAGAGAACGCGGTAACCCTGAAGCAGTTCTTCAAGGAAACCGGCCGGATCCGCCTCCAGCCCGCAAACGCGGAATACCCGCCCATGTACTACCAGGACGTCCGCATCCAGGGCAAGTTGATTGGCGTTATTCGCCGCTTGGACTAGCCGGCCAGTCGGCCGAATGCCGTTCCTGCCGGCCTCCGCTCCTCGCTCACGCATCCCGACGGTCGGCCGAGCCGATCCCTTCGTTGCAGCCTTGCGCTCCTCACTCACGCACTTGCGTGCGCTCGTTCCGGTGCTCGGACTGCGCCTCGGTCTCGAGTCGGCGGCCCGGCGGGATGAGCCGATCGCCAAACAGGGATCGTCTCTGGCCTCGGTCTCGACTCGGCGGCCCGGCGGGAGCCGGTGACTCGTCCACAGAAGTTGTCCACGGCGCGGGCTCACTTATCAACGAATCGCTTGATCTGGTTCCGCTGTTTCGTTGGTAAGTCCTGCACTTCGTTGGTAAGCCGCTGGTTCATTGCACGACAGGTCGGCATGCTTCAGTAGAACCGCCACCCCGGAGCAGGACCCACCCGTGATCGATCGACTGCCGCCACAGAACCTGGATGCCGAGCAGGCCGTCCTCGGCTCGATCCTCATCGATCGAGACGCGATCATCGAGGTCGCCGATTTCCTGCACACCGAGGACTTCTACCGCCAGGCTCACGCGCGAATCTTCGCGGCGATGCTGTCGCTCTTCGAGCACCGAGAGCCCATCGACGTGGTCACGGTTGCCGAGGAGCTGGAGCGCGCCGGGGAACTAGAGTCCGTGGGCGGCGCGTCGTACCTCTCTACTCTCGGCAACGACACTCCAACTGCCGTCCACGTGGCGCAGTACGGGCGCATCGTGGAGCGCAAGGCCACGCTGCGGCGCCTCATCTCCGCCGCGGGCAAGATCGCGGCGATCGGCTATGAGGATGGCTCGGATATCCAGGAGTCCGTGGACCGCGCCGAGGCGGAACTGTTCGCGGTCGCCCAGAAGCGCTCCACGGACGGGTTCAGCCCGCTGAAGACGCTCCTCCACGACGCCTACGACAAGCTCGACTACCTGCACGCCCATCGCGGCCAGATTTCCGGCGTACCGTCGGGCTTCGCCGATCTCGATCAGTTGACCACGGGCTTCCAGCCCAGCGACCTGGTCGTACTGGCCGCCCGCCCCAGCGTCGGAAAGACGAGCCTCGCGCTGAACATCGCCGAGAACGCGGCCGTGCGAGAAGGCAAGACCGTCGGCGTCTTCTCGCTCGAGATGAGCAAGGAGCAGCTCGTTCTGCGCCTACTCTCGAGCGTCGCGTCGATCGACTCGCAGCGACTTCGATCGGGCTTTCTCGAGGAACTGGACTTCGCCCGCATCGCTCCGGCCCTTCAGTCTCTGTCGGACGCGCCCGTCTTCATCGACGACACGCCGAGCATCTCCACCATGGAGCTTCGGACCAAGGCCCGGCGCCTTCAGGCCGAGCACGGCCTGGACCTGCTGATCGTGGACTACCTGCAGCTGATGCAGGCCACGAGCACCAGCCGCGACGCCAACCGGGTGCAGGAAGTCTCCGAGATCAGCCGCGGGCTGAAGGCACTTGCGCGCGAGCTTCGGATCCCTGTCATCGCCCTGTCCCAGCTCTCCCGCCAGCCGGAGATGCGCGAGTCNNGAGTCCGGCGCCATCGAGCAGGACGCGGACCTGGTCCTGTTCCTGTGGCGCGAGAAGGAGCGGGCAGCCGAGGAAGGCGAGTCCGAAGGCGAGGTCATCAACCTGCGCCTGGCCAAGCACCGCAACGGCCCCACGGGCGAAGTGAAGCTGTGGTTCCGCAAGAGCCAGACGCGTTTCGTGAGCTACGCCGGGGAGCGCTACGCCGAGGCGGTGTAGGTCGGGACGATCTACTTCATCCGCTGAAGGCGCCCGCGGCCGCCAGCAATCCGAAACGCATCGTTTGCCGAACACAAACCACTGGGGCATGATTCGCTCCACCCGATTTCGGAGGCCATCGATGTCCGACACCGTCGCGGCTATTCCTTCCGCTCGATCCGCGAGCCTGTTCCGCTGGAACGCCATCCTCGCCGCGCTCCATGCCCTGCAGGGCGTCGCGATCCTCGCCATCTCGTTCGCGAAGAACCCGCTCGTCACCTCGCCGGTGGTAGGCACGTACCTTCACTTCGACGAGCCGACCAAACACCTGATCACGGCGCAGCGATCGCTCTGGGATATGCCGATCGGACCCGCCGTGGCGCTCTTCTTCCTGATGAGCGCGCTCGCCCACTTCACCATGGCATTCCCGGCGCGGCGCTGGTACGAGGCTCACCTTGCGCGCGGCCAGAACCCCATCCGCTGGGTGGAGTACTCGTTCAGCAGCAGCGTGATGATCGTCGTGATCGCCGCGCTCGCGGGCGTGCAGGAGATCGGCACGCTGATCGCCATATTTGGCTGCAACGCCGCGATGATCATGTTCGGCTGGAGCATGGAACTCGCAAACGAGGGCCGCAGCAAGGTCCAGTGGCAGCACTACATCTTCGGCTGCATCGCCGGCGCGGTGCCGTGGGTCGTGATCTTCGCCACGATCGTCATCTCCGCCACGGAGCCCAACTCGCAGCCGATCCCTGCATTCGTTATCGCGATCTTCGTGACGCTGCTGATCTTCTTCAACGTTTTCGCGATCAACATGGTGCTGCAGTACAAGAAGCTCGGGCACTGGAGCGACTACCTCTACGGCGAGCGCGCCTACATGATCTTCAGCCTCGTGGCGAAGTCGCTGCTGGCGTGGCAGGTGTTCTTCGGAACGCTGCGGCCCTAGACGGCAGCCCCGACGCTATGGCTCCTCGATCCTGACGTGCACGTTGCTCGTGGGCATGGAGCGGCCCGGTCGCGAGTGCAGCCACCGGGCCGAGTCGTACGAGATTGGGGCCGCGTGACGGAGTATCGGTTCAGGCGGCCTGGAGAGTCTCCAGAGTCCTGAAGTACCAGACCAAATAGGCCGTGAACAACACCAGCAATGCGAGCCCCTTCGCCATCCCGGCGAAGCTCCCGAGTGCGGCGATCAGGACAAGCGAGCCGAGGATCACGGCGCCATCGCTGAGCGTGATCCGCGCTCGCACGCGCTTGTCGGTGATCCGACGGTCTTTCAGCCCAATCAGGGTGGACCCGACCAGGGCCATTGCGACCCAGACAAGCAGCATGCCCGTGTCCGTTGACCCGTCGATGTTCTTGTGGGTGTAGCCGAAAGTCGCGAAGCCGTAGATGGCCCCGAAAGTGAGCATGTAGGCCCACAGCGATGCGGCGCGGAAGGTCGCGAATCTGCTCACAACTCGACTCCGATCGTTCCCCGGAGGCACGATCCGGCAGGACACGTGAGGCATCACGCTACCGTGCTGAAGCAGACTCGACGATAGGCCACATATCGTAGCTAATTCCTGTGCATTCTCGGATTTCACGGCTCTCGGGCATCGGGCACGGTAACCGCGTTCTGTAGGATGTCAGCGTCACATGAGGTAGTCACAACCGCTGGCGGTGATATGCAGCTGAACCTGCTTGTGCTCTCGTACGTGGCGTCCGCGGCCGTCTCGCTCACTGTCGCGCTGTTCGCCTGGCGCCGGCGCCGGTTGGTAGGTGCCCTCGGTCTCGCCCTTCTCATGCTCGCCGTGAGCTGGTGGCTGCTGGCAAACGCCCTCGAAGCTGCCGCGCTCGACCGCTCCGGCAAGATCGTCTGGTCCGTCGTCGCGTATCCGGGGATCGAGCTGGTACCAGTCCTGTACGTCTCGTTCGTGCTCACCTGGACTCGCCAGGACAGGCGGCTGAGGCGCCCGATAGTTGCCCTGCTCATGGTGATACCCGTCGTCTCCGTCGGTCTGGCAGCCACGAACGAATGGCATCACCTGCTCTGGTCGTCGGTCACCCTGATCGACGCGTGGGGTGTCACCGCGGTGTACGAGCACGGGCCGTGGTTCTTGGTGGAGGCCGGATACGCGTACAGCCTTGTCGGGCTGGGTCTGGCCATCCTCGTCATCGCCATCTACCGCTATGCCGACGTCTACTCGGCGCGAATTCGTGTCGTCATCGCCGGGTCCCTCGTCCCCGTCGCGGCCAGCGTGCTCTACGTCGCGGGATTTGATGCGACCGTGCACGCCGACCTCAGTTCGATCTCATTTGCCGCGGCCGGCGTCGTGGCCGCCTGGGCGGTCCTCCGGTCCCGATTGCTGGAATTCGTTCCGGTGGCCTGGCCCACGCTGGTCGAGTCCATGGCGGACGGCGTCCTGGTCCTGGATCCCGAGCGGCGCGTAGCGGCATTCAACCCGTCGGCCGGCCGGCTGCTGGGCATGCGGGCCGATGCGGTGGGCCGGGAGATGGACCTCGTGTTCGATCAGATCCCAGATCTGGTCGTCATCTGCCGGCGTCGAGCCGATGACGAGGCCGAAATCGCCCTGGCTACCGGTCGGCCGGCGGCTTCGAGCTCGACTCCACAGGCGTCCGAGGAAACCCGGTGGCTGAATGTTCGGACGACTCACATCGTCGACGGTCGTGGGCGCGATGCCGGATGCCTGGTTGTTCTGCGTGATGTGACCGAGCGCCGGCAGATGGTAGAGACGATTCGGACGCTGTCGCTGACCGACGAGTTGACGGGCCTTCTGAACAGGCGCGGCTTCACGACCCTTGCCCAGCAGCAGATCCGGACGGCGGTTCGGACACGGCACCGGCTGTGGCTTCTCTTTGCCGATATCGACGGCCTCAAGGACATCAACGACCGCCTGGGGCATGAAGCCGGAGATCGCGCCCTCTGCGAGACCGCGACGGTACTCCGAACAGCCTCTCGCCGAGGAGCCGATCTAGTCGCACGGATGGGCGGCGACGAGTTCGCGATACTCGTGACCGAGGTCTCCAGCACGGACGGCGCCACGGTCCTGAAGCGCGTTCGCCAGGCACTCCAAGCGGCGAACGAGCTTCCGGATCGCGAGTTCACGCTTTCGGTCAGCGTCGGTGCGGCGGTCTTTACGCCGGCCCGGCCACGAACGCTGGACGAACTTCTGGCCAAGGCGGATCGGCGCATGTACCAGACCAGGAACTCCCGCCGGACCTGAGGGCGGCCTCCATCAGGGCTCTGACCGAGGCCGAATCGGCACAGTCAAGGCGTGCGCTCGGCAACTACGACGCCGGGGTTGGCATTCGCCCCAGCCGCCTCACCAGGCGAGCCGGGCTCCCCGGCGAGGTTCGGGAAGTGCTCGCGTTCGCAGTCCTGGCAGATCCCGTGCGTAAACGTCGCGTCGCTGTGCGAGGAGATGTACGCCTCGATCCCTTCCCAGTAGCCCGCATCGCTGCGCACGCGGCGGCACCAGGCGCAGAGGGGCAGCATTCCTCGCAGCGTCCTGATACTGGCCACGGCGTCGGCAAGCTCCTCTCGACGCCGCCGTTCCGCCTGTCGCGATCGCTCGAAGGCACGAGCGAGGAGCCATCCGCAGACGAGCGCCCCGCCGCCCGCATTTACCACGGAGAGGAACGAGCCGAGCGAAACACCGTCCGCGATCATCATGAACCCGGTGCCGGCGAGCAGAAGGCCGCCCGCCGCGAGGCCCAGCCAGACGGCGTCGAAGGCAACGAACGGCAGGACCATCACCAGCACCGGTGTGAAGGCGAGCAGGGGTGACGCGGAGCGGCCCGTCGCCCACAGGAGGGCGAGGTCGAGCGCCGCAGAGGAGAGGATGCCGATGGCAGCGCCCGGGAACGCAATGGAGCGCCTGCCGGTCCGGAGCATCGCGGCCACGGCAAGCAGAGTTCCAGCCCACACGGCGCGGATCGCGAGTGCCGTCCAGTTCGGCGCGCCGGCGGACGCGACCTCCACACCGTGAGCGAGCAGGATGATGACTGCTCCCCAGGCAACGAACGTCGCGGCCTCTCGGTACACAGATGCGGGCTCGACACTCGCCGGCGATGACTCCCGGCCTGTCGGTGGCGGCTCGCTCACACCTGGTCCTCATCGCTGGTAGCGCGCGGGAACTGAGCGGCCTCGACAAAGTCGGGCCCGCCCCCTAATGCAGGCGATATCGGTTATGCCAGACCCGATCTGGAGAACCCCCGACAAATCCCGAAAAACCGTTTCGGCTGCCCGCTCGTCTTGGATGGCGATGGACGATGCTACGGTGATCGAGGCTAGAGGCTGGCTGTCGGTCGTGCGACACCTCGCCTGTCGCTGGCAATGGATCCGATCAACGGACCGAAACGTACAATGGCTAGAGGGGCGAAGCGCCGCTTTCGAGGGAAGCCGAATCGATGAGGGAGGGGACCAATGTCGTTCCACGCTGTCGGGCACAGGGCGGCGATCGCCCTCATCCTTGTGACGGTCAGTCTCGCCCTACCTGTGCCGGTTGCCGCCGGCACGGCGCCCGCAGCAAGCAGGCAGGTCGCCGCGAACGCGGCCCAGCTATTGGACGATGCGGGGCAGCCGGCAGTGACCGTGCCCGTCTTTGAGCCATCGCCCGGGCGCCCCAACGAGCCGGTTCGTGTGACCGCAACCGCCACCGATGGCATCGCCGTCGCCTCGGCACAGGTGAGCGTGGATGGTGGCCCCTGGATGGCGTTGGGCGCTTCGGACGGTTCGTTCGGCTCCACGAGTGAGGGCATAGGCGGGTACGTCGGTCTCGAAGCCGTGTCGGTTACCGCCAACAATCACTCGTGTACCTCGCTGCGGGACGGCGAACTGTGGTGCTGGGGCTCCAACGGCCTGGGAGAACTCGGCAACGGGACTACGACGAACGTGCTGCTTCCGGCTCGGGTCGGTCTGCCGGGAATCGTGGCCATCTCGGCCGGCGCCATGCATTCCTGCGTTCTGATGGCGGACACCACCGTCCGCTGCATGGGGCGCAATTGGTTCGGTCAGCTCGGTGACGGCACGAACACAAATCGGTCAACGCCGGTGGCCGTAACCGGCCTTTCCGGAGTCGCGGCAGTCTACGTTGGCCAAGAGCACTCCTGCGCTCTCATGATCGACACGACGGTCCGATGCTGGGGCTGGAACTCAAACGGCCAGCTCGGCAATGGCACGACCACCAACAGCTCAGCACCCGTCGTGGTCGCCGGACTCAGCGGCGCCACGGCCCTGGCCCTCGGCGCCGACCACACTTGCGCCCTCATGGCGGGCGGCACCGTCAGCTGCTGGGGCCACAACATCGGTGGCCAGCTGGGAGACGGCACGCTAACCGACTCGTCGTCGCCCGTGGTCGTATCCGGCCTCTCGAATGCCACTTCGATAGGCGCCGGCGGTTCCTACGGTTGCGCCCTGCGCGAGGATGAAATCGTGGTGTGCTGGGGCTCGGCGTTCCTTGGCCAGCTGGGTGACGGAACGTCGAAAGACCACCCCACGCCCCAGCCCGTGATCGACCTCTCGAACGTCATCGGGCTGGCCGTTGGTGGCAACCACAGCTGCGCCCTCGTCGCCGGCGGCACCGTCAAGTGCTGGGGCTACAACGAATCGGGGCAGGTCGGCGACGGAACCACCACCAACCGATACTCTCCGGTGAGTGTTCCGGGGCTGAGCAATGTCACCTCGATTTCCGCCGGGGTCGCCACCAACTGCGCCATCAGGAGCGATAGCTCGGTCGTCTGCTGGGGCAACAACCTCGCCGGCCAGGTCGGCGATGGGACCACGACGAATCGCTCGGCGCCCGTTCTCGTCTCCGGATCGGGCAGCCTCGCTCGCGGCGATCACGCGGTCTGCGTTCGGGCAACGAACTCCGCGGGGAGCACAAGCGCCGGCACTGCTTGCTCCACGCTCCAGGTCCGCGGCGTTCCGGGCAGTCCCACCAACGTCACAGCAATCGCGGGCAACGCCTCCGCCTTGGTCTCCTGGCAGGCTCCCCAGAGCAGCGGTGACAGCGCGATCACGGGCTATGCCGCGACGGCATCGCCGGGTGGTTTGACTTGCTCCACCTCGGGGGCTCTTACCTGCACAATCGCCGGCCTCACGAACGGCACCGCGTACACCTTCACTGTAGTGGCGACGAACGACGCCGGCACCGGCGAATCGTCTCTGCCCTCGACACCGGTCACGCCCGCCGGACCGACCACCTCGAGTCTGAGCGTGGCGGGCCTCACCTCGCCTCGCACGGCGGGCACGGCGGGCACGCTCACGGTAACCGCGCTCGATGCCTTCGGCCAGGTCGTCACCGGATACCAGGGCACCGTCCATTTCACGTCGACCGATGCCATGGCGATCCTGGCCGCCGACTACACCTTCACTGCAACGGACGCCGGTGCCCACACCTTCCCGGCGACTCTCACCACCGCGGGCACCCAATCGATAACCGCTATCGACACCGCGACCCCCGCCATCACGGGCGGCCGGTCCGGGATCGTCGTGACCTCGGCCGCGCCGGCGACTCTTGTCGTCTCGGGCTTCCCGAGCCCCACCGTGGCCTGGACGAAGCACTCGCTCACGGTGGCGGTAAACGACAGGTACGGCAATACGGCCACCGGCTACCGCGGCACGATCCACTTCACCAGCTCCGACCCCAGGGCCGCACTACCGGCCAACTACACCTTCGTCGCTGCCGACAACGGCGTCCATACGTTCGCGCCGTTGGCAACCCTCAAGACGGTCGGAACCCGATCGATCACCGCTACCGACACAGCCACGGCGACGATCCACGGGAGCCAGACCGGCATCGTCGTCTCCCCCGACGTGGCGAAGACCCTGACCGTGACCAGCGTGACCTCCTGGGTTGCGGGCGCTGCCCACAGCGTCACGGTCGTCGCCGGCGATGCCTACGGCAACACCGCCACCGGCTACACCGGCACGGTCCAGTTCACCAGTTCCGACGCGGCGGCGGTTCTGCCGGCCAACTACACCTTCACCGCGTCCGACATGGGCGTCCACACCTTCAGCTACGCCACTAGTCCGGCTCCTGCTCTGAAGACTGCCGGTACCCAATCGATCACCGTCACCGATACGCTGACGGCCACAATCAAGGGCTCCCAGACCGGGATCGTGGTCACGGCTGCGGCCGCCGCCACACTCGTAGTCTCGGGCATCGCCAGCCCCTACCGTGCTGGAACCGTCAACAGCGTCACGGTCTCTGCCCGCGACGCTTACGGCAACATCGCCACGGGCTATCGGGGCAGGATCCATTTCACCGCCACGGACCCGAAGGCCTCGCTACCGGCCGACTACACCTTCACCGCCGCCGACAAAGGCGTCCACACGTTCAGCTACTCCGTGTTCCCGGCTCTCATCCTGCGGACCGTCGGCACTCAGACGGTCCGAGCTAGTGACACTGTCAACTCCACTATTACCGGATTCCAAAGCGTCATAGTGGTCCGGTAGGCGCTAAATCACGCCGAGACCATCACCGGCTGGTCCGGCCCGGCGGTCAGGCAGCGGCCAGCACGACCACCCACATCTTGTACCACTCGTCCTTGCCCCTGTTGCCGTCGATCGGGTCGCGCCCGGTCGAGTCGTTCTTCTCGTACGCGCTGAACCTGACCGCGTCCCGGCCGTGTTCCAGGTCGGCAAGCGAGACGAACGTGTCCGGCTTGATCGCGATGATGTGGTGGCTCGTCCCGCCGAATTCGACGTACGTGTAGCCGATTTGGTATTCCGGAGCCCTCGGCGAGCGTGACCCACGTCCTGGCGGCTGGGGGCTGATTCGGGCCCGCGTGGCCGGGAATCCACGGAGGGCGGCTCAGGCTTTCCTCAAGATTGGGTCAAGGGCATGAGGGTGACGCTCGGCACGTTGCGATTTCCGGGGGGCTCACCGACGATGTACCAGTTGGCACCGGCAAACAGGGGAGGACAGATGAGCGTCGTGAAGAACCGGGTCGTGCCGTTGGGCGTGACCGCCGCGATCCTCCTTGGCATCGGCTACTGGGCCGTGGGCGTGTACAGCGAGACCTACATCTACGTCCGCAACGAGACGGCCTCTGACGTCGTTTTGATCCTCGTGACGACGGACACTCAAGAGTGGCTGACCGCGCCTCCGTGGGAGCCGGGCATGTGTGCTACTGGGAAGTTGAGGACCCAGCACGTCAGACCCGAGTCGATTGGCATCGATCCGTCGGGTCAGGGATCTTTCATCATCGACCTCACACACACGTCGAAGACCGGGCCGGCGTACGTGCGAGTGGATCCCGCAGAGACTCTCCACACGGACGAGCCTTTGCCACAGGACGCCGCAGGCTGCTCGACATACAGGCTCGAGCGAGAGGTTAGGCTACCCCGTCTGACGGGTCATCTTCCTGACCGGAGCGCCGTCGAGGCAAAGGGACGAACTGCACAGCGCGAGCGGCCGAAACTACGCGGACGGCAGCTCGACCATGAAGCGCGACCCCTTGCCGGGCCCCTCGCTCTCGGCCCAGGCGCGGCCGTCCATCGCGTCCGCGAGCGCCCGAACGATCGCGAGCTTGGCGCACTAGGCAGGACGGAGACCGGCGTTTGATGGTGGCCGTTCGCTTGTCTCGTGGAATGGGGGTGCACGATGTCCGGTAGGGCCCGATTCCTTCCGATCGCCGTCGCGGTGGTGGTCGCCGCATTCGCCGCCGGCTACTGGATCGGTGGCGCCAACTCGAAGGGTTACACGATGTACACGGGAGACTGCTACGCCGTCATGAGCGGCGCGAGTTGCACCGTCGGCGACATCGGCTTCGGAGTCTCGAATGTGGTCGCCTGGACCGATGCCAACGGCGTCGGACGCGGTGGAGTCAACGACCCCGGGGAATGGCCCACGTGCCTGCCTCCACTCACGGAGACCAAGGGCGTCCGGTTCGCTGCGGCATGGCTACCGGTCGGCGACTCCATGTGGTCGGCCACGATCGTCTGGGTCGACTGCCGGGGCCGGTAGCGGGATTCGACTTCGGACTCAGGCCGCCTTGGCCGCCTTCGCGGGCTCGCGCCGTGACCCCGAGCCACCGCCCGACGTGCCGCCCGGATTGCCGGACCCTTCGCCCAGATCGTCGTAGCGCTTCCATCGATAGACAAGCGTGGAGACAACCCAGCTCCCAAGGAACAGGGCCACGATGCCCACGCCAAGCTGGGCCATGTCCAGCCGGCTTGTGACGTCCCAGATTCCGCCGGAGAGTCCCAGTTCGGAGCCGATGACGCTGAGAGCCTCCAGCCCGCCGATGACGAACGCGATCAGCACCGAGACGAGGGTGATGTTGAGGTTGTAGTAGAGCTTCCTGATCGGCTTCACATACGCCCAGCCGTACGCGCCGAGCATCAGTACGCCGTCCGTGGCGTCGACCAGGGACATGCCCGCGGCGAAGACGGCGGGCAGAAGCAGGATCAGCCAGATGGGCAGGTGCGCGGCGCCGGACGTGGCCGCGAGGCCCAGCAGGGCGACCTCGGACGCGGTGTCGAACCCCAGCCCGAACAGCACGCCGAGCGGATACATGTGCCAGCTCTTGCTGATCATCCGGAGCGCCGGCCGGAAGATGCGCGCCAGCAGGCCCCGATTGTTCAGGTAGTCCTCGAGCGACTTCTGGTCGTACTCGCCGCCCGCGGACACCTTGCGGAACATCCGGTAGATGTCGATCAGGACGAGCAGGTTGATCAGCCCGATGGCGAGCAGGAAGATCGCGGACACGCTCGTGCCGATGACCCCGCCGATCGACTGAAGCGTGGGAACGTCCGAGACGAACGCCGCCGACGCCGCGATGACCAGCGCCAGCGCGACCACGATCGTGGAGTGGCCCAGGGAGAAGAACAGACCCACGCCCACCGGACGCTGCCCGTCCTGCATCAGCTTGCGGGTGGAATTGTCGATCGCGGCGATGTGGTCCGCGTCCACCGCGTGGCGCAGGCCGAACGTGTAGGCGAGGAACGCTGTGGGCAGCAGGATCGGATACGACGCCGAGGCGATCAGCACGATTGCCCACGCGCCCACGTTGAACGCGATCAGGAATGTGTAGAGGCGGACGAGACGCCGCCGAAGCTCGGGCGAGGCGGCCCAGAGCCGGGTTGCGGTCGTGAGCATGGTGCTCCTTGCGAGATCGGACAGAGGTCGAAGGGTTCAGTCGCGCGAGTATGAAAGGAACTCGCGGTGAATGCACGAGTTATTGCGTCATGTTGCATCAGCCGGAGCGAAGACGGGCCGGTCAGCGGAGCCCCGCCGGCTCAGGCGGACGGGTCCATCACGCGGCCCAGGAACAGGATCGCGCCGGACTTCGTGTCCCTCACCGCAAAGATGAACGGCCGGTCCACGTGAACCACCGGCGCCGGGGCCGGGCTCGCCGTTGCCTGCACGACAACCGCCGTTGCGGCCGTCGCCTCGGTGCCCTTCTCGTCCACGGAGATGTTCGCCTGGTGCGCCACGGCCGAGATGAACAGAGGCTCCGACTTCGTGA
Source organism: Chloroflexota bacterium (assembly GCA_003153755.1). Lineage (GTDB taxonomy): Bacteria > Chloroflexota > Limnocylindria > Limnocylindrales > CSP1-4 > Fen-1039. Next base: position 75,997 of record PMBG01000128.1, on the reverse strand, counting down.
TCGCCGAGAAGTCCGCCTTGCGGGAGTCGAACGCAAGCGGCATTCCCAACGTGGTTAGTGTCTCGACCAGATCCACCTTGGTCTCCGCCTTGAAACGCGGCAGTGTCAGTTCCACGGATGTCCGCTTGAGCGCGCTCGTGATCTCCGTGAACCGAGCGCCGGAGAGCGTGCCCTCGAACGCGGTCAGGTCGCTCGGCACGACGATCGTCATGGCCAGCGAGCCGCCCAGGTACGGCAGCTCGACCGCCTGCCAGCCGGTGCCCGCGGCATAGCTGCCGACATCGATGCCCTGGCTCATCGTGGGCACGCTCACCTGCGAGCCGTCGAGCCGCGTGAACGGCGCGGGAGCCGTGTTCCCGTCGTCGAACTGGCTGAGCCAGGGTGCCTTCATGTAGATGGCGTTGACCAGGACCAGCCGCGTGAGCGGATCCAGCGTATCGAGCAGCTTGGGAATTCGAGCCTGGGTCTGATCGCTCACCCAGCCGTCGATCTCACGGACGGCACCGGCCGGGTCGCCGGCGAAGTCCACGAGCCGCAGGCCGGCCCCGAAGCTGGACGCGAGCGTGTCGAGATACGCCTGCTCGAACTGCTCCTCACGCTGGGCGAACGCGGCGTCGGCGATCCGGAGCGCCACCTCCTGGTCCTTGCTCATGGTGTCCTTGAACGTGCCTGGGATTCCTCCGAGCGCCTGGGCCAGGGCGTTGATGTCGCCGGCGGAGAGCGAGTGGAGGACGGCGTCCATCTGCGAACCCGTCTCGCCGGCGGCGCCGGCTCGGGCCATGGACAGGGCCATCGCGATGCCGGCCGGCGATACGACTGCGTTGCCGCCCGAGGTGAGCGCGGTCCTGTAGAAGTCGAACCCGAAGTCGTTGATGGCCGCCGCCGCCCGAGCGGCGCCCGAGGGTGTGCCGGGGGCGCGGGTGGCGTGAGAAGTGGCTTCGGCCGCGGACGCCTGGCCGCCGCAGCCGGCGACGATCGAGCCAAGCAGAACCAGGACCGCCAGACCGCGAACTCGGTTCATTCCTCACGCCCCCAATCGCTACGACCGGAGCCTGACGGCCGTCCGGCTCAGACCGACGGATCCACCACGCGGCCGAGGAACAGGATCGCGCCGGACTTGGTGTCCGTCACCATGAAGATGAACGGCCTGTCCACCGTCACTGTCGGAATGCTCTGGGTCTTGCCACCGGGGATTGCCATCGGGCCTATCTGAACGGCGGTTGCCGCGGTCGCCTCGGTGCCGGTCTCGTCAACGGTGATGTTGGCTTCGTGGATCACCTTGGTGATGTAGAGCTTCTCCTGCGTGGTGATCCCCGAGAAGTCCGCCTTGTTGTCGTCGAACGCCAGCGGCATCCCCATCTTGGATATGACCCCGGCCAGGTCCGACTTTGTCTCCACCTTGAAGGTCGGCATTGTCACGTAGACGGGAGTCTGTCCCAGGAGGTTCGCGATCTGGGTGAATTGCACCGCATCGAGCTTGGCTTCGAACGCGGCCAGGTTCTCCGGCACCACGATCGTCATCGCCAGCGAGCCGCCCACGTACGGGATCTGCACGGCCTGCCATCCGACTCCCACCGAATACGCGGCCTTCTGCAGGGTCTGGCTCATCATCGGAACGCGCACCTTGGAGCCGTCGCTTCGCGTGAAGTCGGCGGGACTGGTGGAGTCCTTGTCGAACTGGGAAAGCCACGGCGCCTTCATGTAGATGGCGTTGACAAGGACGAGCCGGGTCAGCGGGTCCACGCTGTCGAGAAGCCGGGGAATTCGACCCTGGGTCTGATCGCTCACCCAGCTGTCGATCGCGTTGCAGGCCGTGGTCGAGTCGTTCTTGAAGTCCACGAGCCGGAGCCCCGCGCCGTACTCGGACGCGAGCGTGTCGAGGAAGGGCTGAGCGATGGCGAGGTCCTTCTGGGCGAACGGCGCGTTGGCGATGTGCAAGGCGACCGGGACGTCGTTGTCGTGGCTGTCCTTGAACGTACCGGACAGCCCGGCGAGCGCCTGGTCAAGGGAGTTCAGATCGCCTGCGACGGGCGAATGGAGCACTGTGTCCATCTGCTTAGCGGTGTCGCCGGCAGCACCGGCACGGGCCATCGAGAGCGCGAGGACGATGCTCGCCGGCGAGACGATCGAGTTTCCGCCGGACGCGAGAGCCGCCTTGTAGTAATCGAACCCGAACGCGTTGATGGACCATGCGGCCTGCGTCGCCGCCGTGTCCGAAGCCGGTGCGCGCGTGGCCGCGGATTGGACCAGCCCCACCGCGCCCGTCTGGCCGCAACCGGACACGATGGCGCCAACCATGACAAGCGCCGCCAGGCAGTGAACTCGCTTCATTTCCCCACCTCACTCCAAGTGCGCCACGCTGCGAAGACCCCACAGACGCGCCAAGCGCGGTTTCGGTTCCGAGCGGCCCGGGCCGGCTGAGGAATACTAGGCCGAGGGATCCACGACGCGACCCAGGAACAGGATCGCGCCCGTATGCGTGTCTCTCACGGCGAAGATGAACGGCCTGTCCACGTGGACCTCCGGCGGCGGCGTGGACATCCCCGTGGCCGCCGCCACCACGGCGGTTGCCGCGCTGGCCTCGGTGCCCTTCTCGTCCACGGAGATGTTCGCCTGATGCACGACCGCGGCGATGTACAGCGGCTCCTGCTTCGTTATCCCGCTGAAGTCCGCCTTACGCTCGTCGAACGCCAGCGGCATCCCCATCGAAGAGAGTGCGTCGGCCAGATCGGACTTGGTCTCGATCTTGAATCTCGGCAGCGTCACGATCATGTGGCTCTCCTTGAACGCTCCGGTTATCGTCGCGAACCGCTCGGCGGTGAGGCTCCGCTCAAACGTCGCGAGATCGGCCGGGACCACGATCGTCATCGCAAGCGCTCCGCCTCCATACGGCAACTCCACCGCCTGCCACCCCGAGCCCTCAGCGTAGCGGAGGTCATTCGAACCCCCGGTCATCGTGACCACGTTCACCTTGGAGCCGTCCAGCTTCGTGAACGGTGCGGGTACCGTCCAGTGCTCGTCGAACGGGAGGAGCCAGGGCGCCTTCATGTAGATCGCATTCACGAGCACCAGCCGCGTCAGCGGATCGAGCTTGTCCAGCAGCTGCGGGATTCGGGCCTGAGTCTGGTCGCTCACCCAGTAATTGATCTGCCCGATCGCGCCCGGCAGGTTGCCTATGAAGTCCACCGGCTGCAGGGTCGCGCCGTACCAGGAGACGAGCGCGTCCACGTACGGCTGCTCCCACTTCTCGTCGCGCTGCGCAAACGGCGCGTTGGCCATCCGGAGGACCACCTCGTGGTCCGTGCCGTTCGCGTCCTTGAACGAGGTGGTCAACCCGGAGAAAGCGTGGTCGAGCGAGTTCAATCCCGCGGCGCCGGGCGAATGCAGGACCGTGTCCATCTGCGAGCCCGTCTCGCCCGCGGCTCCCATCCGGGCCATCGAAAGCGCTATGACGATGCTCGCAGGCGACACCACGGCGTTGCCGCCGGTGGTAAGTGCGGCCTTGTAGAAGTCGAACCCGAATGCGTTCATCGATGCCGCCGCCTTGCTGGCCTCGCCCGACGCGGCGGGCGCGCGAGTGACGGGCGCCGGGGACCCCGCCTGGCCGGTGCACCCGGAGACGATTGCCCCAGCGAGCACGATCGCCGGCAGACCGTGATGCAGCTTCATTTCCAACCCTCCCCCGCCTCGTCGAATGGCGATGCGTCCATCGCAGTATGCGCGGCCGCGCCAGCGCGGGCGCGGCAGCGGACTGTAGACCATCCGGATTCGACGGTGGCGGCGCTTCGCCACGAGACATACATGGTCTGCAAGGTGCACGAACTCGACTCCGACGTCGCCACCTGGGAACTGATGCTCGTGAATGCCGAGCCCTGGCCGTAGGGATCCTGATTCTTACCCCGGGCTTACCAGGCCTTCACAGGTCCTACACAAGCGATCGACAACCTATCTCTTGAAGGTTGGCGATCGGGGCCGGCCTTGCCGATACGGGGAATCGCAAGGAGAACGACATGACGATGCCAATTCCCGCGCCCGCCGCGGAGGACCGAGATGCCGGGGTCGCGCTTGCCGGGCTCCTGCCACGCGTGTTCGCAGTGTTCCTGGTCCTTCACGGCCTGGCCCACGTGTACGGCTTCACGACTCCATGGGGCATCGCCAGCCCGAGAAGGGCCGACTACTCCACCCTGATCCTCAATGGCTCGATCGACATCGGCGACGCGGCCATCAAGGCGATGAGCTTCCTGTGGCTGGGCGCGGTGTTCGCCTTCGCGCTCGCCGGGTTGATGGTCTGGCGTGGTCACCCCTGGGCCCGTCGGACGACAGTCGCCGTGGTCCTGGGCTCCCTCGTCATCTGCGCAATCAGGGTGCCCGGCTCGGTGATCGGGCTGGCCATAGACGTCGTCCTGCTGGCATTGCTGGCGGTCGCGTCTGACCGGCTGATCGTTACACCGGCCGGCCGGGCCCACGTATAGCCCTGACGACACCGGCCGCTGCCGGAACCGACGTCCGGGACTAGCCGGCGATCCGGAGCACCTCGCTCGCTCGTGCGAACGACGCCGCGAGCGGATGCGAGCTATCCGCGAGCCCGGCTTGCGACGCGACGGCCAGCAGCTCCGTCCAGATGCCGTCGTCACGGGACCTGGCACGGGCCACGAACTGCACGCGACCGGGCTGTGGCAGCGCGACCAGCTCCGCCGGGGTGAAGGCGGTAAGCGCTGCCTCGATCGATTGGAGGAGCGCTCGCGCGGCATCGCCGACGCCCGGAAGTCCGCTGAGGCCCTCCGCGAGCGTCCCGTCGCTGCGATAGACACTGGTAGAGCCGTCCACGAAAGCGAACAGGCTCGTCACCGTCTCGGTCTGTTCCTCGCCGATCTCTACAGCCACGCTCACGATCCGGGCGGCCTCGGGTATCGCCTCGGGCAGCCAGCTCATGAGCGTGGACCGGAGGCGTCGATACTCGGGGTCCAGCCGGTAGCGAACCTCGCCTGCCTCCACGCGATCAAACCCCTCCACGAGCGACATGCGCGCGACCTGCGTGACGATCAACGCCATCGCAACGAGCTCGGCGACCATCTCGTGCTTGGAATTCAGCCGATCGGACGCGGCGAAATCACCCTCGTACGTTCTGACGAGTATCTGCGAGCCGCCGGGCTCCGGGAGCGGCAGCATGCTCAGATCCTCGACCGGCGCGAACTCGTGGAGCCGTGCCCGGACCTCGCCGAATATCGCCGCCGCGGCTTCCACCACCTTTGGGGCGCCACGCAGGCCGGTGGAGTGGATCCCGTCCGAGTTGTAGATCGTGATCGTGCCGTCCGCGAGAAGAAAGAGGCTGACGAGGCAGGAGTCCAGCGCCGCGTCGACGACGATGCCGAAGAGCGGCCCAAATGGGTGCGCAGACCCGGGGAGTCCGTCGGGCGCGGGGCGCTGCGACAGGACATCCGAGCGCGTCCCGAGGTAGAGCGGATGGAGCACGTACGGGGCCGCCTCACGCCGCGAAGAGCGTCCCAGGATTCTCAAACGCAGCCTCTGCTTCTCCCGAGTGCCGGCAGCTGGTGCCGACCGATCGACTCCATCGCGTCCAGCATGGCGAACCGCGGGGAATCGTCAAGCTCCGCCGTCCTTCGGCCGAGCCCGCAAACCCTACGCTCGAAAGGGCGTGACCAGGTGCCGGCTCACTGCCCGGCGCGCGAGAGATCCTTGTCCTCCATCTCCCAGGCGTGGTCCAGCATGTGGTACGCGGAGCGGCGGATCGTGAATTGGACCGTCCAGCTCAGGGCCGGCGCACCCCGTGCGTTGTAGTCGCGGAGGGCGTCGCAGTACCGTTCGCGATAGGCGCGCAGACCGTCCGGGTTGAGTACCTCCGCCGGCGGCGTCTTCATATGGACCTTCTTCGCCATCTCCCAGCCCTCGCTCCCGAGCGTGTGGCGCACGATCTGGTCTCTGTCGCGCCCGCCGCCCCGCGGGCCCTTGCGCATCTCCGCCGACACGCGCAGGGCCGTTTCGTCGAAATAGGCCCAGCAGGCGCGCAGGAGCCGGATCTTCCGCTCGCACTCCGCCTCGGTCATCGGCGCGTACTCAGTGCTCACGGATCGGGTGGAGATGCCGTAGAAGTCGGTGGTGCTCGTGCCCTCGATCCGCTCGACCACCTCCGGCTCCACGGCCGCATGGAAGTCCGGAGCGAGCCCGGCGAGCTCGGCCACCCTGTCGTAGCGCCGCCGGTAGTCCGCCAGCACCCGCAGCGCATCCGCCTCGGACGTCCCGCTGCGCTCCCAGCCGATCCAATCGAACGCCACGGCGACGACCTTCTTCTTGCCGCTCTCGACCATCACCCGGAGGGCCTGGGTCATTGCTCACCTCCACGTAGCGGGCGGGGATCCCTGTCGCAAGGCGTCTCTGCTCGTGCGCCCGGAGAATATCCTGCAACGGATTCGAGCGGCTTGCTGCGACATGCGTCCCTTGACCCGGCGGAGGAACCGGTAGCACCATCTCGCCGTCGGGCTGCGGGGAGGCGAGACGATGATGGTCCGGGTTCCGAAGCGCTTCTTTCTGATAGTCGTCCTGGTGTTGGGTGTCCTGAGCGGCTGTGCAGCGTGCGGCCCGAACCCATCGAACATCCCTAACGTGGGGTTGAGCATCGGCAACTACACCACGATCGCGGTGACCCTGGTCGTGAATGGGAAGGTGATCGAGACCGTCCCGGCGGGAGGCTACGAAGACCCGATCAAGGGCGAGCTGCCCGTCCTCCCATGGCATGTCGAGACGCGTTCGCCGAGCGGCCGCGTGTTGTCGTCCATGACGGTCGACTCCGCTGTTGGGGGCGCCGTGCGCGCCGATCTCTCGTGCGGCCGGCTGGACGTGTGGTCGGAGACGCCGATACTCGGGCCGCCCGGTGGTCCGGGCCAGCCGGGAGACTGTGCGTAGGCAGGGCCGTTCGCGGCGCGGCCTGTACCTCGGTTCGCTGCGCGGATCCCCGGCTATTTCCCGTTCAACGTGCCCACCCAGATGAACCCGTCGGAGGTGGTCGTCGTGACTTTGCCGTCTATCCCGACGACCAGGCTCGTAACCGGGTAGCCATCGTGGCCCGGCAGTGATTGCCAGGACACGCCCTTATCCCTCGACTGCCAGGCGGCGTAAGTGATGTTGGGGTCCTGGCCAACGGCGCAGGTGAGGATCAGCCGGTCGCCGATCGCCGTCAGATTGGACGGCGTTCCGGGCAATCCGGTCCGCATCACATCCCAGTTGATACCGTCGGGCGACTTCACCAGAGCCTCTCCGCCGAGGCCCGTGAGGTCGAGGCCGATGGCTACGTACGTTCCGTCGGACAGGTGGGCCGGCGGCCCGAGATCCGTAAGTGTTCCCGGCAGCACCAGCTTGGTCCAGGCGTGCCCGTCCGTGCTGGTCCAGGTCGCGCGTGCCGGGGGCAAATCGCCGGTGGTGAAAATGCCGCGGTCAGAGAACGACACGCCGTCGGAGAACACGGGCGCGTCGCCGAGCTTGGACCATGTCAGACCGTCGGGCGAAGAAAAGAGGGTGGTGGACTTGCCGTCGGCAGGCGAGGCGATGGTCACGAACTGCCCCGCCAGCAGCCCCACGTTGGAAGGGTAGAGGCCGGCCAGCGCCGGCACATTGAGCTTGCTCCACGAATGGCCGTCGGGCGAGCGCCACAACGATGTGGAATTCAGGCCCACGGACGGAATCGGCTCCTGGAGAGCGAGGGCCACGTAGGTGCTGCCCACGTGGACGGCGGTCAGGGGCCAGAATCCTACGGACCCCTCGACGTTCAGCATCCTCGGGTCCGCCGGGTCCGTCCAGTTGAACCCGTCGACCGACGAGCAGAGCGTGTCCTTGTCCGCCGTTGGACCCTGGCAGACCGTGATGTAGCCGCCGGGTACGGCGATCGGCCGCTGGACCCTGTCGTTGTCGAGCATCTTCCAGGTCCATTCGCTCCGGAGATCGGAGGGCAGCAGAGTGGCGACCGTCTGGGCCGTGGGCTCGGGCTCGGGCGTCGGAGTGACCACGACCACTATCGGCGTCCTGCCGGCTGCAGTGGTCGTGACGGGCTGGCTGGACTGGCCGGCAATCCCGTTCCCCGGCGTCCGGCCGGCGATCATCAGGGCGGTCCCCGCCACGGCGGCTACGAGCACAGCGGCGGTCGCCAGGCCGATCAACCGACCCGGCAGGCTTACGCGCCCGAAACTCACGATTGGGGCGCGGCTCCGCTTGCGGGTCACAGTCACCGTTTCGATGAAGTCCAGCAGAGAGTCGGGCGGATTGGGAGCACGGCCGGCAACCATGCCGCGCAGCTCGCCGGCGAGCTCATTGTCGAAGTCTTCCACGTCACGCCTCATCGGACGAACCCCCCAGCTCCGCGCGAAGGGCGCGCAGCGCGTAATGCAGCCTTGATTTGACGGTCCCCGCGGGGACGTCCAGGACTTCCGCCACCTGATCGACCGTGAGGTCTCGCCAGAACCGGAGCGCGATCACGATTCGCTGATCGTCGCCCAGCCTCGCCACCGCACTGCCGAGCCGATCGCGGTTGAACATCGCCCCGAATGCGTCCGACGCCTCGACACCGTCGGCGGTCTCCAGGTCCACCATTCGTACCCGGCCGCGCTGCCTCATCCGGTCGCGGCATACATTGACCACGATCCGATCGAACCAGGGAGAGAAGCTCTCTTGATCTCGAAGCCGATCCCAGTTCTGCCAGGCCTTTATCAGCGCGTCCTGCACGGCGTCCTGGGCCTCCACGGAGTCGCCTAGCAGGTACCCTGCCAATCGATAGGCCTTGACGACGCTCGCGCGGGCGGCCTGCGAGTACTCGAGGGAAGCTATCCGTTCCGCCTCCGTGCCCGCCACGGCTAGATGCCCCTCCATAGCTGGCCCTCACGATCGCCGGCCACTTGCCGGGCTCCATACTCCAGACGGAATCTAGACGGCCGAACGTTCAGATGGCACGTTTTCCACGGGCAAATCCCCGACGTCGGGAGCGGCCGGGACCCGTCCGCACGGCCTGGCGCCTGCCCGGAGCCGGCGTTGGCGCTTGAAAACCGGCCGGCGGGTAGCCATGCTGGATCCCATGCGGGTACTTGCGCGAGGGATCGCCGTTCTGGCTGTTCTTGCGGTGGTGGTGGCCTGCTCGGGCGGGTCGCAGACCACGCCGCCCATTGTCGTGGGCTCCCGGGACGTTCCGGACGGCGCGCAGACTCAGGGGGGCCGGGCGCTTCAGGTCTGCGGGCTGGATGGCACCGGCCGTTCCTACAAGAACGACATTCTGTTCTTCGGCACGGCGGACGACTTCACGGCAATCGAGGCCGTCTACTGGGTGATCGGCTTCAGCGAAAGCCACGTCGCCGCGGCCACCGATCCTTCCCCGGGACCCGAATGGAGCACCTGCCCCACCGGCGTCACTGAGTAGCCGCCTATTCGGCCGTCGGCGCGTTCGTGCCGTCGTCCTCGGCGAGCAGCCGGTAGAGCGAGCGGCGGGCCTCGATGAGGATCGCGCGTGCCTTCTCGATCGTTTCCGCGCTGCCCACCTGCGAGACCTGGGCCACGGCCACGCCGAGGGGCTGGAAGAGGCCGAAGAGATCGACCGCCTCGGACGCCCCGGGCATGTTCCAGGGCAGCGGGCCCTTGCCGGCCTGTTCGGCGGCGGTCCTGCCGCTGTCGGTCAGTGAGTAGACGGTCTTGCCGTCGCGCTCCTCGCCCTTGACGAGACCCTCGTCCTCGAGCTGCTGCAGGGTTGGGTAGACCGAGCCCGCGCTGGGCCGCCACACTCCGCCGCTGCGCTCGCCGAGCTGGCCGATGATCTGGTAGCCGTGCATCGGCTCCTCGACCAGGAGTGCCAGGATCGCGGTGCGCACGTCACCGCGCCGAACCATGGGTCCGCGCCCCGGCCCAAAGCCCATCCATCCACCGCGCCCGAATCCCATACGACCGTGGCCGCGGCCGGGACCGTGAGGGCCGCCGTGCCCGCCGTGCCCAAAGCCCGGGCCGCCGTCCTCATCTCCGCCTCGATAACGGCGCCCGCCACGATCGTGGTTCTCGCCGAATTCCTGGGGCCCGCCGCGCCACGCGCCGCGTCCCCTGCCAATTTCCTCGTGAAACACCTTGTGTCTCCTGTTGTAAGTATGTCGCGCTAAGTCGCGCAGGCTCACGATATATCGCGATGCTCTGCACGTCAAGCGGTGAAGGAATCGCCGACGTCGAACCTCGGGAGCGGTCGAAAGACGAACCCCGCTCCGCCGGCGTGTCCGGACGGAGCGGGGTGGTGAGGGATTGACTAAGCCGCTCGGAGCACCATCTTGAAGACCGGCGCGTCGTCCCAGTCGGCGAAGCGGAACTCGGCGGTAACGACGCCGGTGGCGGGCACTTCGGCGACAACGTAGCCGGAGGCCTTCTGGGTCGCGCTGAGGGTGACGTCGTCCAGCTCAGGCTTCGGCCCGTAGAGAACAACCGCCTGGTGGCCGGCCGTGCTGCCGGTGAAGAACGACCAGCTGAAGGCGTCGGCTTCGACGCCGCCGGCGATTGCCACGTAGTCCACCTTCGCCGAAACGAATACCAGCCCGGTTTCGGTAGGCATTTCGAAGCTGCCGTCGCCCCGGTCGAAGCTCGGCGAAACCTTGACGTCGGAAACCGTGACCGTCGCCCAATCGGCGCCGTCCTTCTTCACGGTGATCGTCTGGCCGACTTCGTACGTGGCCGGGGTTGCGGCCGCCGCCGCCGCCGAGGCGCCCGGAAGCGCCGTGTGGGTAAGGGGCGCACTCGAAGATGCGGGCGCCGCCGAATTTGCCGCGCCGCTGCACGCGCTCACGGCCAGTCCCAGCACGACGCAGATCAATGTTGCGGTTCTCTTCACGATACTCCTACTGATTCGGGTTGGTGGACGCCCGCGGAGAGTACCACGCATGTGTACTTCAAATTACGTAGGCCGCCAATTGAGATGCGACGGCCGGCATCGGACACTCGCGCGAGCGGCCGGGCGAGGAGGAGTATCGTGGCGTCCTCGACGGGAGACGGCCGGCAGACAGATCATGAGGGAGTGACGGGCATGCGAGTCAAGGGAGCAGGCGCGGCGAGATTGGCCGCGGTCGTTCTGGTCGTGTCCCTGACAGCGGGTGCTTGCGGCACGAAACACGACGACCCCACTCCCACAGCGCCGGCCACGGCGTCGGCGGCGCCCACCGCATCCGGGCCCACTGCCGTTCCCAGTGTCACGGCAGCGAGCCAGACTCCCCTCGCGGCCGAACCCATCTCCGTGTTGCTCATCGGGATGGACACGACACCAACCGGCCACGGGGCCAGCGCCGACACGCTCATCCTCGTGACGGTGGACCCCGCCAACGGGCGGGCCGCCATGTTCGGCATCCCCAGGAACATGCTGAACCTACCTCTGCCCGCGGGCGCCACGTCCGCCGCCTGCCCGGGGTGGTCCACGACCATGATCATGTCGGTCTACACCTACGCGCAGACGCACCCCAATTGCCTCCCGGGCGTCAAGGGTTACCCGGCACTCGAGGAAGTAGTCAGCGCCATCACAGGCGTCCAGGTCGCCGGCGCAATTGCCATCGACCTTCTTGGTTTCGTGGCGGTCGTCGACAAGCTGGGTGGCATAGATATCAACGTACCCACGGAGCTGCGCGACGCCTCGTACCCGGCCCCGGAAGGGACGGGCAACATCGTGATCGACATCAAGCCGGGGCTTCAGCACATGGACGGGCACACGGCGCTCGCCTACGCGCGCAGCCGCCACCAGGACTCCGACTACGGGCGCATGGCACGTCAGCAGGCTGTTCTCCTGGCCCTGCGCCGGAGCGTGAGCCCGACGTCTCTGGTATCCCTCCTGCCGTCGCTTCAGAGCCTGGTATCGACGGACATCTCGTCCGGTTCAATCCAGGGGCTGGTCGGCGCGGTCGCGCGCGTGTCCCCGTGCAACGTGAAGGGCACTGAGTTCATCCCGCCCGCGTACAAGGCCGCGCTCGACGATGCGACGGTGGCCAGCATCAAGTCCGTCGTAGCGGGCGCGCTCGACGCGGCCTCACCCTCGCCGGGAGCCTCGGTCTCGCCTGTCGCCGGCTGTTAGCCTCCAGCCGCGAGGGCAAGTGAGTTGCTGGTACACGTAGCCGCTCCAACCGCCGGGAGAGTCGCACTCCGCGCCGCCATCGTCTTCGTTGGTGCGGGGTTGGTCGTGGGGTTGGTCGTGGGAGCTGCCCGGCTTGCGGGAGTGGGCGACCAGCGTCTCGCTCCGATCAGCATCTCGTACGACTTTGCGCCGACTGCCGGCACCCACGGCGGAACCGTCGCCGCCGCCGTCAAAGCCGATCCGGAAGCCTATGGAGCCATGTCGGGCCTGACGGTCTCGCAGGTCTCCGATCTTCCGGCAAGTGCCTGCTACCTGGTCCGTGCCGATGGCAGCGGCGGAATGACCTCGCTCGTTGAGGTCGCCGGCGATGGTGCCGGCACGATAGCGGGTGTCAGTCGCTGGAGTGGAAGAACCTGGGACGCGGCACCGGGCAAGGCGCATGCCGCCGGGTGCGAGTCGCAGGTCCCGGCTTCTGCAAGCTAAATCGAGTCCAGGGACGGCTTCCGACGATCACATCGAAAAGTGACCGTTCAGGGTCGGGGAAATCACGGAATGGCCCGGCCGTACTGTCGGGAGGGCCATACGCTAGCCTGAAAGGCGCCCGATCGGCACCGGATGAGTCGCCGATCGCGGGCACGAGGAGGGGACCCAATGAGGTCAAAGCGGTTACTCGTTGCGTTAGCTATGGCCGTTGCAGGGTGTTTCGGCATTTCGGCATCGCTGCCGCCGGCGACGGCGGCGGTCACGATCAATCTTCCGACCAAGACTTGCCAGACTGTAGATCTCTACACCGTCTATACGGCGGGTGGAGGGAACATGACAGAGGTATGGCAACTCACATTGCGACAACACGTTACCGGTTGCTGGACCTATGCCACGGGACAGAGCACGTACACAACGGCTCAAGACGTGTACCAGTCCAACTTCACATCCGGGTTCAACACCTATACCCCGGATCTGGACTTGTTCAGTGGTACTGGGCTTGCCGGGGTCAGCCATGTGAGCCATTCCTTCAGCGGCAGCAACCCAACCAGGAACACCGCGCAATACCAGGTGAACGCCAGCACACGGATCTGCCTGTTCCTGGCCGACCTTCTTTGCAATAACTCGTACGGCTCGTACGCCGTTTCGCAGCAGTTGATCCTCTACCCCACAGTTCTCAATCTGAACGGCGGCTGGAGTGCCCAAAGCAGTTGCAGCTTCATCGGCTCCTCCGGCTCAGATGTGAGCAACGGCTGCTCCGTGACCGGGCAATGGATCGACTACTTCCCGGCGGTCTTCACCTACCCCAACACGCCCACGCCCACACCTACACCCACACCCACACCCGTGCCCACACCGGTCCTTGGAGGGACTGGGACGTGCTCCCTGGTTTCCAGGACAAGCGCACCGATCTATGTGCCCTCCGGTTCCACCGGCTACCAGAAGGTCGCCCTTCCCGTCCCAGGAAATACGCAGCTCTGGGTCTCGCGGGGCAGTCAGCTGAAGAGCCAGACATACTTCCTGCCGGTACTGGCCGGACCATACAAGGACAAGCTCATCCCGATGCATGACATCGATCTCTGGAGTGGGACCTACTGGACCGGAGTCTGCCACTAGACTCCTGGAAGAATTGGCGCCTCTCGCCGCACGGCGGGAGGCGCTTTTCGTTGTCCTACCAGTACGGCTCCAGGCCGTGGCCCCGATCCGACCACCACAGGCACCAGGCCGCGGCCGAGAACACGATGTGCACCGCGAACTCGCGTGACTTCATCTTTGCGTCCGGCGGTTCGCGCCGGGTCTCCAGGTATTCGAGCTTGTGCTTCCGGGCGACCTTCCGGCCGGCGTCGCGCAGCGCCTCGCCGTATTTGTGGAGCTCGCGCGCGGACATGCGATCCCAGGCGCGGTTGTAGAGCTTCTTGCCGATGATGTCCCGCGACAAGTCCAGGAACTTGCCCCTGAACGTGTAGCGGTCTACGCCGTCGTAGCCCTCCGACGCGTAGATGGGCAGGCCCGGGCACTCCGGCAGCAGGTCCAGCACGTAGTAGCCGCGCATCTGCTCGGCCACCTGGGCGTAGCGCTCCTCGTCCCCGTTCTCGCGCACCTGCGCCAGGAGCCACTCGTCCGCCTGCGGGTCAAAGCCCACGCGCGGCGCCCCCAGGGTCTCGTACGGCGGCTCCGTGATCTCGTCGAATCGATCCGCGGCGGCCTTGCGGTCCTTCTTGCTCAGCTTGTCCAGCTTCAGCCCGATCAGCCGCTCGAACTCCGCCTCGGCCCCCGGCTTTGGCCGGGCGAGTGGATTCCAGTCGAGGCCCATGTGCTCCTCCCCATTGCGCGGGCGAACTATTCCCTAGCGCTCGTATTCAGACTGCAGCTTCAGCTGGCACTGGAACTCCCGGGCCCGCCACGAGGTCCACCGAGAGATCTCACTCGAATCGAGTGTGCGCCTTCACGAACTCGGACATCACGTCCGAATTCTCGGCCATCTCGGCCGTACAGTCAGTCGTGTCAGTCGTCGTTCGGCCCAGGTGACGTCCTCGTTGGTCTTTGAACTCGAGCCTGATTGAGACGATGTCAGGGTCTCCCGCAAACTGCGAAAGCATCAGAGCCAGCGCTGCACTCCGTGTCGGGATGGCACGGTTGGGATCTGACGAAGCGATCACCGTTGCGGATATGAACTGACCGGCATGGCCCCCGACGTTGCCTACTTGAAGGTCGGCTACGTTGACGCCGAATTCCAGTCCAAGTCGCTGAACGGGCCCCAACTTCTCCGCCCGGAAGGCTTGCATCGTCTCCGGGAGTAGGTCGATCGCCCGAGTGTTCTGCGGAAGGCGACTCTTGGCGATGACGGACTCAAGCGCGATGTCCAATGCGGCGTCCATCGCCCGTCCTGTCTCGTTCGGGGCCGCGCAATTGGCGCAGAAAGGCGCCACCATCGGGGTCCGACCACCGCAAGCAGGACAGTTGACCATGACAAGCGTTGCGCTGCCGGGCGAGAGGACATCGTCGAGGTGAACTAGCGCCCGGAGCGGAATAAACTCCTTGGATGACGAGAAGGACACGGACAAGCCGTTCAGCCGTACGAACTCGCCTAGGGCCGGGTGCGCGAAGTGGGTCGTATGGCCGGTGAGGGCGTTGCCAGTTCGCCGGACCGAGATATCTCCGGCCTCGGCAAGTGCAACAGCGGGTGGCGACTTTGGGCTCAGCAGTAGCCGGCGGCGGTCCTCGGCAGTTCCCTCGGCCAACTCCTGGGTCCATTCCTGATACGCGAAAAGCTCATGCAGGAATCTGCGGAAGCTGTCATTCCCCCACACCACGCGTGCAGGCGAGGTCTCAACTCGCGCGAGGAAGAGGCCGTTGAAGCCGAAGCTCGTGGATCCGGTCTCTTGGTCCGTGACCAGCGTCACGCCCGCGGACTGCATCGCTGCGCGAACTTCTGGTGGAACAACATCCGAGAATCCCCG
Source organism: Chloroflexota bacterium (assembly GCA_003153755.1). Classification (GTDB taxonomy): domain Bacteria; phylum Chloroflexota; class Limnocylindria; order Limnocylindrales; family CSP1-4; genus Fen-1039. Next base: position 60,475 of record PMBG01000128.1, on the reverse strand, counting down.
CCCCTCGCTCACGGATCACCTCCCTGCCCATGCTACAGCTCGCTGTCGATCCTACTGAGGGCCGGGCGAGGCGCGCTACACCAGGGCCGCTGGCGTCTCGCAGTCTCCTACTGCTCGTACTCGAAGTGCAGCTTCAGCTGGACCCGGAACTCCACGATCTCGCCACTCTCCACCATCGCGGTGGACGAGACCACCTCAACCTCGCGGATGTTGCGAACCGTCTTGGAGGCAACGATCACGGCCTGGCGCGCCGCGTCGCTCCACGAGGTGGGGCTAGTGCCCACCATTTCCCGAACGATGATGACGCCCATCCTGACTCCTCCCGTTGCGACGGCTTTGGCCGGCCGCTTGTGTGCAGTGTAGGCGGCGCCCACCGTCTGTCTGTTGGCGATCAGGCGCCGGCTTCAAGAGTCTGCGGATAGGCCGATCGCCAGGTCGCGGAAACCCAATGAAGCCGCCCTTCCGCCGATCTCAGGTTCCCGCACGCGGATCCGCTACCTCGAGATCATTCCGCGCGGAAACCACTGTCTTAGTTTGAAGTCGGGCGCTCTTGCGAAGAGATCGCGGCGTTGCTGGACTGAAGTGCCGAGAATCAAAGAACCGATGACTCCACTCGAATGAGGATTGGGAGTCATCGGTTCTTTGTGCACTAGGGTTCGAGACCCTATGCAGCCTGCGAACAACGGGATTATGTGCCAGTTGTCAAGACTTGTCAGGGGTCGGATGTACTAATCGGTAATCCGTCTAGCGCAGATTAGCCCGGCTCACCTGGGGACCGACCAAAGAGGGAGCGGATGGGCGGGGACTCGAACCCTCGGCCTTTCGGCCGCGGCAACTTCGCAGGCTGCATGTGCCACCTGGCACGACGCCCATCCGTGGGCCACCCTATTCTGAGAGCTGTCGACAGTGGCTAGTCAAGCCCCGAGAACACAACATTTTGTGGTATTCCAAGCACAGACCTAGAACGGGTGTTCATAACCCCGGCCTCGCGGTGAATAACCTGGGGAGAACGGCCGTTCAACTCTAGCTGAGACACTACCCACAGTCGGACCCGGATCTTGATCTGCGGTGCTAGTCCGTCGCGACCTTCACACCGTCGAGGGCTTCGGAGGGCCATTGGGCCACACCTTCCTGGATTACGAGGCACTCGCGTTCCACGCCAAGGCCGCAGATACGACTGGCCGACCCGAGGAAGATGGCGAATGCCGGAACCGCCACGCATCGGATGCTTCGATCGGTCCAGAACACTGAAGGCACGGCGTGCGTCCCATCCGCCCGTGGCTCGAGCTGGTATCCAACCAGGACACGTTCGCTGACATGGGCCCACGGGCTCGCGATCCGGTACACGACCTCGTATGCCTCCCATATGGCCGTGTCATTTGTGTCGTGCGCCATCCGCTCAATGGTTGGCAGGCACTCTGTACCTTTGATTCGCAGCGGCTCGCCATGAGCCACCGCGTTCGCCCGTGCTCGCCTGACGCTCCGGCTTATCTCCTCAGCCCCTTGTTCGGTGAACAACGGCGGCCGCCTTCGCTGCCAACCCCGCCGGCGGCACATCTCGTCCCAGGCCTTGGCTGCCGTCAAGCGCTGACGCTCGCCCTCGGCATGCCACATCTCGTAATGGCGTAGCGGCGAGACCTCGATCCAGCGGATCAAGATGGCCGCCTCGACGAGCGCGCGCAACGAAAGCATTGCGGTTGGAATATCGCCGGTCGAGCAGTCTCGAATCACCGCCCGAAAGACCTGACGCGTGTGCAGAGCTAGACCGATCGCAGCAAGGATCTCGGGCGACTTCTCATCGATCGGAACATCAAAGCGCTCGGCGATCTTATCCAGCTCGTCCCGGCCGAATGCTAGTGCCTCATCGAACTCCTGGACCGACATAGCCCGAGTGTAGCGCTGCCTTCCCGGCACGTAACCCCGACGCAGCCGCTCAAGCCTCTGCGGCAACAGCGGCTTCCGTCGCCGAGCGCCGGACGAATCGATCCGGCAAGCGTCAGATGCTCTCAACGTCGTCTATGCTGTGCTCGTTGGTGGCATTGTGTCGGCGCTGGCGTTAGAAGGGGAGATGACAGCGATGAGTCTGTCGGACTTCGGCACCGTCATCGGAATCGCGGCAGCGGTGGCGTCTGTCGTTCTGGCGGTCGTGGCGATCGGGTTGTCCGTTCAGTTCTTCCGGATGTCGCAGACGAACGCCAAAGACGCCGCGAATGCCGCCAAGGACATCCAGGCCAGCGTTGAGCAGCTCGAGGGGCTCTTTGATCGGCTGTACTCCGACACGTTTGGCATGGTTCGAGATACGTTCTCGGACATGAGGCAGCGGGTCTTCACGGCGCCTTCGGAATCGTCGCACGACGCCGAGCTGCGGGCAGAGCAGCGCATCGCCGAGATGAGCGAGAAAGTCACGTCGGAGATAGAACGCCTAACCAAGCATGCCGGCGCCACCGACGCTGAGTTGGGAAAGATAAGGGGACAGCTGAACGACGTTGTCGGGCGTGCGCTTGCGGAGTCTAGCGTTGCTGCCGTCGAGGCCCAGCGAGCCACGCTCGAGGAGCGCATTCTCGCCCTGCTGGCTGAGCACCCATGGGGCGTTAACGGATTGATGTCTGCCCTAGTCGCGGAGGGGTTTACCGAGGAGGACACAGTTAGGGTCCTCTTCGAGTTGAGGCGCGCGGGTCGCGTTGTTTGGCGCGGATCGGAGACCTCGCTGAGCTGGGGCACGACGGTTTCACTTCGACCGACCCGCACAACTGCGATCTCCCGTCAGCCTCGCGAAGGCAAACCAGTCGTCTGACCTTCAGCGTCACGAAGCAGGCTGCCCCGACGCCAGCGCCAGGACTGGCCGCACGTCTGCGGGATCGTCGACGCTGAGCGGAGCGAAGCCGGGCGCAGGGCAGCGGCCGACGCCTATCTGCGGCTTACTCGGCGACGAGCTCCTTCCTGATTGCGTTAACACTCGCGCGTCGGACTGAAGGGTCATCGTTCGTCAGTCGTTCTAGGATCGCGGCGAACCGACCGCGCTCCGCGAGTTTCCCCTGCTGCCAATCCGCGAAGAACGACTCGTTCATTCCTTCTGGCGACCAGAGTTTCCCCTCGCCAGCCTTTGGCCCGATGGGCTTCGGCGCGGCTTGGACCAGCGCGAGTACGTGGAGCACGATCTCGGTGGGGGAAGTTGTGTCGAACCCTGCCAACGCGAACGCTTCCCGCACCCATCCGCGCGCCGTGCTCCCGAGCTGCCCAGCGCGATCGAGGACGTAGTCGCGGACCGTATGGATGTCGAGGCAAGCGCGGAGCGGGAGCGGCAGCTCCAGGTTCGCGCACGCGAGGTAGGCGAACGCCAGCGTGCTGGCGCGAGGATCGTCGAGCACGTCGGTATGCAGTAGGGGTGCCTTCGTTATGTCGTCCCAGCTGTGGCTCTCAAGATGGTTCTCCAGACGATGAACCACCCTGTTCCTTGCTTCACGCAGGATCAAATCCAGACTCCTCGCATGAGCAAGCCGAGGATCCGGCGGGTTGGCCTTGGAGTGCCTCGCCGCATCGTCGAGTCGCGCAACCCATGTGTTCCACGGCACCTTGTTGCGATTCGTCGGAGCGTCCCTGCCGAGGAATAACCGCGCCAGCTCGTTGAGCACTAGATCGCCGCCCACGGTAAGGAAGGCGACGAGGTCAACCTCGCTCCGGTGCGATGAGAGTTGGTCTTGGCCGGCCAAGTGATGCTCGGGGTCCTCGGGTAACCGGCGCTCGGCCTCACGTTGCGATGCCGGGCCAGACTCCGCGAGTCGATCGAGTGTGACAGACCAAAGAAGGAGGCTATGGAAGAGGTGCCAGTGCCGGAAGTTGTCCTGCCGTGAGGCACCCTCCGTTAGTGCCCGCGCCGCGTCTCGGACCTGTTCGGCAAGACCCGCGAGCGCAGGACTCGGATCTGGCTGGGCGGTCATCGGTACCCCCTCGGCGGATGCTAGTCCACCACAGAATAGCCACTCCAGCCCTGCGGATGGCCTCCTCCAACGACCTGCGCGGCGACCCGTCAGTCCGCCACGGCCGGCGCTACGCTTCGCAGACAAGGTGTCACCGGTCGGAGGGGATGCCATGGCGGAACGCGCCAAGACCAAGAATGGTCGAGCCAAGGGAGTCCCGGCGCCGGGTGCGGTCGTTGTGGTGCTGACACCGGAGGCAACCGGAAGCGTTCAGACGTCGGCGTCGTCCGGTGTCGTCACCAGAAGGCAGCGAATTACTAGACTAGCCCTCCTTTCCGTCCCGGCAGCCGCAATTGCGGCTGTGTACATCGGCGGCGTGGCAGCCAAGGCCCCGGACTTTTCCTATCAGGTCACCGGGTTCGCCCCGGTCATCGCATTCTTCCTTGCCCAAGCCGCCGGTGCCGCAAGGAAGGCGATCGGCGGGCGGAAATCCGGGGCATACGTCGTGGTGACCTGCTCTGTGGTGACGGTAATCTGCTTCACAGCGGCTCCTGCCCAACCTCACCAGTCTGCCTTGCTAACGTCCGTCATTGGATCCGCTCCTACGCAATCTCCAGCGGCGACTCCGACCCCAACTCCGACCCCAACTCCGACCCCAACTCCGACCCCAACTCCGACCCCAACTCCGACCCCACCGCCACCAACGGAACCGCCGTTCTCACCCATTCCCCAGCCGTCTCTCGCCACCTATGTGCGTGGCGGACCGGAGCTGCCCAGCCTGGCCCCGAACGCGCTCCAATACCTTGGCGATTGCGAGACCAAAATCCAGGGCGAAGAATGCCACCAGGTGCGTGTGGTCTGGCAGCCACAGCCGACGGAAGTCATGATCCGCATCTACGCCGTGACGGCATGCCCGCACCAGCCACAGATGCCGACCACCCAGTGTGTCACGGTTGATGACCAGATTGAGAAGCTCCCCTTGATGATGGCGTGCACCTCCACGGAAGCTAAGGGTGAGTGCGATTTCCAGATGCGCCCCAGGACCTCGCCGTCGTACTTGGACACATTCATTGGAGTTGGTGCCCCTGACGTCTACGCCTATGTGGTACAGGCTGTCGATCGCCACGGCGCCTCGAAGTGGTGGATCGCAGCCGCTGCTTTGCGCTAGCTCTCTGTATTCCGGACTTCCCAGAGCCCACCCCCGTGCGCTCGAGCGCGCTCGACTGACCTGGGCCCGGGGCGCTGCGCGGGCACCATGGCTTTCCGCGCGGAACGTAGATGCACGGAAGTGGGAATCCCAACCAGGCGCAACGCGCCCTGGGCCGGCCCGTGGAACCTGAGGAGGAAATCCGGGCCGCTAGACGGCAGTACGAACGTGTGGGTATTGACGATAAGTTGGGTTGCCGTCGAACGTGTCGCTGGTTGCTGCGACCCACGCACCTGGCCCCGTCAACCCAAGGTGTTGGCCACAGAGGGAGGATCCGAAGTGTCAACCGAACGGATTGCCCGCGGCTGGTAGCCGGTGATGGCCGTCCCCTCGGCCAATAGGTCCAGGGGACGGCCACCTCGCTTAGCCGCGCGGGCCCAGAGCATGCCTCGGCGGCTGGGCAAAGAACGTTTCGCGTCTGGTGGGGCCCCTTCGCCGCGCACCTACGCCACGCGTCGGCTAAACTGCCGGTCAGCGGTGCGCCTTGCGGCCTCNNCTGCCTTGGCCGGCCGCAGCGAGCGGCCTGCCCGCACAGGAGTGGCACGAGGTCATGACGGACAAGGACCGCGACGTGGCGCCCGAGCAGGAAGACGAGATCCCGGGCGACGAGGAGTTCGACGAAGAGCAGGATCAGGACCTCGAGGCCCAGGACGAAGCGGACGAGACCGAAGAGTTCCAGGACGAGGCCGCCGGATCCGGCGCCGTCGCCGCCGCGGCCGGTGGAAGCCGATTTGGCCGTGGCAAGGAACGCGCCGCCGCCGCCCACGAGCATCTGGGCTCCGTGCGCGAGGGCCACGAGCGAGTCCACGTGGACGATCGCGCCTCCGCCATCTTCGCCATCGTTGCCGCGGGCTCGCTGCTGCTGCTCCTCTTCGTAGCGTGGGGCGGCCAGTTCATCCCCAAGGGCGCCGTTGCCACCCTCACGCCGCTCGTGGTTCCCACGGGCCAGGCCACGGCCTCCCCCAACCCGTCCGCTTCGGCCTCGGCCTCCCTCGCCCCCACGGCCACGCCTACCGCAACGCCTGCAGTCACGGCTTCGCCTTCGGTCGCGCCAAGCCCGTCCAAGTAAGTTCGGGCGCCGGAGACGGCGTATCGTCTCTGGTTAGTGGACTCGGATAGGGCTGCCATGCTCCGCGCTCACATGGTTGGGCGCCAGCTCCGTGACCGCGGCATCGGCAATCAAGCGGTGCTCGAGGTCATGGGCGAGATGCCGCGCGAGCGATTCGTTCCGCCCGAGCACGTGGACCTTGCCTACGGCGATGGCGCCCTGCCCATCCCATGGGGGCAGAGCATCAGCCAGCCGTACATGGTTGCGCTCATGACCGCGCTGCTGGAGCCGCGTCCGGGGATGCTGGTGCTGGAGATCGGCACCGGCACCGGGTATCAGGCCGCCGTGCTGGCCCGCCTGGGCTGCCGCGTGATCAGCGTGGAGCGCCACCCCGCGCTGGCCGGCGCCGCCCGCGAGCGGCTGGCGGAGCTGGGTCTTGGCGATACCGTCCGGATCGAGGTGGGCGACGGGAGCCTTGGGCGGCCGGAGGACGCTCCGTTCGATGGCATCGTGGTCACGGCGGCGGCTCCCCGCGTTCCGCCGGCGCTCGTGGCGCAGCTGGCGGACGGAGGCCGGCTCGTGGTTCCGGTTGGGCCGGAGAGGCGGCAGGAGCTGCGGCTCGTGGTCCGTTCCGGCGACGCCGTGGCCGAGAGCCGCCACGGCTCGTGCGTATTCGTGCCGCTGATCGGTGCGGGCGGCTTCGCGGAACGGCACGGGCCGGGTGGGAGGTTCCGGCGGCGCCACGTATAGCCGGCGGCGCCACGTATAGTTTGTGCGTGAAGCACGTCTTCGTCTCACCGCACCCGGACGACATCGCGCTTTCCTGCGGCGGCCTTGTGGCCCTGCTCACCGACCGCGGCGAATCCGTGACGATCGTCACCGTCTTCTCCGGCCCGGGCACTCTGCCGCGCCTCACGCCGTATCAGCGCCTGGCGCTGGGTTTCGGGAGCCGCCATCGCGCGTCCGCCGCGCAGGATGAGGCCGCTCTCCGTGCCGAGGCCGCCGAGTCGCTCGCCGCGGTAGCCGCCGCCCCCACCCCCGCCGAAGTCATGGCCGCCCGCCGCGCCGAGGACGCGGCCTACGCGCGTTCGGTCGGTGCCGCCATCGTCTTCGTGGACGCGCCGGACGCCGTGTTCCGCGACTACTACGGCGATGCGCTCATGGGCCCCGCCCGCGAGGACGACGCGCCGCCGGTTGCCGCGCTGCGCCACGCGCTCGCACGCCTGAGTCCGGAGCGGCTCTACATCCCGTTCTCGCTGGGCGGCCACGTTGACCATCGCCTGGCCCGCCGTGCCGCCTGCGCGATCGCGCCCGGACACGGACCCGCCGCACCTTTGGAGGCTCTCTTCTACGAGGACTTCCCGTACGCGCTGGCCATGGGCTTCGAAAAGACCGGGCAGCTGGACCCGGACGTGATGGCCTGCCTCCCCGAAGGAGCCACGCTCGCGCCCGAATACGTGGAGCTGCGCGGCTTCCTGAGCCGGAAGATCGACAACCTGACGGCCTACGGGAGCCAGATGGACCGCCTCTTCGGCGGCCGCGCCACCATGGCCGCCGACGTGAGACGCCGCGCCGCGCGCGTGGGCGTACTGGGCGGCGTGGGCCCGGCCGAACGCTACTGGAAGATCGTCCCGGCGCCGGCGGGAACCTGACGGACCGGCGGCGCGTCCGGGCGGCATGAGAACCACACGGTTCCGGATCGCGATCCTTGCGCTGGCGGTGGTAGCCCTTGCCGTGCTGGGGATCGGGAGCTGGCGTTTCGTGAGCGACGTCAACGCGCCGCTGCCCACTCCGTACCTGCCCACCACGTTCCAGGGGCAGCGCGTCTACCGCGCCGCGGATGAGGCGTCGTTCGCCGGACTGCCGGGGAGCTTCATGCTCGGCGGCGTCCTGACGTACCCGGCCGTGATGCCGCCGTGCGCCTCGGAGGCCGGGCCGCCCGGCCGCGGGCAGGGGCTGGTGCCTTACTGCTACTGGCCCAGCATCGACGGGCTCGCCATCTCCCCCAAGTCGTCCGTCGAGGTCCCAAACGGCGTGTCCGTGATCGCGAGGGTCCACGTCCACGACCCAGCCGCCGCCGATTGCATCGCGGAGGTTCGCCCGGACTGCGAGGCCGCGATCGTGGTAGAGGCGATCGTCTGGATGAACGCCGTGGCCGTTGGGCCGGCAGCGCCGGCGTAGCCGCCGTCAGCCGGCGGTGCACCTGGGCTGAACCTGCCTGGGGCGTGTCGCGATCCGGGCAACGCGCTTTTCCCAGAGAACCGAGTACTCCACCCAGAGCCCGGACTTCGATCGCACTTCCAGCTCGTTACCGGGCGCCAGCGCGTCCGCGTTGAAGCGTGCCCAAACCTCGATAGACTCGTTGGCTCCCAGTGTCTTCGACTCGAACGTGTTCGCCGTCCTGGGGTCCGTTGGCAGAGGGTTCCGATAGAGCGCGAGGTCCACCTGCCCGGAGAACCAGCCGGCGTCGGGTGGCTCGCCGTAGATTGTCACCGGCACCAGCCCGGTGTTCTTGATCGTCACGAATTGGGCGAATTCGCCGTGGCTGGAGAAGCAGTAAAAGTCGGTCAGGATCCCCGACGTGTCCGCCCCGGTCGAGACGTACAAGCTTCCGGGATCGGAAGGCGTGGCGCTCGGCTCGGGGCCTTCAGCCAGGAAACCGTAGGTGCCCACATAGGAGCCGCTCAGGCCCACGACCACCAGAGCGCACACCCAGACCGCGAGCGCGGATCGAAGGAGCCGGCCGCGGCGTCTGCGTCGCGATGCCAGGGCGGAAAGGTCGCCTTCGGCTGCGAGCGCACCTCCGGGACCGTGCGTCCGGATCGCGGCGTAGAGGTCCTTCGTGCCGCCCAGCAGGCCCCCGAAACCCCGGTAGGACCCGTCCTGGAAGTAGGCACTCTTCCGGCTACCCGACTCGTCCCGAGAGTCCACCTGGACCCATTTGGTGCTCGCGATCCTCCAGAACCAGACCAGAGCCGTGGGCACCAGGAACGCCGCCCACAGGAGTCTGACCCAGCCCTGCTCCGAGCCCGCGAGGACCCACAGCGCCCCAGCCAGCAATGCGATCACGCCCAGGAGCTGAATTCGAGACCACTCGACGCCCAGCCACTCCACCGCCTCGACCCGGTTCAGGGAGAGCTTGGCCTCGCGGCCGGTGAACTCGATCGCCTGCGGAGACACTTCGAGTGAGCCGCGATCCGCTGCGGACACGGACTTGACGACGCCCATTTGGAGCTTCTTGGGCCTCGCGGAGACGACGTTCGCGAACCGCTGAGTCATATTCCCCCCAACTCACAAAGTGACGAGCCTCGTGCGGCTCGCCTTTGCGTAAGGCTAGCATCGGCCCGGACCGTCTTGCACGGTGCCGGGCTCGATCCGCCTCGCCATCGTCGCGGAAGGGGTAGTCTGGCGATCTCATCAGCCGCGACTCACCGCGCGGCGACAGCCCAAGCCGCCGAGGGTGCCGCGTTGGCCTACTACAACAAGCTCGTTCGCGACCAGGTTCCGGGCACGCTGCGGGCGGGGGGTCGCAGGGTGGTCACGCGGACCATCCTGGGCAAGGAGCTGCTGGCCGCGCTGCGCGCCAAGGTGGACGAGGAGCTGGGCGAGTTCGACGCCGCCGCCACTGACGAGCTTGCGGCCGCGGAGTTGGCGGATCTGCTGGAGGTCCTGGTGGCCCTGGCGAAGGCCCGCGGCTGCAGCGAGGCCAAGCTCAACGAGCTGCGAGCGCAGAAGGCCGCAACGCGCGGCGCCTTCGATCGGGCGTTGCTGCTGCTCGAGGTGGAGTAGCGCCGGCTGGTGGCGCCGGTCAGGGGCGCACCTGCGCGTCCTGCGCGTCCTGCGCGTCCTGCGCGTCTTCCGCGTCCTCGAATCGGCGCGAGGCCAGGACGGCGCGGCGCTGCCACGCAACCATCGCGGCCACACCCGCGAGCATCAGCGTGACCAGCACAAGGCTGACCGAGCCTGCGCTCACGAGCTTCACCGATGCGGAGGCCTGCAGGTTCGTCGCGAACTGGAAGCCGTACATCCACGTGGGCGAGGCCACCGAGTAGATCCCCTGGATCTTGTCGGGCAGCCAGACGCCGGCCAGATCCGGGTACAGCGCGATGAAGACGAGCGCGGCCGTGACGCAGGCTCCCACCACGAACCGCCGCGGATTCCGGGCGGTGATCGCGACGCCCGCCAGGAGCACTCCCGCAAGAACGGGCAGGACGGTGAGTGCGTCGGAGGGCAGCGCGGCCCGGACCAGCACATCGTCCGTACCGTTGCGGCCGAGCCACAGGATCGCGACCCCGCCCGCGACGAACGACGCCAGCGCCCAACCGATCTCCCGCCGGCCGGATGACGGGCCGCTTCCTTCGGAACGTCGGGCACGCCACAGGAAGACGGCCACAGCCGCAAGCGAGGCCACAAGACCCGCCGCGACCAGCACGACCCGCTCGGTGATCACCACGTCGCCCGTGGCACCTCCGCACGCCGTGGCCCCGAAGTAGCTGCCCGCGTCCACGCGCGCGAGACCGCACAATTCCGGCTTGACTAGCCAGAGAATCCCCGGCATCAGCAGCGCGGTGGCCCCGGCAACTCTGGCCAGAAGCCACGTTCTCCGCGACGGCCCGTGCCAGAGCTCGGCGAGGAAGTAGGCAAGCGCCAGCAGGTAGAACGGCAGCGCCGTGTAGAAGTGGTACTGGAACGACGCCCTGTCGATCCGGGCCCACGACAGCCACTGCCAGAAGAACGCGACCGCGATCAGCCCCAGACCCAGATTCCGGCGCCGGAAGGCCTGCCACGAGATGAAGGCCATCGCGAACAGCGCCGGCCACCACAGCGCCGGATTTCCGCCGTCGTGGATCCAGGAGAAGGCGTCGGGCACTCCCCCGCCGCTCTCGAACCAGACGGGCTTGAGGTCCAGCGGCCAGGCCCACCAGGGCGAGGCAGCCGCGTGAGGCGATCGAAGTTCGTTGTGGTAGTCGTACATCCCGACCGTCAGACCCCAGAGCGTCTGGCCCGTGTGCCCGGCCGGCCAGGAGTTGTCGCACACGCCCGTTTCGGTGTTGGTATGCCAGCACGCGATAGCGTCGCCCTGCGACTGCCAGGGCGTGGACCACGGCACGAACATCACGACGTAGACCACGAGCGGCAGAACCAGGACGCAGAGGGCCGTCCACGCAGTCGGAAGTCCGAATCCGGAGCCGGGTCTCAGCCAACCCTCGGGCGCCGGCGACGGCGAGTCTGCGAGACCGGGCGAGTCGCCCGGCGCCGGCGCCACGGCGAGCGGCCCGAACCCCACGCGCCCGGCCGCCCAGAAGGCCGCGGCGGCGAGACCGCCGATCGCCAGGCCCGCCACTCCGCCGAGCATCGATGTCACGGCAAGCCCCGCGGGACTCACCGGCAGACCGATGGGCATCAGCAGCGCCGCGATCAGCAGCGGGCCCGCGACTCCCAGGACCGGCGGCGCGGCCACGGCGAGGCGGAACTCCTCTCGTGTCCAGGCCACCGGCCGGTACACGTTGGCCGCCGCGGCAATGGCGGTGATCCCCAGCATGATCAGGAAGAACGTGTAGTTGGGGGCGCCGTTTGCCTGGGGTGCGGGCGAGGCCAGCAGCGCGCCGCCCACCAGGAGCCCGGCCGCAACCGTCGTGACCGCCGCCACCGCGATCCTGTCCGGAAGCGCCGGGGTTCGCATGGCCACGATCAACCCCACGCCGGCGGCGACCGCCGCGGTCACCAGCAGCGCGACGCACACGAGTTCGTTTCCCGTACCGGGCTGGTAGTTCATCTCGGCCAGCGCCATCCACCCCAGAACGCCCGTGCCGGTGGCCAGCCCCAGGATCGTGACCAGACGGCCGAGCGCGGAACGGATCAGGATCAACAGGCAGATGCTCGCGATCGCGTATGCGGCCACCCATTTCGACGAGAGAGCCAGACCCAGAACCAGGCCGAGCAGCGGCATCCCGAGCCAGAAGACGAGCCGGTGCCGCCAGACGCGCAGCCACATCACCGCGAAGATCAGGTAGGCGAGCACCAAGAAGCCGCCCACGTAGACATCGTTCATGGCGATGCGCGACTGGACGAAGAACATGCCGTCGAGCAGCGAGAAGAGCGCGATCAGGAGCCCCACGGATCGCCGGCGGAACAGAATCCGCGCCAGCAGGTACAGGCAGACGGCGGTGAGAGCGCCAAACAGGACGCCGATCAGACGCCAGGAGAACGCGAACCGGCCCACGTCCACCGACGCGACGGAGCCGTCCGCCGAGAAGGCCAGCAGCGTTTCGCGGTTCGCGTCCGGCAGCTGGCTCACCTGGCTCAGCCCCGTGACGCTGACTGCGTTGTCGAGGCCGATTGCCACCGGCTCGAACGGCAGCCTCGCGTCCGAGAAGACGGCATTGCCGTTGGATTCGATCGCGTAGACGGTCCAGCCGTTGCCATCCGGCGCACGGCCCACCACCTGGACGATGCCGGTTCCGGCGTCGAAGACGGCCTTCGTCACGGCGCCGGGCATGCGAACCAGGGGCTGGTCACCGTCCAGGGTCAGCGTGTCCGGGGTGTTGGTGCTGTAGACCGTCTCGTCGAGGATCAGCAGCGAATCGCCGGCCGTCGCGTATACGTGGTAGCGCGTCCAGTCGTCGCGCGAGTCCACCACGTTGGGGTTGACCGCGAGGGACGTGACCGCCGAGTCGGTGGGGACGGTGGATCTGATGCTCAGGGTGCGCGCGTCGATGACGGCCACTCCGTCGCTGTATGCCGCAAGCACTGCCGGCGACGAGCCCGAAGCGCCGCCGCCGCGCCCGAATGCCGCGAAGTCGGCCAGGCCGGCGATCTCGCTCCGCCCCGTGATTCGGCCGGCCCCCTCAGAGGCGTCGATAGAGACGACGCGGCCGGCCGAGTCGGAGGCGAGGACGAACGGCGCCGTCCCCGCGTAGATGCGGGCGATCGACAGACCGGTGTCCACGCCGAGCTTCGTTGCGGCCTGAACGGCCGTGTCGATGCGGTAGACGGCGCCATCGGTGGTGCCCACGTAGACGAGGCCGGACGCGGCGGGGGCGGAGAGCGCGGTCGCGCCCGGAATGCCGTAGACGTGGACGAGCTGCCGGGATTCCAGGTCGTACGCCCTGACGTCGGCGCCCGTGGCCACGAAGACGCGGCCACCGGAGGTGGGCCCTCCCACTGCGCTCGCCGCCTCCACCTGCACGACCGCGTCGCGCACGGTGCCGTCCAGCCGGCCGGTGTCGGTGACCCGGTCGTCGGCGAAGAGGACGATGCCCGTCGCGATGGCGTACTTGGCCAGCATCGGGTGCGTCCACTCGTAGATGTCGTGCTGGATCCCGTAGCGCCAGTCCTGCAGGAATTCGGTGGCGGTGCGAGCGTGATAGACCTCGTCGAAGTACATCTTTGGTGGCTGACCCAGGTCGTAGATACGTACCGTCAGGACGCCGATCAGTAGCGCGGCCACCACCCATACGTCGATCCGGTCGAGACGGCCGGCCGGCTCGGATTCGAGGTTCGCCGAGCGATCGGCCGCGCCGGGTGATCGGGACAGGCTCTGCCAGAACCTCATCAGCGCGGCGGGCACGTAGCGCGTGCCGATCGCGGCGACGACGTGCGGCTCGGCGTCCGGCTCGGCGTCCGGCTCCGGGGCCGGCTCGTCGATGTCGGGCGGGTCGTCAGTGTCGGTCGGTTCGGCCGCGTCCTGGGCGCCACGCCACGCCCGGAACTCGGCGACCACGCCCACAGCCAGAACGACCAGCGCCGCCAGCGCCAGCCAGAACCCGGGCTCGCGGTCCGGCATTTCGAGCGCGCTCAGGCCCAGGCAACCGCCGGCGATTGCCGCCAGGCCCAGGTATGTCACCGGTAGATCGATCGGCAGAGGCTCAGGCCGGACCAGCCGAAACGACCGGATCAGCAGGATGGCGATCGCCACAACGAATATCGCGAAACCGGGACCCTGTGCCAGGCCGGTCTCACTGCGCGCCGGGAGCTGACCCGGGCCGCCGCCCACGTGCGACCACTGCAGCAGCAGGGAGCCGATCAGGGCCAGGGCGCCGAACGGCACGAGCCGGCGCCCCCTCGACGCGGGCATGGTGAACATGGAATGCTCCTTGGGCGATGGAAGGTGGACGGCGGATGGGGATGCGGCGGCGCGCTACGACGCGGACGGCAACCCAGATGAGGCAGCGGGCAGCGGCGAGGTCGACAGCGCCGGCGAGGCGTGCGTGGGCGACGCGAGCGTGGACGAGGGCGCAAGGGACGCCACCGGCACGGCCGACGGAAGCCGCTGCAGCAGGACCGCCCCGGAGATGACGCCCACCACCAGGACGATGGCCATGGCCGCGGCGAAGCGGCGGCGGATGGCGCGCTGATCGAGTCCCAGACCGGTGGCCGTCGGCTCGCGCAGGACCAGCCACAGCGGCGGAGCGGGCAGGACGGCGTCGTCGAGTTCAGCAGACGCCGCCTTCATTCGGCCGCGAAGCGCGAGTTCGAAGCTGTCAACGCTCATCGGTCCAGGACCTCCGGTCGCTTGCGTAGAACCTCGAGTGCCCGGAACACGTTGGTCCGGACGCCGCCCGCGCTGAGGCCCATGATCCGGCCGATCTGTTCGTCGCTGAGGTCGAAGAGGTATCGCAGGACGATGGCCTCGTGCTGCCGTTCGGTCAGGTGGCCGCGAAGCTGCTCGAACCAGACGGCAGCTTCCACGCCGGCCAGCGAGTCGCCGCGTGCCGGCGGATCCTCGGTGACCCGAGACAGCGACAGCCACCGAAGCGCCCGGCTCTTGCGGCGATCCAGCACGATCCGCCGGGCGATCAGGAAGAGCCACGGCATGGGGTCCGAGGCGGGTCCGCGGCCGGCCTGCCACGCCGCGAACGCCCGGCGGACGGTCTCGGACGCGACGTCTTCGGCGTCCTCCTGGTGGCGTACGAGCACCCACGCGTAGCGGCAAAGCCTTGGCCACGCGGCCAGGTACATCTCCTCGAACGCGGCGTCGGAACCGCGCGCTCGCGCCGAAACGGACTCGGCGAGTGTGAGCCGGAGGTTGGCGGCCGTCGATGCTTCCACAACGTAGATAACGAGCGGCGGACGGAATCCGTTTCAGCCGTGCGTGTAGGCCGTCTGTCAGCTGCTGGGCGTCGCCGGCGGGGACGCGACGGTCTCGACTATGTTGCTCACGAGCCAGTGATCGCCGGATCGGGCCAGCGTCGCGACGAAGTGCATGGGCCAGATCGAGACTTCATCCTCGCGGACGCCGACCTGCATGTGGTACATCCGCACTCTCGATGTGTACGAGCCGCTGATGGTCGCTTGCTGTCCCGACACTTGAGCCGGGCCGTCGAATCTCAGGTCTGCCGCCTGTCCGTCGAACCAGATCGTCGTCGCCTCATCCGTCTGCAGCCGTAGCAACCATTGGTCGAACCAGCTTCTCTCTTCGGTCAGCTGTTCGCCGGTCAACACCGCCACCAGCCGGGCCTCGACCGATTGCTTGAGGGTTGCCGCCTGCTCGGCCGAGATGTGGCCAGGGACATATCCATCTGGCAGCTCCCGGATCTGGACGTCGAGCTCGAGCGCCAGGCGGACCTGGTCGCGAATCTGGGCGCCGGCGGAGTCGCGCGGGACGAGCGCGAAGACCAAGGTCGCGGCAACCGCAACCGCCGCCACGCTCATCGCCATCCCCAGCAGCACCCAGTGGCGCCTGGCGGGCGAGCGCCTGCCGAGCTCGATGCTGGAGGGGTCCATGCTCAAAGAGAGCGGCCGTCGGCCACGCCGAGGCTTGCTGCCCGAGCCACCGGCGATCCAATCCGACGGTGTTCGTCAAGAAGTCGCCGAAATGCATCGCGCAACTCACTCATAGTGACCTCACCAAGACCCGCATTTACACATTGTCGATGGCCGGCCGAACGCCTCAGTCGAGCCTTGGCGTCTCAGCCTTGCCCCCGACTGAATAGCCTCCACTTCTTAGCCGCGGCAGACCAGTTGGCCGAGAGCGCGTCCTCTCCTGCAAACCAGTGGCCGGAGATCTCACTGAAGAATGCACCGATGCCCCCGTAGTCAGCAGGGCATCTGTCCAGGAGGGAACCAAGTTGCAGCCCAGTATCCAGCCTCCGGCACTTGACCGGCAAGGCGTGGTTCAGGGCCAAACAGATCGACCGAGATGTCCCTTGCGGCCTCATACCGCTCGACTGCCTCCGGAAGGCTCGGCGAGCGGGAGAACGGGGCAGGGTACAGGTCGCTCCCACCGTGTTCGCTGCTCCAAACTCCATTGTCGGTGCCGTCTTGGATTTCGAAATACTCCACCAGGTCTGACGGGGGGTCCAACGCCAGCGCCCCGAGTCGCCTTCTGATCTCAGCTTCAGGTCGGCCTTCCGAGAGACGGTGGGCGCACGGCGAGCCGATCCGACGGTGCTCGGCGAGAAGTCGGTCGAATGCATCGCTCAACTCGCTCATCCTGGCCTCATCTGGATCCGCAGTTCCACATGGTCAGCGGGATCGTGGCCAACGGAATGACAAGGAACTTCGATTCGTTGCCTGAGTCCTTTGGAATGCTACACGCCGTATAGAACGCACTCACGATGCCGCCCTGGATCATGTTGTCCGATCCGTCGATGTACTCGATCGACGCTCCCTGCCTGGCTGGGTTCGTCGGGTCAGTCCAGTAGGGCAACCCCGGCCCGCCTTCGGCCGTAGAGCGGAAGGGATATTCGTCACATTGCTGTCCCGACGCGTTCGGGTGGGCAGCCCTGGCCTTGGCGGCGGCGCAAGGATCGCCGTACTGCTTGTTCGTATACCAACCTTTCGCGAACCGATAGGACGCATGGGTCAAGGTCGCCCAGTCGAGGTGACTGGGGACGATGACCGCCGCGTCGTGGTTGGTAGCCTCAAGGGTGTCGCCACCGGAAAGGAAGACCGGGCCGTGGTCTCCTCCACAGATGGAGTCGGCGCTCCGTCCCAGGAAACCTGCAAGTTGAGTGCCGATGAAAGATCCCGCGCATATCGCGACAATCGTCTTTGCGATCGCCTCGGTGAGGCTTTGGATGTCTCGACCTATCTTGTCCCAGGGAATATCGGTTGGCGCGTTAGGGGCCAGCGTCCGTGGGAGTGTTTGGGTCATCTCGTAGACCAGGAGCAGAGAGAGCGCCACGACTAGGAACTCGCTCACCAAAGCCCCTCCCGTGAAGGCGACGATCGGCCACGAGAGGCCACCGACCATACTGACCGCTCCCGATTCGGGCATGGTCCGTCCGCTCGGGTCCGTGTACGTGCTCGGGTTCTGACCCGCGTAGGCGTAGGGGTTGAAGCCTGTGACGCCGGGACCGCCGGGGGTCATCGGGTCACGTGCGGTGAAGGTTCCGGTTGAGGTATCGAGCGAGCGGGCCTGGAGATAGACGAGACCCGATGCGTCGGTCAGGCCGCCGGTGTAGCCGAGGGAGCCAACCGAACCCGAACTCGAGCGGATGTTGCCGTATGCACCGTAGGTGGCGGACGCCGTGACCGAGCCGCTGGCATCGGTGGCGGCGCGGATGGAGCCGAGGGCGTCGGTGAGGGGGTAGGCGCTCGTAGAGGCCGATGTTTCGGCCAGGAGTGTGGCGTCGGCGCTGACGTAATCCGTGGTGCCGTCGGAGAGCAGAGACGGAAGTCCTGCGGCCTCGTCCCAGGTGTATGCGGTTCCGGCGCCACCGGAGGTTGCGGTGACTCGGAGACCGTCGCCGTTGCTGCGATAGGCGATCGACACGGCTCCCGCGGCCTGGCTCGCGAGGTTGCCGAAGCTGTCGTAGCCGTATGACGTCGAGCCTGCGGTCAGGCGGTTGCCGGCTCCGTCGTAGGTGTAGGCAGTGGAGCCTGCCGAGGTGAGTTCGGAGGCGTCGTTGTAGGTGTAGGCGGTTGTGGTGCCGCCACTCGTCATGGACGTGCGGTTGCCGGCGGCGTCGTAGGTGAAGGTGGCGCTGGTGCCGTCGGCATAAGTGACAGCGGTGAGTCGGCCTGCGGCATCGAGGGTGTAGGCATCGGTGCCGATACCGGCCGTTGTGGCGGCGGTGCGGTTGCCGGCCTGATCGAGGGTGTAGGTATAGGCGGCGATCGTGGTACCGCCTGGGTTCTTGTAGGTGGGACCGGTCTGGCGGCCGGCGGCGTCGTAGGCCTCCGTGCTCGTGATGCCGTTGGGGCGGGTCAGGGTGGATAGCTGGCCGTCGGCATTGTAGGCGAAGGTGAAGGTGCCGAGGTCGGGGCGCGAGACCGTGGCCAGGCGTTCGGCCGGGTCATAGGTGTAGGCCGTGGTCTTGCCCGCGGCGGTCATGGTGGCGCGGTTGCCCGCGGGATCGTATGTGTAGGCGACCGTGCTCGCGGGCGCGGCCACGGACGCGAGCCGCCCGGCGGTGTCGTATCCGTACGTGGTCTTGCCCGTCGGGTCGGTCATCGTGGAGCGGCGACCGGCGGAGTCGTATGTGGTGGTGATCGAAGCGGACGGAGTGGCAAGGGATGCCAGACGGCCGGCGGTGTCGTATCCGTATGTGGTGGTGATGCCGCGGCCGTCGGTCTTGCTCGTGAGCACGCCCGCGGTGTCGTGGGTGTAGGTCGTGACGTTGCCGAGCGGGTCGGTGGTGGTGGCCACGTTGCCGAGGGCGTCGTAAGTGGTTTGCCAGATCTTGCCGTCTGCGTCGGTGAGGCTGGTCTGCTGTCCTGCGGTGTCGTAGCCGAAGGCGACCGAATGCCCGAGGGCGTCGGTGATCTTGTTCTGCCGGCCCGCGGTGTCGTAGGCGAAGGTGGTGGTGTAGCCGCGCGGATCGGTGGAGGTCAGCGTCCGGCCGGCGTCGTCGTACGTGTAGCTCGTTGAGTGACCCAGGCTGTCGGTGATCGTGGTCGTCCGGCCGCGCGAGTCGTAGGCGTAGTTCGTGGCCACGCCGGCGGCGCTCGTGTAGGTCTTGAGGCGACCGGNNTGTAGCCGTAGGTGGTGACGCTGCCGTTCGCGTCGGTCACTGTGATCTGGCGCCCGGCGGTGTCGTAGCCGTAGGCGGTCACGGCGCCGGCCGGATCGATGACGCTCGAGACGTTGCCGGTCCGGTCGTAGGCCGTCGTGGTGGCGGCGCCGGCCGGATCGGTGACCTTGGTCGTGCGGCCCAGGAGGTCGAAGGCGTAGGTGGTCTTCGCGCCCGCCGGATCGGTCGAAGTCAGAAGCTCGCCGTGCGGGCCGTAGGTGGAGCTGGATACTCGGCCGTTCGGGTCGGTAACGCTCGTGGCGTTGCCGGCCGCGTCGTAGGCGTAGTGGGTGACCCCGCCCGCGGCGTTGGTGCTCGTCAGTTTGAGGCCGCGCGGGTCGTAGCTGCTCGTTGTGGTTCGGCCGAGCGGGTCCTTCATGGAGATCTGATTGCCCGCGCCGTCGTAGCCGTACGTAGTTGTGTTGCCCGCGGCATCGGTGGTTGTCGCAACGCGCCCGGCGGCGTCGTACGTGGTGTGAGTCACGGCCCCGGTGGGATCGGTCACGCTCGTGACGCGCCCGGCGGAGTCGCGGCCGTAGGTCGTGACCTTGCCCGCGGGATCTGTCGTGGTCGCGAGGAAGCCCAGGGCGTCGTATGTGTAGCTCGTGGGCTCGCCCGCGGCGTTGGTCGTCTTCGTCAGGTTGCCCGCGAGGTCGTACTCGTAGGTGGTCTTGTGGGTCAGCGGGTCCGTAGAAGTGAGCAGCCGTCCGGCGCCGTCGTAGGCGTAGGTTGTCGCGTGGCCGGCCTGATCGGTCGTGGTGCTCAGATGGCCCGCCGCGTCGTAGGCGTAGGTCCAGACGTGGCCTTCGCGGTCGGTCCGGCTCGTCATGTTGCCCGCGGTGTCGTAGAGGTAGGTCTCGTCGTTGCCGAGCGCGTCGGTGATCGAGGCGAGGGTGCCGTTCGTGTTCCAGTGGTAGCTCGTCACGCCGCCATTTGGATCGGTCCAGGTGAGCGGGTGACCGAATGCGTCGTACGTGAGGGCGACCTTCGCGCCATTGGCGTCGGTGACGCTCGTGAGGTTGCGGGTGTCGTCGTAGGTGGCGGCCCATACGCCGCCGGCTGGATCGGTGCGTGAAGTGACGTTGTGGTTGGCGTCGTAGGCGTAGATGGTCGTGGCGGTCTTGCCGTCGGCGACGGTGTCCACGCGGACGAGATCACCGGCGGTGTTGAACGACGAGAGCGTGACCTTCTGACCCGTTGCGTCGGTGACGCGTTCGGTCCGGGTGTTGGGGTCGCTCGAAACGGCGGTGGTGTTGCCGGTCGCGTCGGTAATCGAGCTGATGCGGCCGTCCGCGTCGTAGGCGACGGTCTCGAACGGATGCCCGTTCGGGTCGATCGTCTTCGTGAGGTTGTGCGCGGAGTCATATTCGTAGGTGACCGTCTTGCCGCGCTCGTCCGTGACCGAGACGAGATCGCCCGCCGCGTCGTAGGCGTAGGTCAGCTTGGTGCCGTCGGGCTTGTCGAGCTCGCTGATGCGGCCTGCGCCGTCGCGGACGAAGGTGATCGAGGGGCCGAGGCTACTGTGGATGCCCGCCGAGTCGACGCTGATCTTGTTGCCGGTGGGATCGGTCGCGGACACCAGGCCCGACACGGTGTCGAGCACGTAGGCCGTCCCGTCCTTGGCGGTCAGGGTGAAGCTAGTCGGGTTGAAGAATCCGCTCGATCCGGGCGTGTAAAGGTTGCCATCGAAGGTGTAGTTCAGGGTCGCGTCACCGGCCACTGCGAGCGTGGACGTGGAGCCGGGCCGGGCCGTGAAGGAGGCGCTGCCGTAGTAGAAGATGTTGGAGCCCCCGCCCGGGGTCAGGTCGAACATCTCCGTGTGTCCGTCCGGCCAGACGACGGTGACGAAATGCGGGTGGGAAGTAGTCCAGGCCACTTCGCAGATGGACAGGGCGCACCACTTGTCATACGAGCTCCAGCCGCCGGCACCGAGCGGGCCGTTGGTGTACACGCGGAAGTTGGCAACACTCAGCTGCCAGCCGACGCCAAAGGCGCCGGTGGACTTGTCGAAGCTGTCGTAGGTGCGCTGAACCTGCATTGGTATGCCGCCGACGGCGACGTTGGCGTCCTGGTAGGTGACGCCGTAGCGGCCGAGCTTCAGATTCCCTGATACCACGACGTTGGCGCTCGTGGACAGGCCTCCGCCGCCGGACGCGAAGCCGGACACGGCGATCGTGTAGCCGCCGTTGGGCAGGAGTGTCGGGTCGAACGTGGCCAGGGTTGGCGGCGGTGTGCCGGAGCCGCTGGCCAGCACGACAGGCGAACTCGACGTGCCCTGACGGGTGTACGTCACCTGCCAGCTCGTGATCGTCTGGCCGTCGGGCGGCGTGAATGACGCGGTGATGGGGGTCGGTGCGGTGATGATCGTGCCGTCGGCCGGAGCCACGGCGCCGATCACAGGCGGGACTGCCGCCCCTGTCTGGAGCCAGCTCATCGCAACCGTGTTGGACACCGCGGGCATGCCGTCGAGCACGGCGTAGACCTGGAGTTGATCCGTGCCGGCGCCGTAGCCGACGTACGTGAAGCTCGCCAGACCGCGCGTATCCGTCGTGACCGCGATCACTTGAGGGTTCGCGCCGGTGACGTGGACCGCCAGTGGCAGGTTCGCGATTGGAGTGCCCGCTGCACCCATCACGGCCACGGTGTAGGTCTTCGAACTGCCCACGGGGCCGCTGGAGGTCACGGCCGGCGACATCGCGATCGTGCCCGAGGGATTCACGCCATGTCCGGTTCCGTGCATGCGAACCGAGAGGCACATCGATGAGCCCGGCCACACCTCCGAGTAGTCGATCTCGTAGGGATAGACGCCGGGAGCCGGGAAGTGGACGTTGACAGTGTTGGGCTGAGGGCCTGTGTTGTGGTTAAAGGTGCCCATGATCGGGTAGGCATGCATGGGCGTGAGGCCCGAAGCCGGCGGGTTGACCCAGACGTTGCCCGGGAGTGGCGTCGCGCCGTTGGCGATGCCAAGGATGAAGGCGTCGTCAGAGATCACGTCGAACGCGTAGTCGCCCGCGGCCGCGATCGTGTAGGACCCTGTGAACACGGCATTGAAAGTATTCAGGTCCCCGATCCCCGCTTGGTAGCCGTTGCCCTGAGCGGGAACCGTGCCTGTGTAGTTGCCCGCGACATCCGTCGTGATATTGGTGAATGGACGGGTGAACTGGTTTACCCCCGACGGGTCGTTGGCGACGGTTCCCGGCAGCGGATCGAAGTTGATAGTGGGAAAGTCCTGCTCCCAGAGCGGCGTGTCCCCAAGTACGGTCGAGAAAGGATCACCATAGGGGTAGTTGGTGAAGAACTGCCCGTGGACGGTAGTGGTCGACGAGGTCTCGGCAGGAGCCACCCAGGCCACGCTCGCCGTGTTGGACGCCATGCTCGGTTGGGACACCAGGACGGCCTGGGCGACGTCTGTACCCGAGTTGGCCCCGGTGTAGGTAAACGTGGCGGTGCCGGTGGCATCGGTGGTGAGGTTGGCCGTGGTGGCATTCGGTCCGGCGACGGTCAGTGTTATGGCCGCTCCCGATGCGGGTTGGCCGTTGGAGTCCGTGGCCGTGACTGTGAACGTGTGTGAGCTACCGACGGGCAACGGCCCGGCAGATTGGGGCGAGAGGGTAAGGCCGGTGATCGTGATTCCGTTGACGCTGATCGTGCCGTCCACGTACGCGAAGGTGTAGTTGGCGGCGGCCGCTCCGGCGCAGCTCGAGCTGTAGGTGCCGGCCGGACTGGCGCTCGTGGCTGCCGTCGTGCAGGCGGGAGCCGTGGTAATGACCGAGGCATCATCGCCGTTCACCCAGCCGGAGTAGCTGGGCGTGATGACCGGCACCGTGGCCCCATAAAGCATCGATCCGCTCGATGCGGTCACGGTCACTAGAGCCGGAGTGACTTTCACGCTGCCGTCGACGTAGTCGAAGGTGTAGTTGGGAGCGGCCGCCCCCGAGCAGGTCGTCTTGTACGTGCCGGCGCCGCTCGTGCCCGTGGCGGTGGTGGTGCAGGTAGGCGCCGTGGTCAGGACCGAGGGACCCTCGCCGTTGACCCAGCCGGAGTAGGCGGGCGCGATAGCCGGGACGGTGCCGCCGTAGGCAAACGAGCCCGACGGCGCGGTGACGGTGACGAGCGCCGGAGTGACAGTGATCGTGCCGTCTGCATACGTGAAGGTGTAGTTGGTAGCGACGGCGCCCGTGCAACTCGTCGTGTAGGTGCCCACGCCGGCGGCGCTGGTGGCCGTGGTGGAGCAGGTGGGCGCGGTGGTCAGGACGGAGGGGCCATCGCCGTTGACCCAGCCGGAGTAGGCGGGCGTGATCGCGGAAACGGTGCCGCCATAGGTCAGGGAGCCGCTCGAAGCGGTCACGATGACGACGCTCGGGTTGACGCTGATCGTGCCCTCGACGTAGCCGAAGGTGTAGTTGGCGGCGGCAGCGCCTGTGCAGCTCGTCTTGTAGGTGCCGGCCGGGCTGGCGCTCGTGGCCACCGTCGTGCAGGCGGGAGCGGTGGTCAGAACGGACGGATCATCGCCGTTCTGCCAGCCGGAGTAGCCGGCCGTGATCGCGGGCACGGTGCCGCCGTAGGTCATCGAGTCCGAAGACGCGGTGACTGTGACCAGGGCGGGGCCGACTTCCATGCTGCCGTCCACGTAGACGAAGACGTAGTTGTGGGCGACGGCTCCTGTGCAGCTCGTCTTGTATGTGCCGGCGCCGCTGGTGCTCGTGGCCGTGGTGGTGCAGGCAGGCGCCTTGGTCAGGACCGACGGGCCCTCGCCGGCGAGCCAGCCGGAGTAGGCAGGCGCGATGACCGGAACGGTGCCGCCGTAGGCAAACGAGCCCGAGAGTGCCGTGACGGTGACGGTGATCGGGGTGACGGTGATGCTGCCGTCCACGTAGACGAAGGTGTAGTTGGGAGCGACGGCCCCTGAGCAGCTGGTCTTGTACGTGCCGACGCCGGCGGCACTCGTGGCCGTGGCGGTGCAAGTGGGCGCGGTGGTCAGAACCGCGGGGCCGTCGCCGTTCTGCCAGCCGGAGTAGGCCGGCGTGATCGCGGGGATGCTGCCGCCGTAGGTGAGGGAGCCTGACGACGCGGTCACGGTCACGGTGGAAATCGACCGGGTGACCGTGGTCGTTGCCTGCGAGCTGATCGGGCCGTATGCGTTGCCGTTGGCATCGGTCCAGCGCAGGGTCGCGATGTCGGTGAGGGAGCCGGCGGGCTGCTGAGCCGGGACGGCATAGGCGGAATGGGCGGTGGCGGTGGCGGCCGGGGCGAGAGTGGCCGGAGTGCCGGTGACGGCGATCACGGTGCCGTCGGGCAGCGAGTCGGTGAGCGTGAGCGCGGCGGCCGGCGCCGAGCCGGTGTTCGCGAGGGCGAGCTCGTATGCGGCGCTCTTGCCCGCGTCGACCCTGGCCGGCCCCGTCTTGGCGAGCGAGAGGATGGGGAGATGCTCGGTGGTGGCGACCGGCGCGCTTGGTCCGGCGGTCTGGCCGGTGCATCCTGCCCGCGCGGTGGCCGTGGCCGTGAGCTGCGACCCGTCGAGGGCAGCGAGGCGGGCCAGATACGCGGCATCGGTCTCGGCAGCGCCCTTCGCGGCGGGAGCCGGGACCTTGTATGTGAACTTGGCGGGAGCCGATGCGCCCGGGGCCACCGAGGCGATGGTCACGGTGGCGGCGGTCTTGTTGGGCAGGGCGATCGTGACCACGATGTTGGTGGCGGCGCCGGTGCCCAGAGCCGTGAGCTCGCGGTAGAAGTCGTACGTGGCGACCGTTGGCTCGTCGCTGTCCTTGCGCGTGCCCGTCATGGCTTCGGCGTGGAAGTTGGTCCGGATCGGCAGCGCCGCGGATCCCTTGATGAGCGCCGCGGCCTGCGCCGCGGTGAGCGGGATGGTGGCGGTGAAGCTCCAGCGGGCGGTGGCGTCGCGGCCGATCTGCGTTCCGTCGATCTTGTCGGCGCCGGCGGCATAGGTCACGTCGGAGGAGGCGATCGGCGTGGCCGCGAAGGTCATACCCGTGGAGAGGGGCGGCTTGACCGCGGGCGAGTGTCCGGCAGCGGCTCCGGCGGCGCCGGCGATGGGGATCCAGCGGTCGCGATCATGGCCGTAGCCGTCGTCGTCGCGGTCGCCGCCCTTGCCCTTTGGGTCGTAGCTGATGTAGTCGAACCACGAGCCGACCGTGGCCGTGCGCGAGCTTTCGTTCTTCGCGCTGATCTGCCCGGTCACAACCAGCGACACGCCCGAGTTGGTCACGAGCGCCGTGTACGTGAGGGTGTCGCCGGGGACGGCTGTGGACTTGTCCACGCCGAGCGTCACGCCGATGACCGGCGTCAGATTCGCGGTCCTCACTGTCGTTGCGAGGTGGAGGTTGTCGTCACGCTCGAGCCCCGTGCAGGCGAACGCCTGACCCACGGTGCCCAGGAGAAGAATGAAGACCGCGATCATTGCGACCGCGATCGACGAAAGACGCAGCTTGCGCATCGATGATTCGGGCGCGAATCGCGCCCCCTCCCGCTCCAGCCGCCGCGACGGTAGGCGGCCCCCCCGGCTCGGGGATCTACGTACTTTGCATCACCCGAACGGGTGGGACCTTACCAGGTAGGCCCGGCAAGTGCGAATCGATTCGGCGAGGGCCGGTGCTCTCAGGCACCGGGGCACGAGGAAAGGCGCCTCGATTAGTCCTCGTCCAGGAACGCGGCGACCGTCGCCGCAAGCGCCGGCGCGACGTTGATGTCGTAGTGGGTCAGGCCCGGCAGGATCGCGAGCCGGTGCTTCGTCATCCCGGATCGGTCCCATACCGCGTCGCGCTTGCCGCCGCCCAGGAGTTCGAAGAATTCCACGGCGTGGCTCGGCGGCAGGCCGTCGGCGTCTCCCGCTACGATGAGCACGGGCATCGTGAGGGCTCGGACCTCGGCCGCCCAGTCGTAGTCGATCTTCACCATCGTCGTGAGCTGGGTCACCAGGATCGGCCAGTCCTCTACCCGCGGCGCGATCTTCGCGTACGTCTGATAGAGCGGGGTCTGTTTCATGAACTCGGCCATCTCGGGGCCCATCTGATCGAAGCCCGCGACCATCTCCGCGTGCCAGCCGTTGCGCCTGAACGGGGCCGAAACGATAACGAGCCTGCGCACCAGCTGTGGATGCTGGATCGCCGTCCGCAGCGCCACGCCGCCGCCAACTGAGAAGCCCATCACGTCGGCCTGCTCGTAGTCGAAGTGGCGGATCAGGGCCGCGATGTCGTCCGCCATCGTCTCGAAGCGCATCGGCCGATCCGCCGCCGGCGTCCTCCCGTGGGACTGCAGGTCCACGCCGATCACCCGGCGCCCGGCCGCCAGCGCGGCAACATTCGGCCCGAACATCTCGGCCGAACCGTACCCGCCGTGTACGAGGATGAGCGGCTTGCCCTCGCCGTGGATCTGGTAGGCAAGCTCGATGCCGTTGACCTTCGCGAGACCGATCTGCGGGCTGGTGGTCGTCATGCGGCCAGTCTGGCATCGGCGGCCCGCGCGGCGTGGAAGTTGGGAGGCTGTTTCGCCCGACGGTGCCATCCGGCGGCGCGACGAGCACGTCAGCGGGCCGCGCCGACGCCCTCTCTATCGGCGAATGGCCTTAAGCACCGCCCGTCCGGCCGCGTAAAGCACGAGCCAGGCGGCGACCCCCACAGCACACGCCTCGAGCCACAGCCAGGGATCCGTGTAGACCGGCGGGGAGATGACTCGTCCGAGGAAGTAGCTGCCGACCGAAAGGGCCGTTGCCAGCCAACCCGTCACGAGAAGAGTCAGGCTCCACCTGATCGAATCCTCTTCCGCGCTCTGTACGCGATCCCTCGCGGCCTCCTCCCACAGCTCCACGCGGCGCGCCGTGTTGGGCCTGTAGGCCGCCTCGAGCTGCGAACCCGGGCCGGTGTCTTCACTCTCCTCGCCGCTCACGTGGGCCGCGACCGAGGCAATCACCTTCCGATGCAATGCCACGATGTCGTCGCGGCACGTGCCCCAGGCCTCATCCGGGGCCGGGAATTCGGCCAGACGGTCGGCCAGGGCGCGAGCCGTCCTCAGGTGCCGATCGTGCCTCTTCTGGTCCGTGACGCATTGCTGTAGCTCGGCAAAGAGCCGCTCGTTGGTTCGATCGATGACGTTGTTGAAGTAGATCCTTGGCTCGCGACGGCCCACGCCAAGTTGCAGAGCCAGTCGTCTCGGGAGCCCGATCGCGTCGGCCCACGCAAACGTGCCCAATAGGAGACCGGCCGGCAGGGCGCCCAGCTGTCGCGACGGAAGATGCCAGCGGCTGATGTCGGGTCCGGCCCAATAGACGAGCCAGCCGGCGGCTGCAAACACGACCAGACCAAAGATCGAGACCCAGCGATTGGCGCGACGCTTCCCGCAGGCCAGACAGCCCAGCCCTAAGAAGACGTCGACGATAATGAGGGCAAGTTCGTTGGTCCAGGCCATTCACGGATGATGGCAGCGTGTGTTCGGGGCCGCTCGGCGGCCCGGCCGAATTCGAGCTGGGCCGCGAGACCGCGAGCGTCAGTGCGCCATGCAGTTGCCGTTCATCTCTATCTGACGCACATCGATGCCGGTGGTCTTCGTCACCCACAGCACCGAGAACTTGATCTGGACCCCGCCCAGCACCCGCTGATACCCCATGTCCGTCGGCGCACGGTCGCCGGTCTGGTAGCGGATCCAGAGCTCGATCGACTCNNGGCACGGGCGGCTCGCCGTAGATCGTGACCGGCACCATGCCCGTGTTCTTGATCGTCACGAACTGGGCGAAGCGGCTGTTGGGAGCCCAGCAGAATCTTTCGATCCCGGACGCGCGACCGGACGTGCCGGCGGTAAGGAACAGGCTCCCGGGATCCGTGGGCCGCACGCCCGGCTCCGAACCCTCGGCCAGCGGGTCGTAGCTCGCGAGGAAGATGCCGCCCGCGGTGGCGACCACGACGATCGAGATCCAGTTTGCGCAGGCGGACCAGAGCAGCCGGCGGCGGCGTCTACCTCGAGATCCCAGGGAGTTGGCCTCGTCGTCGGTGATCGGCCGGTCGGTACCCGGGCCGTGATCCGCGATCGAGCCGTAGAGCTCCCTTGTGCTTCCGAGCACGCCTTCCAGGTCGTGGACCGCGAAGCAGGCGCTCTTCGCGCCGCCGGACTCATCCTGATAGTCCACCCTGACCCACTCCCGCCGCAGCGCGGTCCAGGCAAGCAGGGCCGTGACGGGCACCATCGCGGCGGCCCAGGCCAGGAAGGTCAGTGGCTCGCCCGAAAACATCGCCGCAGCCAGGACCAGCAGCCAGACCGCACCCAGCACCAGCAGCCGAAGCCGGGCGATCCTCTCCCGAATCATCGAGACCGTCAGCGGCTTCCCGATTGTGAGGTCCATGTTGCGGCCGGAGAACAGCACTTCGTCCGGCGATACCTTCAGCTCGCCGCGATCGTCGCCGTCGGAGGACCTGGTCAGCCCCTGCACCTTCTCGGGCGACGAGTACGCAACGTTCGCGAACCGGGCGCTCACGGGTCCATTCCACCGGGATGGTGACGTCATTTCCCCCTCCATTTGACGATCGCTCGGGTACTGGCTCCCTGTAACCGGCGCGTTCGAGATGGTAGCGCAGCGAGGAACTCCAATGGCGCTGTTCGGCGAGTGAGGCGCCGGCTCGCGGCGGGTCGAGCGCGTCCGAGGTTGACACCGGCGGTCCTGGTGCTACGCTGAGCGCTACCTAACTATCCAATGTACTTCGAACCAAGGTAGCTGCGGTGAACGGTAGGATCAGGGGACAACTCCTCAAGGGCACAACGACTCTGCTCGTTCTGACGGTGCTTCGCGACGGCGAGCTCTACGGCTACGAGATCGCTCAACGGATCCGAGACCGGAGCGGCGGCGCCCTGGTCCCGAGCGAGGGCTCCCTCTATCCGACTTTGCACGCCCTGGAATCGGCCGGTGCGCTCGTGGCCAGCTGGCGCGATGGCGATCGCGGCCCGCGGCGCCGTTACTACAAGATCACGAGCGGGGGCCTGGGCATGCTCGCGGAGCACGCCCAGGAGTGGGTGGCATTCTCACGCGGGATGGCCGGCGCGGTTGGGGAGCCGAACCAATGACCATCCTCTGGGTGAATCTCCTCGTCTTCCTGGGCGGTGGCGGCACACTCATCGTCCTGGCGATCCTGCTGGTACGGCGCAGCGAACGGCGCCTCGGCGGCGGACCCGATGGCTCGACCCCGGACATCGCCGGCCGGACAGGGGACGCCGAGGTGGCCGCCTACCTCGATCGAATGACCAGCGAACTCAAGCTCCCGGCGGCCGACGTCAGCGAGGTGCGGGCCGAGGTGGCCGATCACCTGGAGGACTCGATAGCCTCCCTCCAGGCCGAAGGGCTCGATGCCGAACTGGCCGTCCGCGAGGCGCTCGGGCGTCTTGGCCCGGCGGCCGAACTGGGGCGGCAGCTGCGCGCGGCGCACCAATCGACGAGGCGGCTGCTGGCCGGCGTCGGCGGCGGCGTATTCGCGGCAGGCGGTGGTTTCGTGCTGGGGTACCTCGGCTCGATCATGCTCGCCACGCTGTTGCTCATTCCGATCGCCCTTGCCGGGGCACTTCTCAGCCGGATCGGCATTCCGTTGCCAGACGTCATGCGGGATCACGGTGATTCGGTCAACTCGGTCCTGTACGCCGCCGGAACGGCGTTCGGCGCGGGGGTTGCAACGCGGTACGCGGTCAGAACGTCCGCCGGACTGAGCCGCCGTTCTCTCCGCTCCATCGCACCGATCTGGGCCGCGGTGGGCGCGGTTGGGTTCGGCTGGTGGGCGCTCTTCGGAATGAGAGGCGCCCAGAGCTGGCCGGGCATCGCCGCGGAGGCATTGATTCCGGTCGCCGCCGTACTTGCGGCACTGGTCAGGATCGAACGGCCCATGCCCCACGTCGGGCGCTGGGCGGTTTCGGTTGGTCTGGTCACCGTCGTTTCAATCGTCGTTTCGTTGGCGCTGATTACCGGCGCCGCCTCCGGCGTCTACGGCTCGTCGTCGGGCCAGTCGGGTCAGCCGGACATGCATTTCGACACGGTCGCGCCCATGGCGCCGGCAGCGTGGCTCCCCAACGACTACGGCTTCGGAGAGTCGTACGGCAATGAATCGCAGACGAGCGGGACGTGGGTCACGGCCGAGCTTGCCGGCTCTTCGGCGCCGCCGGTCGCATCCGTCCTCGCCAAGTGGACGGACCTGCGCTTCGAAGCCTGGCACGCGCGGGACGATTTCCCCGCCACGTACGGCATCGACCCGGGTTACTCCAGCCCATTCGCAACCGAGCCGGCGGCCAATTACGGCAACTACCTGGCGGCCCGGTTCCACTTCGAGCGTCTCCGCGACGCCGGGTACTACTGGGTCGTGCTGACGGGGGTGGGCCCGGACGGCCACCGCTACCGGCTCAGCGACGGCACCGGCGGCGGCAGTTCCTTCTACGGCTCGGCCTGGGATTGGCTGACCGCGCCGCAATGAACCGCGCCGGATCCTAGGGCACCACGTCCACCAACAGTGGTGACACGGTAATCACGTGGTCCGGCTTCGCTCCCATGCAGCTCTCGCGGTCCCAGATCTGCGCGGTTACGACGATCTGCCATCGGCCGGCCGGGAGATGCAACTCCGCGTCGGAGGCCCACCGGCTGTAGAACGCGGCGTTGGGATCGTCGGCACCGTAGCCGACCGACTTGGCCGGGCGGAAGCTCGCCGACGACCCGCGCGCCATGGTGGTGGACGGCGAGCAGATGAGCCTCGAGACACCGCCGTCCATCGCCAGGCTTCCATCGAGCTGCTTGAACGAGAACCAGACGAGACCCTGGTCGCCGCCGTCCACGGTGATCGATGGCTGCGGCCCCTGGTACGTCAGCGTCGCCACGATGTCCAGCGCGTCCGCGGCGTGATGCGTGCCCGGCGCGACCGACACTCCGACCTCAAAGGTGCCGTCGGTCGCCGTCTGAGTCGTCGATTGAGCGGATGAACAAGCCGCAGCCGCAAGGGCGATCGCCAGGACGACCACCACGGATCGGGCGTTGATCGAGTTCATTGCGATGCCCCCAAACCTCGGCCCGATTGCGCGGGGTAACCCACCAGGTAGACGTACTCGAAGATCGGCGTGCCCGTGGAGGCCGTGCCGATCTCCCAGGCATAGTCGGGAGCCGTCAGCCGCCCGCTCAATTCCTCCAGGTCCCGCGGCGAGTAGACCCGCAGGAGCGAGACGATCCCGTCCCAGCACGTCGCGAGCGGCACGACGGGTATCAGGTAGGTCCACAGGAGGCGAGACCAGGACCGGGGCTTGATGAACGGGGTCATCAGCAGGTAGCCGAGGAGCGTGGTAAAGGGCGCCAGCATCAGCAGGATTGGCCCCCAGGGAGACGGCACGCGAGCTTCGAAGATGCCGATAGCGACGCGCTTCTCGAACGCATCAGCCAGGATCGACCGCGCATCCGCAGGCGGGAAGTGATGGAACGCCTCGAACATCGTGCGCATGCCGTTCAGCGACGCCGGCACCTCCAGCGCGTCCACCGGTTCCGCAACGTACTCGACGCGGGGCTGCGAGGTCGCCTCCCAATGGCGCAGCGCGGCCGGATTCGGGTACTTGTCGGTGAGCTTGATGCTGACCGGCCATCCGGCGGCCACGAGCTGCGGCTGCAAGAGACTCCATGGGCCCGCGCCACCCGAGCAGAGATCCACGATCTCGGTCGTTTCGGCATGCTTCATGGCCTTGACCAGCAGTGGCACCAGACCGGCCTGCCCCGAGCCGCGGGTGGCTACGAACTGCAGGTAGTCCGTCTGTATGCGGCGAAAGGCCTGCGGATACCAGCGAAGGTCGGTGAACTCGAATAGACGGAAGCGCCGCATGCCAGATATCCCCCGCAAGTGATGGCTGACCAACGATACCAGCGCGACGCTCCCGTCATCGCGTCTCGACCAGCCCGTCGGATCATCAGCAAATGCCGCACGCGATGCCGCAGGAGTGCGCTACTCGGGCAACGGGCGCCCGTCGACGGCCGCCGTCAAGCCGCTCAGCAGAACCTTTGCGTCCATACGGAGACGCTCCGGAGCCAGCAGGTTCTCGTAGGCCCAGAACGCCGCAAAGAACACCGGCGCAGCGGCAACGAACAGTGGATTGAGAGTCAAGAGCGCACCTACAAATCCCAGAATGGCCGAGTAGAGCGCGCGATCGAAGTACGGGTAGCGGATCGACCCGGTAATTGTGGACCCGGAGCCGTCGGGACGGATCCGGGCACTCACGAGCTGACGACCGAAACGGCCTAGAGATACGGGGGCGGTAGTCCCGTGTATTAGGGTGGCCGCTACTCCACCCCCATCGATCCGACCGACGACCCGGTCGAATTGGGTACCGCGCGAAACCGTAAGCCAGCGAAACCGCATCCGGCCGCCGAAAGAGGCCTCAAGCAACCGGCCGCACTGGTCCGGCGGATGTGGGGATTCCACGGCCACCCGCACGCGACGTCCTCCACGCTCGGTTTCGAATGCGCCCGCATGCCAACGACGCGACTCTAACATGGGCCAATGTTCGCCGATGTCACCCGGGCGCGCGCCGTTTGAGCTTCGCTCATGTCGGTGGCTTAGCGCGCAAGCGTCGACACGAGACGTTGGACCTCCGCCCGATCAAGGCGCTGAAGATATGGATCCGGATCCCGGTGTGGCAACCCCGGGTCGGCCCATTCGACGAACCGAGTCGCCCGCGAATTCCTTGGGAGACCGCGCAAAGCCGCTGGCATCCGAAGTACGTCCATCGACTGGGGCGTGCCCCCGACGATAACCGCGAGCAAGGCGGTTCTGGTTCGAAGGAAGGCGGGCAGGCTTGAGCCGACGATGGCCATGCAGCCAGGCTCAAGCATCTCGCCGACCTCGATCACAGGGTTGAGCCGTCCGGCGACGCGCTCGCCGGATACCAAATGCCCCAGTGGTTGTCGCTTCCGTCGCCGCCGAACATCAACAGTTCCGGTGGTATCGGCCATTCCGAGTCGCGCAGTTCGTCGGCGAGGTCACTCGCGACCAGCGCCGGCTCAATCGTCAGGCAGCCGCCAAACGCCTCAAGTCCATTGCTGAATTCGTAGACCCGCCTGAGCATCGTCGGCAGCGGCCGGCCAAGTCGCGCCTCCGCGGCCAGCAAACCGTCCTCGTCCAGCGGTCCGAGGAACTTGTGCTGCATGGGTGACAGCCGCCACGCCTCCAAGACCGGGGCGAGTTCGTCCACGGTTGTCTGACGGCCGCGTCTCACCAGCCTCATCCGCGCGTGAGCCTCCCGGCGGGAGCAGGGACGGAAGGGTCCCGACGCGGCGACCTTAGCATGGGCCAGTGTTCGCCGAAGTCACTCGACGTGGACCAGGCGGTCGCTTCGGAGGACGTGCCTGCTATACGCAGCCAGTCGAGGTGCTCAGGGGGCTAGCTCTCGCGACGGCCACGTCTCCGACTTCGAAGCGTGGGCCGCTATCGTCGACGAGGTGGGCGGTCAGGAGGACGACTCCGTCGGTACTGCGGGTCACTTCGAGGTCCAGCGGCAGCGGGGGCATCTCGGCGTAGTTGTTGAGCTGCGCAGTGGCGCCGGCTGGGATCGTCTGTTTCGGCTCCCCGTTGATGTAGACCCAGGCGAACGCGCCATTGATAAGCACTGCGACGGGGGACTGACCGACGTTCTCGATGACCACGGTAGGTCCGCAGCTGGACGCGAGAGGTCGAGGCGGCGGAGGGTAGGACGTCAGCCTGACCGAGGCGGACGAGGACCCTCCTGCCGCCGTACACGCGGCGGCGCTCGCGGCCAGCAGAAGAGCGAAGACGATCCGTCGCATTGTGACCCCCCTTGTGTCGCTAACTACCGGTCATTGGGTATTACGGCCCCGGGCTAGGCCCGGATCACGGCATTGGCTTGGCTTTCGCAACCAGCAGACGCTCCTATGGGAGGACGCCGCCATGGGCCAGCGTGACCTCGCCGGACTCCCGCTACCGCGCGACGCTCTCCTCCGCGCGCAGCTTCACGGCCGCCTCGTCGTAGAGCGCCTCGATGCTGTGGACCATCAGCTCGATGCAGAAGCGATCGTGGACCAGGTCGTGGCCGCGGCGCGCGAGCATGTCCGCGAGCGGGTGGTTTGTGAGCAGCCGCACCAGCGCGGCCGAGAGAGCCGGGCAATCGTTCGGCGGGACCAGCAGACCGGTCACCCCGTCCTCGATCATTTCGGGAATGCCGCCCACGTTGGATGCCACGACGGGCCGGCTGAGCGCCATCGCCTCCAGCACGCTGAGCCCCTGCGCCTCGCGATAGGAGGGCAGGACCGCGATGTCCATCGCCGCCGTCAGAGCGGGAACGTCCTCGCGCCGCCCCGTGAAGATCACCCGGTCCGAGACGCCGAGTGAAGCCGCCTCGGCCTCCAGGGCGTTTCGTTCGGAGCCTTCGCCGATCACGAGCAGCCAGGCGTTGGGAACGGCGGCGAGCACGTCGGGCCAGGCATCGATGAGGGTTCGGTGGCCCTTTTCGGACTCCAGGCGCGCCACAACGCCCACGATCGGGGCGCCGTCGGGGATGCCGTACTCGTCGTGGAACGTGCAGCACGGCTGCTGGTGGTTGTAACGCTGCAGGTCCACGCCGTTGTAGATCAGGCTGACCGGGGCACCGAAGCGGCCTTCCTCGCGGATCTTGCGCTCGATCGCCTTGCTGACCACAACCAGGCGATCCATGAGCGGGGTCAGCTGGCGGAGGGTCTCGCGATCTTCCGAGCAGCGGACGCGGCTCGAGTGCACCGTCGAGATGACGGCCGGGCGCTTGCAGCCCTTCTCGCCGAGAAGCAGCGCGGCGCGAGTGCCCACCACCTCGGCACGATACATGTGGTTGTGGACCACCTCGGGCTCGAATTCGGCGAGCGTTTCCGCCAGGGCGGTGACCGCCGCGCGATCGTCGGGCTCGTCGATGACGGTGACGTCGAACCCGGCCTTCTGCAGCCGCCGGACGCTGCTGCCGTGCGACAGGGACACGATTCTCACGTCGTACGCGGCCCGATCCATGCGGGTCACGAGCGAGTAGACGTGCTCCTGCGCGCCCCCGTTGGTGCCGGTGGCCATGACCTCAACGACGCGGACCGGGCCGCCGGGGATCGGAGTTCTATCAATCGTTTCGGCGCAGGGATCCAGAGTTTCGCCGTCTGAGCCCATCTACTTCGCCTCCGCGACCGCGCTCGTCCGCTGGACGAGCAGCCGCTCGACCGGAGCGTCCACCGCGCCCCACTCATATTTGTACGGTTCGTTGCCACGCAGGAAATCGAACCGGGTGCGGCCCGATTCGATGGCGCGCTGGAAGTAACGGGCGACCATGACCACTCCGGGTGAAAGCTCTCTGGCGTCCGGATCGACGCCGGCGTTGTAGTAGTAGACGGCGTTTCCGTCGTCGAAAGTGACCCCCGCGGCGATGCGCTTGCCGGCCACGGTGAGGAAGCTCAAGTCCACGCCGGCGGGCCCGCAATCCTCGAACAGGCCGGCGAAGAAGCGGCGGCTCGCGGCTCCGCCATCGGTCGGCGGGAAGAGGCCGTCGGCGCCCCAGCGCTTCTGATGGAGGTCGATGAAGGCGTCGAGGTCCCCGATCGGGTTCGCCGAATGCTCGAGTTCGATTGGCCCTTCCGCCTCCGCCCGGCGGACTTTGCGGCGGATCTCGTGGCGCTCTTTCTTGCCCAGGGTGCCGAGGTAGGTTTCGTAGTCGATGCCGGGTTCGATCTGCACGACGGGGCAGACTTCCTCGAGCTCACGGGTGACGAGCCAGCAGGCGCGCGGAGCAGCCCACTCGAAGGCCTGGGTGAGCGCGTCCGTGGCCGGGTCCCCGATGCGAAGACGGCGTAGGTCGATGACGTCCCAGCGGTCCTGCTCCTCGGCGGCCAGCGCATTGGCGACGGCCTCGCAAACGGCCGCCAGATCGGAGGGAGCGGCGAGGATCGTGGCGTAGTCCGCGTGATATGAGGCGCCGAAGAAGACGGCCGTGGCCGAATCCGGGACGGGGCGCAGCGGCGGGCTCTCGGCGTGGCGGAGCGTGGTTCGGGCGGCGAGATCGCCCGGCTCGAGTTCGTGGCGATGCATGAGCGGCGCGATTCCGACGATGCGAACGGGCGCCGAAGGATCGGCCGCCTCGGCCGCGTCCACGATTTCGAGCGTCTGGTCGTGGGCGGTTGCGCCATACGCGTTCCACCAGGCGCGCTGGACGCAGTGGCGGGCGAACGGCGTCGCCGCGGGAGTTGCCGCGACGAGCGCGTCCCAGGTGTCGGCCGGGATGGACTCGAACGAGCGCCGGCGGGCGACCAGCTGCGCGACGGCCGTCATGGGCGGGGCTGTGTGGCCGGGCCGCGGCATAGGCCGCGTGCGAGCGGGAGGCCGAGGCCGCGGGCGAGCGCGGGGCTGAGGGCGGAGTCGAGCGCGAGTTGCGGCTGAGTGGCGGGGTCGGCGCCGAGTGCGGCGGCGCGACGGCCGCGACAGGCAGGCTCGCTGCCGGAGTTGGAGAGACTGGTCACTCCCCGAGAATAGCACCACGCCCCACGGACGCCCGGTCGGCTAGTTGCCGCGCGAATGAGGCTCGCGGTGCGGGCCGGGTGGCCGCGCGGACTCGACGCGGACCGCCGCGGCTAGTCCGGGCCGGCGCAAGTTCCCCAGATGCTCGGATCTTCCAGAATTCACGTGGTATGTGCGCGCCGCGAGGTTCCGCTCCGCCCGCGCCGCTCGGAGCCGCGATTCCTTGCACATTTCCAGCGGGGGCGTACATCCAGCTGGATCGTGGCGTCGGGCGACACCGGTGAATCGGTTTTTCGTTGTGCGGCGCCAGTGGTATGTGAATTGTGGAACTTCTTCGTGCGCGGCCGTGCCCTTTCGCTCCGGACGTGATGAGCGAAGATCAGCGCATGGAACTTCGCCCCATCTCCGACGCCGATCTGGCCTTTCTCGGCGAGATGACGCTGCTGGCTGCGTTTCCGCCCGGCCCGCTCCCCGAAGGTGCCTCCGAAGCTCCGCGGGTGACGCGGTGGTTGGTCGAGTGGGGTCGTCCGGGAGACGCCGGCGTGATCGCGTGGCAGGGTGACGAGCGCATTGGCGCGGCCTGGTGTCGAATTCAATCCGAGGTGCTCGCGCAAGACTCGAACGGCGAACCGTTGCCGGAGCTCGTGATCGCCATCACCCCGGGCCACCGAGCGCGAGGTATCGGAGCGCGTCTGCTCGACGGCCTGGCCCGCGCCGCCTCCGACGCCGGTTCCACGGGGGTCAGCCTCACGGTGAATGCGCGGAATCCAGCGCTCCGGCTCTACGAACGCGCGGGCTTCCAACTCTTCGCCCGCGACGGTGATCGGCTTACGATGATCAAGCCGCTCGGATCACGGCAAACCTGAAACAGCCGGCGCGACTCGCCGCGGCCGGCGCCACTCCCCGCGGCCGGCGCCACTCCCCGCGGCCGGCGCGACTCGCCGCGGCCGGCGCCGCTCCCCGCGGCAGGCGCCACTGCCCGCCCGTTCAGCCGCACACCCGGTAGTGCAGATACACCGCGCCGCCGCGGAACCGGCGCTCGTCGATCAACTCCAGGTTCACTCGCACGCCGGCCGGCAGCGCCCGCTTGCCGCCGCCCACGAGGACCGGCACCAGGAACAAGTTGATCTCGTCCACCAGACCCGCCGCGATCGCCTGCGCCGCGAGCTCGGGACCGCCCACGGTGATGTCGGATGCGGCCGAGGCCTTCATCGACCGCACCGCTTCGGGGTCGAAATCGCGCTCAATCCTGGTTCGGGTGCTGGAAACCGCCTCGAGCGTTCGGGAGTAGACGATCTTCTCGGCCGCGCGCCAGATCTGCGCGAAATCACCGATGACGGGGGGTTCGTCCGCGACCGGCATCGTCTCCCAGGCCACCATGACCTCGTACAGCCGGCGCCCGTAGAGGTAAGTCCCGGCCGATCGTTCCATATCGTTGACGAAGCCATGGACTTCCTCGTCGGGTGCGGCCCAATCGAAGTCGCCCGCCGCGTCCGCCACGAAGCCGTCGAGCGATGCGATCGTCGAGTAGACCAGCTTCGCCACAGTCGCGCCTCCTGCCTTTCAGTCCACGTGGAACGCGGCCAGTCGTTCCGCTTCGGCATCAACCTCGCGTGCCGCGGCCGCCGGGAGCTGCTCGAACGGGCTGACCGACACGCGGCCCTTCTCGTAACGCCACGTCCCGGCGACCACGCCGTCCATCAGGAACGTGGGCACCGAATGCGGGGTCTTGCTGTTGAAGATGACCGGCCTCCGATGCTCCGGCACGATACCGGTCCGGCGGGCATGGACGAGAAGCGTTGCGTCCCAGGTCGGCAGGAAACGGATCGGGGCCGGCGTGCCGGCTTCGGGCAGCGGCGCGTCCGGCAGGTCGAGCAGCTCGCGGCCGCGCTCATCGCGGAAGCGGCGTAGATCGAGGCCGTCGATAGTGGGAGCGATCAGCTTCGCCGGGAGCCCGGCCCAGTTCGCGATGTCGGGGAGCGGCGCCGGCCCGAACCCGCCGAGGTAGCGCCGCACGAGCAGCTCGGTGCCGGCCTCTGCCGTTGTCGCCGCACTCGGCATCGATGCGCCACTCGGCGTCGATGCGCCACTCGGCGTCGGCGCGCGATCGGCGCCTGCCAGCCACTGATCCGCCAGCCAGTACAGGTCGGCCTTGCGCCGGCGCCACGTCCCCGACGGCGGCACGCGCACCATGTCCAGCCACTGCCCCACGCTCGCCCAGGCGATGCGCGGAAAGCCGAGCTCCTCGAGCGCGGCCTGAATCTCGGCCCCCGGACGCGGGCGATCAGCAAGGATTGCCCGCGTCGCGATCGCAACCTCGTCCATGTCGATGCCTTCCAGACGAGCGCGCATCGTTCGATGCCACCACGCCGCCCGCGTGGCGCGCGTCGCCTCGGCCATGAGCGGGTAGTCGGCCGCAGAGAGCATGTGGATTGTCGCCCGCATCGCCGTAGCCTGGACGACGCTTCGATCCTCGAGCGCTTCGGTAAGCGACTCCCGCCGGAAGTCCCGCAAGCGGCTCCAGAGTCCAACATAGCCCGACGGNNCAGGTCGGCACGCTCGAGCAGAAGCTGGCGTGCCAGCAGTGCCCGATTGAGTTCGCGGCCGGTGAGGATTCGCTCGGCCACCTAGGGCAGCCGTTCCAGAAGCACGACCGGGATCACTCGGGTGACTTTGGTCTGGTAGTCGAGGAAGCCCGGATAGGTCTTCGCATGCTGGGCATAGAGCCGGTCGCGCTCGGCAGGATCTGCAACCACGGCCCGCGCCCTGAACTTCTCCGTTCCCACTTCCACCGTGACGATCGGGTTTGCCACCAGATTCGCGAACCAGGCAGGGTTCGTGGGCGCGCCGCCCTTGGAGGCCGCGATGACGAAGCGGTCGCCGTCGCGCGAGTAGACCACCGGCGCCAGGCGCTCCTGCCCGGTCTTCGCGCCTGTGGTGGTCAGAAGGAGCACGTCGCGTGAGGCAAAGGGGCCGCTCGCGAGCTTGCCCGAGTTGGCACGGAATTCGTCGATGAGCGCCCGGGTGAACGCCGCGTAGTCGGGGCGGGGGTCGGTGCTGGACATGGGACACCTCGAGTTCATTGACGCCGGCCCACGCCGGCCCGCTCATCCTATTCGGGCGGGCGCCCCCGGCCGGGTCTCCGAGTGAGGCCGTTACGCGGCGCGATCCACCGCGCCGGCGGCACCGGGCTGGACACGCTCTATGCGGCCGTGGACGAAACGGATTCGGATCAGGTCCCAGCCCACGCGTAGGGCGAGCCCCAGGCGTGCGTGCATGCGGGATCCACGTCGGTCGGCCCACTGGATCGGCACGATCTTGATCCGGTAGCCGCGCTTGCGCGCCAGGTAGATCAGATCCACGTCGAAGACGATGCTCGAGACTCGCATCCGGCCGAAGAGGTCATGGGCGACCGGACGAAGAAAGCCCTTGAACCCGCACTGGGTGTCCCGGACCGGGCCCGTGACCCACAGCTGGGCCACATAGCGGAAGATCCTGCCCACCAGCCGGCGGAAAGGCGGTTGCGTGGCCCTCATGTCCGAGCCGTCCGGCTGGATTCGGCTTCCCAGGGCCACATCCGCGTCTGCGAGCGCGGCCACGAGCTTTAGCAGCTGGTCCGGCGGGGTGGCCATGTCGGCGTCGGCGAAGACGAGCAGGTCTTCCTGCCCGGCAAGCATCCCGATGCGGACCGCGGCGCCCTTGCCGCCGTGCGGCACGTCTATCAGGCGAAGCGCGGGGCAGCCAGCCCGGACCGGCGTCGCGCCCTCACCCGCGAACTCCGGCCGGGCCCTCACGAGTGCGGCCGTGGCATCAGTGCTGCCGTCATCGACGACCGTGACACTCACCGCCGGCGGAAGCTCCGCAGCTGCCGAGCACAGGTACGCGAACAGCTCGTCCAGCGCGGGTCCCAGACGGGACTCCTCGTTGTACGCGGGCAGAACGATGCCGAGACTTCCAGCCATTTCGCGGAGTGTATCGGCGCACGGACTCCGGCGCACCCGCGAGAGCGGCGAGCAGCACGGGAGCGCCCCCGAAGCCGTAGCCCGCACTCAACCGAGAGCGCGGCCACTCCCCTCCAGCACGAAGGCGCCGGAGTGCGCCGAAGCCGCAGCCCGCAAGTCTGGCGAGCGAAGCGAGGTGTTTGCCGGCGGAGGCTTCGGCGCGATCCGGCGCCGTACCCCCTCGCGATGCTACGCTGCTTCTCCGTGCGGATCCCCTTCGCTCTGTTCGCGTTCGCCCTCGTCGTCAGGGCCGCCGTGTTCGGGCTGCATCCCGACGCGGCCTATTCGGATTCGTACTACTACGTGGATGTCGCGCGAGCGCTCCACGCAGGCCATGGCTTCAACATCGACTTCATCTATTCGTTCCTCGATGTGGGTGGCCGCCTGCCGTCTGATCCCCACGGGGGCGTTGCGAAGCCCGATTGGATCGGCGCGCCGGTGTTCACCGTCCCATACACGGGCCCGCGGACCGGCGACCCAGTCGTCGACGCCGCGCCGCCACTGGGCGTCTATCCCGTCTGCACAACAGTTGCCGACACTCGCTGCGGAGTCGCGCCGTGAGCCGCCGCGAGGCGTGGATCAGCGCCGTCGTCGTATTCGCTGTTGCCTTGGCCGTCCGCATCGCCGCCGCGGCCGCGATCAGCTTCCCCGTCCCCGAGAACACGGCCTACTACGTTGGCGTGGCGCGAAGCCTCGTGGAGGGGCGGGGTTTGATCAGCGACGCTCTCTGGAGCTTCCAGACTCAGCCGCTCGTAGTGCCGCGCGCGGCCTTCGAAGTGTGGCTGCCGCTGCCGTCGCTCCTGGCCGCGCTTCCCATGGCAGTAACCGGCGCCGCGGAGTGGCTTCGGGCCGCACAGGCGGTTTCGGTGCTGGCCGGATCCGCCGTCGCGGTGATGGCATGGCGAATCGCCGCCGACGTCGCCGTCGAGATGGACCTCCCCGCCGGCCGCGCCCGGACGCTCGCCGTGGGCACGGGGCTCGTGGCCGCCGGTCTCGGACCGCTCGTCATGTACAGCGTCCTCCCCGACTCCACAGAGCTGTTCGC
Organism: Chloroflexota bacterium; assembly: GCA_003153755.1. Classification (GTDB taxonomy): domain Bacteria; phylum Chloroflexota; class Limnocylindria; order Limnocylindrales; family CSP1-4; genus Fen-1039. Next base: position 18,815 of record PMBG01000128.1, on the reverse strand, counting down.
CGCGCTCGCACTGGCCGCCTGCCTGCTCATGACGCGCATCTCCTCGAAGCCCGGCCGCGACCGGCGGCTCGTGGTGCTGGGAGCGGTCATCGGCCTCGCGGCGCTGACCCGCAGCGAAGCTGTGTGGCTCGGACTCGCCTGGGCCATCGTCGGGTGGTTCTGGACCCCCGGTACCCGCCGGGAAAGGATCCTGCTGATTGCCGTTCCTGCTGCGGTCGCCCTCGCCGTCTACTCACCGTGGGCGGTCCGCGACTGGCTCGTCTTCGGCAATCCGCTTCCGGGCCAGGCGATCAGCAATGCCCTCTATCTTCACGACTACGACATCTTCGCCTACCGCGACCCACCCACTATTGCGAGGTTCCTGGGGCAGGGCCCTGTGGGACTCGCCGGCACCTACCTGCGGGGTCTTGGCAACGACCTCGTGTTGGTCCTGGCGCTTCCGGCATTCCCAGTGGGACTCGTGGGCCTGATGGTGCTGCCGTGGACGTGCCGTCACCGCGCGCTGAGGCCGCTTGTGGTCGTGTCGCTCGTCACGTTCCTGGCTACCAGCCTGATGTTTCCTGTGGCCACCCTCTCGGGCACGTTCCTTCACTCCGCGGGCGCCGTCTTCGCGCTCCTTGCTTTGAGCTGCCTGCTGGCGTTCGACGGCCTCATCGTTCGCATCGGCCGGATCCGCCACTGGACCAAGCCCGTGGCCTGGATCGGGCCCGGGCTGGCGATCGCCGCGATCCTGCCCCTCATGTTCGTGACGGTCCAGACGGTGGCGCGGCAGTCGAACGACACGCGTGACCGCTACGCGGCTCTGCCCGCGGCCCTGGCGCTCGCCGGCGTGCCGCTGACGGGACCAGTGATCACAGACCATCCGATCTGGCTCGCGGAGGCCACGCGCGTCACCGCAATCGCGCTTCCGCAGGAGTCGCCCGAGTCCGTTCTCGCGCTTGCGAATCGCTTCGGAGCGAAGCTCCTGATCGTGGATTCCAAGGGCGAGCACAGGTGGCCTGCCATCCTCGAACAGGGCGGGATCGCCTCACAGTGCTTTCGCGAGGTCAATTTCGCCGATAACTCGCCCGGTATGGTCAAGGGATCCTCTCCGTCCTCGGAATTCCGCGTATTCCGGATCGCCTGTCCATGAGAGACGGCCCGTATACTCCGAACGGTATGGACGCTGCCCGCGGCTCTGCTGAATCGCGCGACTCACGCTTCGACGAGCTTTATGCCGAGGCGAAGGCCACGCTGGGCTACGGCGCCAACAGCCTCCGGTCCGTGACCGAGAGATATCGCGAGGCGTATCGCGACACTCTGGGTCGGTGGCACAAGCTTCGCGACGAACTCGACGCCTCCGAGCGCGTCCCATATTCCCAGCAGGACGGCTCCGATCCGGCGGCAGCCGCGGAGGCCGGCGCCGAGGACGCCCGTATGAAAGCGCTCCGTGCGGAGGTGGAACGCCTCACCGGAGACCTCGGCCGCCACCAGCAGGAACTCTCCAAGCTCGAGCTTTCGGTCCGCAGCGCTGAGAACGCCTGGCTCTTCCTGGAGCGCGGCGACGCGAGCCTCCTCGCCGAGGTCGCGGACGCGGGCCTGGCGACGGACATGCAGATGCGAATCGTGCAGGCGCAGGAGGCCGAGCGGTCTCGCCTGGCACAAGAGGTCCACGATGGCCCGGCGCAGGCGCTTTCGAATGCAATCTTCCAGGTCGAATACATCGAGCGCGTCCTGAACCAGGACATCCGAATGGCCGGCAGCGAGCTCCGGTTCCTGCGCGAACTGCTCCGTCGCGAGCTGGGCGAAGTCCGGACATTCATCAGCCAGCTGCGTCCGCCGCTGCTCGACGAACTCGGCCTCGACGGCTCCATCATGGACGCGGTGGAGAGCATGGCGGCGCTTACGGGCGCGACCGTCGAGACTGAGCTGACGGCCCCCGGAGACCTGCTCAACCCCACTCAGCAGACCGCGGTCCTTCGGATAGTGCAAGAAGCACTTCAGAATGTTCGAAAACATGCAGGTTCGAGTCGTACTGTCGTTTCGACACGGCTAGAGTCCGATAGCTGGATCGTAGAAATCTCGGACAACGGCCGCGGTTTCGAGGTCAACGCTGTGGCGGCCCGTGGCCGGCGCAATTTCGGCCTTCAGTTCATGCGAGAAAGAGCCGAGCTCGTCGGCGCCACATTCGAGGTTAGGTCCCGGCCGGGCGGCGGCACGGTCGTGGGGCTTTCGATTCCAGTGGGAGAGGAGAAGGAATGACTTCGATGGACTACCAGGGCCCGGATCGCCGTCGCCCGGGGGGCAGGACGGACAAGACCACAATCCTGCTGGTGGACGACCACGCGCTCTTCCGGGTGGGGATGCGCAACATCCTCGAGCGGGAGCCCGGCTTCGAGATCATCGGCGAGGCCGACGACACTCGAGGAGCCTTCGATCTGTCGGTCCAGCTGTCCCCGGACATCATCCTGATGGACCTCTCACTGCCGGCGCCCGGCGGGATCGAGACGACCCAAAGGATCAAGCGGGAGCTTCCGTCGGCGGGGATCATCGTCCTGGCCGTGAGCGAGGACGAGGACGCGCTGTTCGACGCCATCAAGGCCGGCGCCGCCGCCTTCATCCTGAAGGACGTGGCACCGGACGACCTCGTCGCGATCATCCGACGTGTCGCGTCGGGTGAGTACCTGATCAACGACAAGGTGTTTGCGAAGCCTGCCGTCGCGAGCCGAGTCCTCAAGGAATTCCGCGAGCTTGCGATCTACGGCCAGGAAGCGGCCCCGATTTTCGCACCGCTCTCGCCACGAGAGGTCGAGATCCTCGACAACATCGCCCAGGGCATGACCAACAAGCAGGTTGCCTATGCCCTGTCGATCAGCGAGCAGACGGTCAANNACGGTCAAGAACCACATGTCCAGCATTCTGCGCAAGCTCAGCGTGAACGACCGCACTCAGGCAGTCGTGTACGCGATGCGCCAGGGCTGGATCCGAATGCCCGAGGATTGATCCGCACGTGGCCATCGACCCTCTCCCACTCCCGCTCCTGGAGATAGCCGAGCGGGCCCGTCGTGAAGTCGATCTCCTGACCCGGGAGATCGGCGAGATCGAGTTGCTCGCCAACCAGGCCCGGACCGAGGCGAATCGCCACGAGCAGAAGCGATCCCAGGCGGCCGAGAAGGTCCTGCCTACCGATGCGCAGGCCGACGGCGAAGACGTCGACAAGACCGCTCAGTTGATGGCGCTCACGAAGCGGGCCGCCATCATGGAAGCCCAGGTCGACGTCCTCGAGGGCAAGCTCAAGATCCTCACGCGCTTCAAGGAGAGTCTTCGCCGCTACAGCGCCGAGCTCGACCGAGCCTCCATGGGCGGCGCGGTCCCCCAGCACACCGCGGACAAGCTGGACACGAACACGCCGCTCCCACCGGCTGTGTCGCGTCTCGTCCAGGCGGCGCAGGAGGATCTGCGGCGCGAGATCGCCCGGGCGATGCACGACGGCCCCGCCCAGAGCCTCACGAACATCACGCTCCAGGCGCAGATCGTGGAACGGCTTCTGGACCGCAATCCGGCTCAAGCGAAGACCGAGATCGGCGCCCTGATCGCGATGGTCCAGCACACTCTCGACGCCACGAAGACGTTCATCTTCGACGTTCGCCCGATGGTCCTCGACGACCTCGGTCTCGTCCCCACGCTCCGCCGCGTGGCCCGGGATCGCGGACGGCGCTCCCAGACGCCTATCGAGTTCGAGTCTTACGGCGCGGACCGCCGCCTTCCGATGGACGTGGAGAGCGCGCTCTTCCGAATCATCGACGAGACGATCACCGGCCTGCTGTCCTGCCATCCCGACCGGATCTCCATCCGCTTCGAATGGGCCGCGGACAAGACTGAAGCTCGCATCTCCGCCCGCCGCGAAGGCGCAGACGAGGTCGAGGAGCCGGAGATCGACGAATCACTTCCGCCTGACAAGCGCGGCAAAGGGGGAGATCGCGATATCCCCGACGCGCTCCGGGCGATGATCGACGAGACGCGGGCCGCCAAGCAGACGCGCGCCGCCCGCGCCACCCATCAGCTCTCGCTCCCAACCACCACCTGGCGCGAGATCCAGCAGCGCGCGGACACGATCGGCGTCTCGGCCCAGCTGCTCGACGATGGGCGCGAGGTCGTGCTCATCCTGCCCAATTGAGCAACTGTACCGAGGCTCGACAGGTCCGGGCAACCGGCTCGTCGCGAAAGCCGGGACCGCTCTTCCAGAGCGGTCAGGGTCTGGTGGAGTACGGTTTGATACTCGTGATCATGGCCGTCGCGTGCGTCTTCTCACTCGTCTTCTTCAGCGACCAGCTGTCGTCGCTTCTGAGCATGATCGGCCAGGCGGTCTAGGTTTCGTCTGGCGCGTCTGTGCACCACTACGCCGAATCGAAGCCCGCACGCCGCCCAATCGTGCAGGGATCGATATGGTCCCATTACCATCCTCCTACTGGCGCCCCGGAGGCCGAGCCGCCAGAATTCGGATCACCCTCCGATTGGAGGCGCTCTCATCAGGAGGCACTTAGATGCTCGTTCGTTCCGACAAGGGCCAGGGCCTGGCCGAATACGCTCTTATTCTCGCCCTCATCGCCATTCTGGCCATCACCGCCCTCGGCGTTATCAGCGGCTCGATCAACGGCGTCCTGACCAAGATCGGCACCTCGCTCTAGTTCACTAGCTGCGACACCACAGCGGGCCGCGCTAAGCGGCCCGCTGTTTTTTATTGGCAGGCCGTCCGAACCGCAGCCCTGTTGCGTCACGGTGTCGCCCGCCAGAATATGCGGCAATCCACCCATTGGGCCCACCCCTTGGGACATCATTTGAAGGAGGCACTGAGGTGCTAGTTCGTTCCGACAAGGGCCAGNNATCAGCGGCTCGATCAACGGCGTCCTCACCAAGATCGGCACCACGCTGTAGTTCACTGGCTGCGACACCACAGCGGGCCGCGCTAAAGCGCGGCCCGCTTTGTTTTTGGCAGCATTCTAAGGAGGCACTTAGATGCTAGTTCGTTCCGACAAGGGCCAGGGCCTGGCCGAATACGCTCTTATTCTCGCCCTCATCGCCATTCTGGCCATCACCGCCCTCGGCGTTATCAGCGGCTCGATCAACGGCGTCCTCACCAAGATCGGCCACTCGCTGTAGTTCACTAGCTGCGACACCAAAGCGGGCCGCGCGAAAGGCGCGGCCCGCTTTTTCTGCCCAGTTTCTGGCCGGATTCCAGAGAAGTTGGCGAGAATCCTTCCTAGACGGCGTAGCCCATTGGTATAGTCGCAGTAAGGTTGGTCGCAAGGCTACCGTGGTGACACTTGTCACCCATGCCGTCGGGAGTTGTGGTTGTGAAGCGATCTAACAGACTAATCATTCTCATTGGTGTCCTTCTGGCCGTGGGGGGCTTCATGGGAGCCGTTGTCATAGCGGGCAGCGGCGGCGGTGGCGGCGGTAC
>PMBG01000128.1:0-13366 GCA_003153755.1 Chloroflexota bacterium | reverse complement strand
CCGGCCAGCCCCTTGCCGCCAATCGCGACATCCTCACCCCCGGGACAATGCCCGACGGCAAGTCCATCACGAGCGGTATCGCCCCTGGAATGGTCGCGATATCCATCGAAGTGGATCAGGTCAACGGCGTCGGCACGTTGATCGTGCCGGGTGACCACGTCAACGTCATCTACAGCGTTGACATCGCCGGGGTCGCCATCAACTTCCACAATGCACAGGACAAGCCGATCCTCGCGCTCTCCAACTTCACCGATCCGTCCGTGAAGCTCATCGTCCAGAACCGCAAGGTCCTCGGGACGATCGTGACCCCTGCCGTCTCGACCAACACCACGACCCAGGTTGGAGCCAGCCCCGGAGCCGGACCCACGGCCACGAACGCCAAGGTACAGCTCAGCGACCGCCACGAAATCGTGATCCTCGAGGTCAAGAACAGCGAGGCGGAGGTCATCCGCTGGTGCCAGCGCGCTGAGAAGCTTGACCCGCAGAACTACATCACCATGGCGCTCGTCCTGCGCTCCGATAAGGACAACACCGCGCCCGACACGACCACCACCGGCGTCACTTTCAAGATGCTCGTGGACAAGTGGGGCGTGCTACCGCTCGACGGCCGCGCCTACGTTCCGGCCGACCTCCTGCAAATCGTGAACAAGCTCGCTACTTGGTAGTTCCGCCCTCGCTCGGCGGTGCAACCCTGGGGAGAGGCCGAGCCAATCGGCCTCTCCGGCACTTAGGAAGCATTGAGCTCAATGGCTGACCGGATCCAAGTCCTGATCGTCGACGACATCTCGGAGACGCGCGACCACCTCGCCAAGCTGCTCGGCTTCGAGCCGGACGTCGAGGTTGTGGGCACTGCGTCATCCGGTGCCGACGCGATCGAGCAGGCCACGAAGCTCCTGCCCGACGTGATCCTGATGGACATCAACATGCCGGACATGGACGGGATAGCGGCCACAGAGCGCCTGTCGGCCCAGGTACCGTCCGCGGCGGTCGTGATGATGTCGGTTCAGGGCGAAGCCGACTACCTGCGTCGATCGATGCTTGCCGGGGCGCGAGAATTCCTCGTCAAACCGTTCAGCAGCGACGAACTCACGGCCTCGATCCGGCAGGTCTATTCGCGCGAGAAGGAGAAGGCCGGCCGCGCTGCGGTCGCCGCCTCCATCGCCCGTACCAATAGCTCGCCCACTGAGGAAGGCCTCGTCGTAGCGGTCTTCAGCCCCAAGGGCGGCGTTGGGCGCACGACTATCGCGGTGAACCTTGCCGTCGCCGCGGCCGCCGAACTCGGCAAGAAGGTCACGCTCGTCGACGGCTCGTTCCAGTTCGGGGACGTGGCCGTCCTGCTGAATCTGAATCCCAAGGACAAGTCGATGTCCGACCTCGTCCCCGAACTCGAACAGGGCGGCGACCCGGACTCGGTCGACTCCTACACGGTGAGCCACTCCTCGGGAATCAAGGTGCTCCTCGCGCCGCCGTCCCCCGAGATGGCCGAGCTGATCACCCCGTCCGGTGTCAAGCACGTCATCGAGATCCTTCGAACGCGCAACGAGCTTGTCGTCGTTGACTGCGGCGCCTGGTTCAACGATACGATCCTGGGGATACTCGATCTGGCCGACGTGGTTCTGACCGTCCTCACCCTCGAGATCACGAGCATCAAGAACATCCGGCTGTTCCTCGAAGTAGCCGAACAGCTTGGCTATTCGCACAAGATCCGGCTTGTGCTAAATCGAGCGGACACAACACTCGGCATCAGAGTGGCTGATGTCGAACATTCGATCGGCCGCAAGGTCGACCACACGATCGTCAGCGACGGCCGCGCGGTCGTCTACGCGCTGAACCGCGGCGTGCCGTTTGTCCTAAGCAACCGCGAGAGTCAGGTCTCCCAGGACGTCCTGCGACTCGCGACGGCAATAATCGGAACCAAGGAGTCACGCGAAGAAGACGGCCGAAAGGTGCCCCAGAAGGGCAAGTCCCTCTTCGCATGGCGCTAGTGCCACAAGCATTCGGCTTGGCCGAGTGCTCCAGGGCGAGCTAGGGGTGTAGGCGATGTCACTTCTGAAGCGAATCGAAAGTGCCAGACCAGGCGTGGGGCCAGGTGGGTCCGGCCCGGCCGGCCCTGGAGGCCCAGGTGGTTCTCAGACCCTGACGCCCGGTCAGCCCAGCCAGAGGATGATGAGCCAGACTCCTGTGCGCGAATCGCTGCGGGAGGTCAAGTTCCGCATCCAGTCTCGCGTCATCCAGGACCTCGACCCCAAGCTCGACCTCGCGAACCAGGTTGAGGTCCGCCGTCAGATCGAGGAGATCTTCGGCCGCGTGATCGATGAGGAGGGCCTAGCCCTCACTCGAGCCGAGCGCGTCCGCATGCTCGAGCAGATCACGGACGAGATCATCGGCCTTGGTCCGCTGGAGCCACTCCTTCGCGACGAGACCGTGACCGAAATCATGGTCAACGGCCCACGCCAGGTCTATATCGAGCGGAACGGCCGCCTGGAGTTGACGAACGTCGTGTTCCAGAACGACGAACACGTCATGCGCATCATCGATCGGATCATCGCCCCGATCGGCCGGCGCGTGGACGAGTCCAGTCCTATGGTCGACGCTCGACTCACCGACGGCTCGCGCGTGAACGCGATCATCCCACCGCTCTCCCTGATCGGCCCCGTCATCACCATTCGTAAGTTCGCGGCCTCGCCGTTCACCGTTGACGACCTGATCCGCTTCGGCACCTCCACACCCGAGATGTTCGACTTCCTCCGAGCGTGCGTGGAAGCGCGGCTCAACATCTTCGTTTCCGGCGGTACCGGCTCGGGCAAGACGACGACCCTGAACGTCCTCTCCTCGTTCATCCCGAACGACGAGCGGATCGTCACGGTTGAGGACGCGGCGGAACTCCAGCTCCGTCAGGAGCACGTGGTCACGCTCGAGTCGAGACCCTCCAACATCGAAGGCAAGGGCGCGGTCCCGATCCGCGAACTCGTCCGCAACTGCCTGCGAATGCGGCCCGACCGCATCATCGTGGGAGAGTGCCGAGGCGGCGAAGCGCTCGACATGCTCCAGGCAATGAACACGGGCCACGACGGCTCGATGTCCACCGGCCATGCCAACAGCCCGCGCGACATGCTCGCCCGTCTCGAGACGATGGTCCTGATGGCCGGCGTCGACCTGCCGCTGCGGGCCATCCGTGAGCAGGTCTCGTCGGCGGTGGACCTGATCGTCCATCAGTCCCGCATGAAGGACGGCACGCGTCGCATCGAATACATCACCGAGATCCAGGGCATGGAAGGTGACGTAATCGTCATGCAGGACGTCTTCCTGTTCGAGCAGACGGGTATCGTCGACGGCAAGATCCAGGGCCGTTTGCGACCCACCGGTATCAGACCCAAGTTCGTAGAGAAGTTCGAGGTCATGGGCATCCATCTGCCGCGCGGCCTGTTCGGCTTCGCCTACTAAGCCGTAACGGGGAGAGGCGACACCATGCCACTACTAATCGGACTGCTGGTCGGATTCGGAATTCTTCTTGTGTTCCTGGGTCTGTCCAGTGCGGGACGCGGCGGCGCCATCGGCGCGCGGCTCGAGCGGTACACCGCGGGCAAAGCGGACGTTACGTCGGCCACGCCTGCGTCACAGGCCAGTCCGGGACTTGGCGACATCCTTGCCCAGTCCGTGGCGCTGGCTCGCCTCAACCGAGTGGTCGAACAGCGCGACTTCGGCGCCAACCTGGCCCGAGACATCGCGCGCGCCGACCTCAAGCTCAAACCGGGCGAGTTCATGGCAATCTGGGCCGCGGTGGCCGTGGCAGTTCCGATGCTCTGCTTGACGGCCGGCCTGATCTTTCCCGCGCTCACTTCGCCTATCGCGCTCATCGTCGCCCTCGTGATCGGGGCGTTGCTTCCGAGGCTCTGGCTGAGCAGGCGCAAGTCGTCTCGCCTCGGAGCGTTCAACAAACAACTCCCCGACACGATCACCCTGATCGCCAACGCGCTCCGGGCCGGCTCCTCCTTCCTCCAGGCGATCGAGATGGTTGTGCGTGAAGCTCAGCCGCCGGTCACCGTAGAGTTCGGCCGAGTCGTCCGCGAGGTCAACCTGGGCCTGGCCTTCGACGCCGCGCTCGAGAACATGGTCCGCCGCGTCCAATCCGACGACCTGGAACTCATGGCAACGGCCATCAGCATCCAACACCAGGTCGGCGGCAACCTTGCCGAAATCCTCGATTCAATCGCGTTCACGATCCGCGAGCGCGTCCGGATCAAGGGCGAGATCAGGACGCTCACGGCCCAGGGACGCCTCTCGGGTTACGTGGTGGCGGCCATGCCGGTCATCCTCATGGGCCTCCTCTACATCATCTCGCCGGGCTTCATGGCACCGATGTTCCAGAAGCCGCCAGACTTCCTGGGACTTCCGGCCGGCGTGGTCGTGCTGTTTTTCGCCTTCTTCCTGATGTTCCTTGGCTTCACGCTGATCCAGCGCATCGTAAAGATCGAGGTCTGACCGATGGTCCCCGCACTTGTCCTGGGCGCCTTCGTGGGGCTCGGCATCCTGCTCCTTGTTGTAGGTCTCACATCCGGCGCTCCCGTCGACCCCGTCCAGGCAAGACTCACGCAGCTCGGCAATGTCCAGGCGCGCAACCTGGAGGAACTCGAACTGCAGCTTCCGTTCGCCGAGCGCACGTTGCGCCCGCTCGTCGGCAGGCTTTCCAGGATGGGCGGCAGACTAGGCAACGCCTCATCGGCGGAAACCATCGAGAAGCGGCTCGCAATGGCCGGCAACCCCGGCGATCTGCGGCTCACCGACTGGATGGGCGTGAAACTGCTCGCTGCAATCGCCATCGGCGTGATCGCGTTCCTGCTCATGACCCTCATTTCCGGCGGGCTCACGAACGGCATCATCTTCGGTCTGGTCGGCGGCGCTATCGGCTACCTGGTGCCCGAATTCTGGCTCGGCAACAAGATCAAGGCACGCCAGAAGGTCATCCTGAAGGCGATCCCGGACGCTCTCGACCTGCTCACGATCTCCGTCCGCGCGGGCCTCGGCTTCGACGCGGCGCTGGCCAAGGTGGTCGAGAAGCTCCCCGGCCCGCTATCCGATGAGTTCCGCCGTGCACTGGCCGAGGTCCGAGTCGGCAAGACGCGCCGCGACGCTCTACGGGACATGGTCCCGCGGACGAACGTCGCGCCCCTGTCCAACTTCATCGGCGCGATCATCCAGGCCGAACAGCTGGGCGTCTCGATCTCCAAGGTGCTTCAGGTCCAGTCGGAACAGCTGCGCATCGAGCGTCGACAGCGAGCAGAGGAAATGGCGGCGAAGGCCCCGATCAAGATGCTCTTCCCGCTCGTCGGCTGCATCTTCCCGGCGCTCTTCATAGTCATCCTAGGGCCGGCCGCGATCAGGATCATGAGCACGCTCGGCTCAGGCTCGATCAGCAAGTGAGCCGAGCGCGACTGATCGCGCGGAATGTCAGCCGCGCCACCGTACTCGGGGAACGAGTCGAGGACGGCTCCTCCTTCTGGAGCCGGTTCATGGGTCTGATGGGCCGCCGGTCGCTGCCCACCGGCTGCGGGCTGTGGATGCCCGGCGAGAACAGCATCCACATGCTGTTCATGAGATTCGCCATCGATGTGGTCTTCGTCGCACGTCCCCCTGAGGGCAACGGCGGCCCCAGGCGGGTTGTGGCGGCCCGCAGCGCCGTGCCGCCGTGGCGGGGCATCGTCTGGCCCGTACTGGGCGCGTACGGGGTCCTGGAGCTTCCTGCAGGCTCCATCGCGGCCACGGGGACTCAGGTCGGCGACGAGATCGTGCTGGAGACAGCCGGCTAGTCCCGCGGTTCCGTTGACCGCCGATCGGCGCGTTGGGCGAGCCGTCGCCGGCAGGTAAGCCCCGATAAGCCACGAGTAAGCGCCCGTTGAGTGCCACGCCCTAGCTTGACGCCATGAGATTGGCGGCCATTCCAACGGCGGCGGCGTTCCTCCTGGACGTAGCGCTTCCGCCGTCATGTGCCGGCTGCGGCGTGGATGGCGAGGCACTCTGCCACTCCTGCGGGCACGCGCTCCGCGAGCGCACGGAGTTGCCGGCCGGTGTTCCGATCGGTCTGCCCGCTTCGATGCCGCTGCCGCTGACTCAGCTGGAGTGGTGCGCTCCATTCTCCGGGCCGGTCCGCGCGGCGTTGCACAAGTTGAAGTACGGCGGTGAACGGCGTCTGGCGGAGCCGCTCGGCGAAGCGATGGCCGCTCGTTGGCGAGCGGCAGCGGCGGGCGGCGACGTCCTCGTGCCGGTGCCCGTCCACCACGAGCGCGCGAGGCAGCGCGGTTACGACCAGGCCGTCCTGCTGGCGCGCGCCGCCTCGCTGCAGCTCGGCATGCCCTGCCTGATAGCCCTGGAACGAACCCGTGCCACCAGGCCTCAATTCGACCTCGGCCGGAAGGCCCGCAAGGGCAACGTGGCCGGGGCCTTTGCCGCGCGCGCGGCGCCGTCGAGCGGGTCGGTGGCCGGGGCGTGGGTCGTGCTTGTGGACGACGTCGTCACCACCGGGTCAACCCTGGCCGAGTGCGCCGGGGCCCTGTACGACGCCGGGGCGATGGCGGTATCGGGGCTAACCGTTGCACGCGAGAGATAGGACGGGCCAACACGGCCGCTACGCAAGACGGTTGAAGTCCACCGTCGGAACCAACTCCTATACTGCCTCTGTGCCAGCGGCTCTTCTCTTGGTGCGTGCACCCGAGCTGGCCTTCCGCCAGCCGGTGGTACGCGAGTTGCGTTTCGGAGGTCAGCTGTGAGGACGATCGTCAAGGGCAAGAACATCGACGTCCCGGAGCACGTCAAGGAGTACGCCGAGCGGAAGATGCATCGGCTCGAGCGGCTGATGGACGACAGCACGGACGCCGTCGTGGAACTCTCGGCCGAGCAGCATCGCAGCGCTGCCGACTCCCAGATCGTCGAGGTCACGCTCATCGTCGGCGGACAGACCATCCGCAGCCACGCCGCGGGGCCAACGCACCAGGCAGGCCTCGACGCCGTGATTGATCGAATCGAGCGCCAGGCGGTTGACGCCCGCGAGAAGCCGCGCAGCAAGGTCCGGCCGGAAGCGGCGCGCGCGCGCGCCGAGCGAGGCGACGAGCCGGAGAGCCTCGCCGAGGCCGAGACGCCACGAAAACGGATCGTCAAGACGAAGCGGTTCGACATCGAGCCCATGTTCGAGGAGGACGCCCTCGAACGAATGGAGGAACTCGGTCACCACTTCTTCATCTTCGTGAACGCGGAATCGGAGAGACTCTGCGTGCTATACAAGCGGTGCGCAGGTGACTACGGGCTCATCGAACCCGTACTCGGCGGCGGCTACACGCCCGACCGCAACGGCCATCGCGCCGGCTGACACGCCCATCTGATCGGACCGCCGCGAGAGGCTGACGTCAAGTTGACTTCGGATCGAACAGCTCACGGCGGGACAACCGACCCGGCGCGCGGCCAATCGATCGCGCCGATCGAGCGGGTTTGCCTGCCCGACGGCCGCAAGGCCGGAGCTCACCTACCGATGGGCATGGGCCTGGTGCGGGTGGCCGAACGCGCGCACGCCATCGGTGCGACAACGATCCAGATCTTCAGCGACAACCCGACTGCGTGGCGACGCAGGGCCGAGACGCCGCCCGAGGCGGAGGCATTTCGACGCCGGCTGATCGAACTCTCGCTCGGGCCGGTCGCAATTCACGCCGCATATCTCGTGAACCTTGCCGGCCCCGACGATGAGCTCTTCGCGAAATCGGTGGAAATGATGAGGCACGAAGTGGAGCATGCGCCCGAGTTCGGGGCGCGGTTCGTCAACGTGCACGTGGGATCCCACCGCGGCTCGGGACTGGAGACCGGCGTGCGCCGCGTCGTCGACGGTCTGGCGCAGGTCACGGAAGGGCTGCCGTCGCTCCGGGAGGACCCCCAGGCAGCGTTCGTGGTTCTCGAGAACTCGTCCGGCGGCGGCAACTCCATCGGATCCACCCTGGAAGAGCTCGCGATGGTTCTCGAGTCGGCCGAATCCCGCGGACTCGACGGCCGGATCCGCATCTGCCTGGACTCGGCGCACCTGTGGGGCGCCGGATATGAAATCTCCCGGCCCGAGGTGGTCGACGAGGTCCTCGACGAATTCGACAGGCTCATCGGCCTGGAGCGGCTCGCCATGATCCACCTGAACGATTCGACGTCGCCGCTTGGATCGCGTCACGACCGCCACACTCACCTGGGCGACGGCGAGATCGGCCGCGAGGGTCTTGCCCACCTGCTTCGACATCCTGCGCTTGCCCACGTCGCCTACTACCTGGAGACGCCGCGCATGGAGGATGGCTACGACGCGGTGAACGTGGCCCGGCTCGGTGACCTCATAGAGGATCGCGCGCTGACACCCGGCCCGGACTGACGGGGCCGGAGATCAGCCGGCGTCGCGGCCCGAACGCGGACGTGGCGCCATCGCGTGTGGAACCTGGCGTACTGAGGCGCCCGCAATCGCGGCCGACATCAGCGGCGTATCCCGCCGGTCGCCCATCAGCCGGCGCGGTTCGATGGGTCGCTCTTCGGGACGTACACCTGCGTAGCCACGCCCGAAGCGTCGCATCCTCACCGCCAGGTAGTACTCCATGATCTGGCGCACCTGCGGCTCGGAGAGAACCTCGTCTGCGCGCAGCGCGTACTCCACACGAGCGGTCGGGTTCGCTGTACCCGATGCGACGGCGCCCAGGTACTGCGGCGCTTCGGCGTCGTCGCGGATTTCGCGGAGTCCGCGGGCAAGCTTTGTGGCCGTCCCCAGGGACGGCATGCGGTCGCCGCGGATCAACCGGGATATCGTCGAGTGATCGACCCCGGACTGCTGCGCCAGCTGACGCTGCGACATTTTCTTGGCTTTGAGCTGCGCCCTCAACCATTCGTTGAAGGCTCGTCCGTTCTGTCCGGTCATTTGCCAGCCTGGCTTCCGGTACGGGTGCACTATGGCCCCAATACTTCAACTATCGGAGCGCGCCCCCAAAGCGTGAATGGCTCTTTTGTACTCACGTGTAACGACTACCGACCGAGGACTCTGGGGCAGTCGAAGGTCCCACCTGCGGGACGAGGGCGGATTCACGGCGCCCGCCTTCGTTCAGCGTTTCGAGGGCGAGGGTTCGGCCTCGGCCAGGACCAGAGCCAGCGAGGTAAGCGACTGCGGCCCGAGGGACGTGTGGACTATGCCGGAGGCGTCGATCTCCCATGCAAAGTCGATGTCCTGCTCATCCGCGGGCACAATGCCGGCTTGAGCGAGGTACCCGGACGTGACAAAGACGTATCGCTTGCCGGTCTCGAGATCGGGCGCAAGGTTGTTCCTCTCGCTGTGGCACCCAACCACTCCTCCTTCGAAGACGAGCTGCGCCGTTCCCGTCTCAGTCCGGCCACGGAGCACTCGCTCCACCCGCACGTCCACCGGCGTGAAGATCCTCCAATGAGCCGTGACGTCACTCGACGCGTCGAGACCGAAAACGGCCGGCCCCATCTCGTTCACTTCGCCCACAAGGAACCCGCGATCGTTGCGAGCGAGGCTCGCGATCGTATAGGGGTTCTGGGTCGCGGCCGCCAGATCGGCCTCACCGCAGTTGCCGGACGGTTTCGGCGAGGCGTCCGGCGTGGCGGCCGGGGACGCCGCCGGGGAGGCTGAGGCCGCCGGCGAGCCGGTCGACGAGTTCCCTGGCGGTGCGGTAACGCCGCCCGACGTCACACAGCCGGCTGCGAGCGCGGCCGTCGCCAGCAGCCCGGCGGCACATGCCGCCACGAAGCCGATTGACCTCACCCTCACGAGATCGCCCTCACTTCGGTTCGAGGTCACTCGAGTATCGATATCTACGCGAATCTACGCAAATTTCGGTTGCGGCCTCAGGTTCGCCTCCGCGCCGCCGGGCGGCTACTCCCCTCCTGCACGGAGGCGCCGGAGCACGCGGCCGGAGTGTGCCCCGGGCGCAGCCGGCCGGCCGCAGCCGCGACGTCTGGCGAGCGCAGCGAGGTGTGTGCCGGCGGAGGCCGGGGCGCGATCCGGCCCGTATTCCGGCGCCGATTCGGACCCTACCCCGCGCTGGCGACCGGAGGGTTGATCTCCTCGACCTGCATGCCGCCACCGCGCGGCTTCGAAGAAATCACGTACGCGATCGAACCGAACACCACGATCGAGAAGACGCTGATCGTGCGATCGATGAGCACGATCGCAAATGCATGGGGCGTGCTCGTTTTGAAGACGCCCGTCAGAACGCCGATCATGCCGCCGTCGACAACCCCGAGGCCGCCCGGAGTGAGCGGAATTGCCGTCAACAGGGACCCGATCAGGGCGATGAACATGGCCCCGGACAGGCCCAGGTCAACGTCCGCGTAACCAAGTGCCAGGACGACGCAGTAGAGGCGCAGTGACTCGGTCATCCAAATGAGAACGGTCATCATGCCGAGCACGGGCAGGCCCTTCACGCCGACCGATCCGAAGACCCCTTCCTCGAATCGATCGTAGAAGTCGACAACGCGGTGCGGCAGCGGCAGGAGGCCGATGACCCGCCGGCCGAAGTTGCGCATCACCACGAGAGCCACGATCAGCAGAACGACGACGACGACGCCGAACGCGAAGATGACCTGGACGCTCTGCGGAAGATCGTTCAGGCTGCTGTGGAAGCGCCAGTAACCGGCCAGCAGGCCCAGGGCCGCGATGGCGATCAGGTCCAGGATCCGCTCCATGAAGACCGTCCCCAGCGTTCGCGTCGCCGAGACGGGGCTGTTGAGCTTCAGGAGGTACGCGCGGTAAAGGTCGCCCAACTTGGCCGGCACGATGCAGTTGACCAGCCAGGAGAGGAAGATGATCTCGGTCCCGTCCTTGACCCTGATCTTGTAGCCCGCACCCTTGAGCAGCCGCGTCCACCGCCAACCTCGGATCGGAAACCCGATGTAGTACGCGGCGAAGGCCAGAAGGATCAACTTGGGATCGGCGCGGCTGATCTCGCCGGGCACGTCCTGCAACTGCTTCCAGTTGAGCGCCGCGGCGATGATCATCACGGCCAGCGGGACGGCGATCGAAAGGAGCGTCCGAGGCTGCCGGAGCCGCCGCACGAGCGACATCTGCTCGGCCGGCGGAACCTCGATGGGGGCCTCGGGGTGGATCAGGGCATCGGCTTCCTGGCTGAGGGGATCGCCTATCGGGAAGTGGCTGTGTTCGGGCTGGTCGGTCACCGGTTCTCCCCTGCACTGGCGGCGGGCCTGCGGCGGCCGTTCCCGCGTCTGGATTGGATCAGCTTCGCTAGCGGCGTCCACGCTCTCACGTAAAAGCTCGCGCGGCCGGGATGCATGTCAACCGTTGCAAGGGACGCAAGAAGCCCCGCCGATGTGCCGGGATCGCCGCGGAGCAAGTTGTAGGACACTCCGACTTCCATGACTGTATGCGAATCGGACGCGCAGATGCCCGGCAGACCGTGCTGGTGCGCAAAGAGCGCCGCTTTCTCGTTGGCCGAACCACCCACCACGCGAGCGTTGTAGGCCTCCACCCAGTCCAAGAGGCCCGCGATGTCCTCCAGGTTCGCTCCGCTCTTGCGTCCGTACCCGCGCATGCCGTCGAAGGGATGGGGCACGCCTACCAGACCGCCCTGCTCGCGCACGGCAGCGATCGTCTCCACGGCCGACAGCCCGGGCTCGATCAGCCGTTCGATGAACACGGCGATGAGGTCGCCGTCCGAGGTCTTGATCTCCTCGCCGACGATGACCTTCAGTCCGTCCGGAGCGGTATCGCGGACGCGGAGCGCCGCGTCGATACGGTCGTGATCCGTGATGGCCAGATGGGTGAGACCGCGAGCCACGGCGGCGCGGAGTATCGACTCGGGCCGGGCCAGTGAATCGAAACTCGCGCTGGAGTGGCAGTGGAGGTCGACGAACGCCCGGTTGGCGGCATCGCCGGATTCCACGGCCGGCAACGCCATCAGACCTGCGGACCCAGATACCGCTTGAAGAAGTCGAAATGCTCCAGGGCGATGCCGGTCCCGAGAGCCACGCAGTGCAGCGCGTTGTCGGCGACGTGGCACGGAACGCCCGTGACCTGAGTCAGCAGCTTGTCGATGTTGCGCAGCAGNNATGCCCTTGTCGATGATGTCGCTGGACAGCTCCGGAGGGGTCTGCTCGAGGACCAGGCGGACGGCGCCGATTATCTGCTGCAGCGGCGGCTCCATCGCCTCCATGACTTCGGAGCTGGAGATGGGGATCGTGCGCGGCAGGCCGGCGATGAGGTCGCGCCCGCGGACGTCCATCGTGAGCTCGCGTTCGAGCGGCAGGGCGGTGCCGATCTGGATCTTCACCTCTTCGGCCGTGCGGTCGCCGATCATGAGGTTGTACTTCTTGCGTACATAGTTGGTGATGGCTTCGTCGATCTTGTTGCCACCGACGCGGAGGCTGGTGGACACCACGATCGAGCCGAGCGAAATCACCGCGATTTCGCTGGTGCCGCCGCCTATGTCGATGACCATCGCGCCGGACGGTCCGCTGATGGGCACGTTCGCGCCGATCGCGGCAGCCATGGGCTCTTCGATGAGATACGCCTCGGCAGCGCCCGCCTTCAGGGCTGCGTCGCGAACCGCGCGCTTCTCGACGCTGGTCACGCCCGCCGGGACGCTGATCATCACTTCCGGCTTGCCGAAGCCGAAACGGCGGCCCTCCTGTACGCGGCGGATGAAGTGCTCCAGGAGCGCTTCGGTGATGACGTAGTCCGCGATGACGCCATCGCGCATTGGGCGGATCGCCTGGATGCTGCCCGGCGTGCGCCCGATCATCTCGCGGGCCTCTTCGCCGACCGCGACGATGCGGTTCTGGTCNNACCGCAACCACCGAGGGCTCCTGCATGACGATGCCCTGGCCCTTGACGTAGACGATGACGTTGGCTGTGCCCAGGTCGATGCCGATCTTCATGCGATGGTCAGGTCCCTTCCGAAAGCCGTTCGATCCTGGCCCCGAGTTCCAGGAACTTCCGGTCGATCTTCTCATAGCCGCGGTGAACGTGGTGCGCGCCACGGATAGTGGTCACACCGTCTGCGGCCAGGGCGGCAAGAATTAGCGAGGCGCCCGCTCTCAAATCGCCGATCTCCACATCGGCGCCGCGTAGCTGCGTGGGTCCATTGATGATTGCGTGGTGCTGGTCGACGATCTCGACATTGGCGCCCATTCGCCGCAATTCGCCCAGCCATTCTAGGCGGTCTTCGAAAACCAACTCGTGCACGTGGCTCGTTCCGGCGGCCTGGGTGAGCAGGACGCACGTCGGAGGCTGCAGATCGGTGGCCAGGCCCGGATATGGCTGGGTCTGGATGTCGCAGGCCTTCAGGTCGATCGAGCTCGCATTCACTTCGATCCGGCCCTCACCGCC